>JBIIYN010000160.1:0-8821 GCA_044346795.1 Pirellulales bacterium
TGGCCCGGAACTAAGCCTGAGACGCAACCAGGCAGCCTCTGCCGTCAGCCGGTGTGTGCCGCTCGGGCCACGTCTTCCGCGAGCCTCGCCACTTCCAGCGCCGAGCGGTCGGGGCCGGCCGAGCCCAGGCAGCGAAAGGTCGTCAGCGGTTCCCCGTCCGTGAGTCGGTCGAGCAACGACGCGAACACGTCAGCGTGAGCCACGGCCCAGTCGCGCGCCTGCAGCAGGCCGTCGAAGTCGGTGGCCACGAGATGCTCCAGATCGAGGGCCTCCAGAAGGCCCTCGATCTTGTGGGAATTGGAGGGCATGGCGACGAACGGCCTGCCCGACAGGATCGCGGCGCACACCCCGTGATGCCGCCCCGTGAGCACGACGCGGGCCGAGGCCAGTTCGCCCGGCACCCGCGACCAGTCGGTGCCGGCGGTCGGCGTGACGAACGGGAGGAAGGTGGCGGAGCGCTCGCGGACGTACCGGTCGAGCGCCTCCCCCACGTCGCCCCGCTGCCAGTGCCAGTCGGTGACCACGTCGCCCTCGAGCGGGCGGGAAGGCTCCGAAAAGGCGGCCGCGAAGTACGAGTCGGGCACCATCCGGGCGGCGAAGCCGCGCGCGGTGGCCTGATGGAGCGAGCGCGCGTCTCGAACCGTGAAGTCGTCGAGCCGCAGCAGCGCGTCGTCGAATCCAGGTGCGTCCTGAAAGACGGCGTTCACGAGGAGCGTGACCTTGCGTCGTCGCTGTGCGATCGTCAGCAGCGCGAGCAAAGGCCTGCCGGCCCCGTGGTGGAGCGTGCCCTCGCCGTTGACGATCACCGCGTCGACCTCGTCGAGGCATGACGACAGATGCTCGTCCGCCTCCATGAACCGCACGTGCTCGTCGTCGGTCGTCGCCCGGCTCGACGGCGAAGGGGTGAGGAACCGACGATGGACGACCTCGTGACCGGCCCGCCCGAGCAGGCGGGCGTGCGCGTCGGAGACCGCCTGGCATCCCAAGTGGGGCACGCGTGCCGTGTCGTTGGCGAGGAATACTTTCAGAGGAAACCTCCGCCGGCCCCCGGGGAGGCACCCGCACGCGGCCCGCGCAGATCGCGCCGCCGCGCGGCTTCGTGCCCCGGGCACCTGTCAGGATAGGTGGCACGGCGGCGCAGCGTCAATTCGCGCGAAGCGTGGCTGGCGATTCCGCGCCGGCTGCGGCTGCTACCGGAGGACGCACCTGCCGGCGGCGGCCGGGGTATACTCCGAGGGATGGTGACACGCGGCCGTGCGGACGGTGCGAGTCGCCCGCCGGTGCTGGTCCGGCCACGATCCTGGTGACGGCACGCATGGCATCGATCGTCTTCACGGCCATCAACGCGCGGTCGCTGGCGAACTGGTCGCCCGTCCTGCGGGAATTGGGGCGACGGGGCCACGAGATGCGGTCGCTGCTGTTTCCGCACCGTGGCGACCCGGACAGCGACGGCCTCGACGATGCCGTGGCATGGTGCGGGTCGGCCGGCGTGTTTTCGCTGCGTGATTCCCTCTGGGGTGCCCCGCGGGCGACCTGGAGCGAGGTGGTCGCTCGTGCCATCGAGACGCTCGAACGCCTCGCTCCCGATGCGGTGGTCATGACCACCTGCCACGCCGGCCCCGAACACGAGATCCCGGGAGCGTGGTCCGGCCAGGGGCGGCGGCCTCTGTTCATCGGCTGCCAGCATGGCTTCGTGCAGAACTGGGAGGGCTACTGGGACGACTTCTGCTTCGACCACCTGCTGGTGTTCGGTCGCATGTTCCAGGAGCTCGCCCCGGCCCGCGTCGCCGGTCGCGTCCACGTGGCGGGGCTGGCGAAGCTCGACGCGATCGCCGCACGGCCACGGCCTGCGTTTGCGGACGATCGCAGGCCCATCCTGTTCGCCGGCCAGCGGGCGTGCACCGAGGAGTTGGTCGCGTTGCTTCGCGATCTCGCCGACGCGACGTCCCGCGAGGTGTTCGTCCGCCCCCATCCGGAACATCGCGACGCCTTCCTCGATGCGGGACTGCAGTCGCTCGACCCGTGCGAGCCCCTCCCGGCCCGGATCGATCGCTGTTCGCTCGTGGTCACGACCGGGTCGACGGTCGTGCTCGAGGCGGTCGCGGCGGGCGCCCCCGTCGTCGTGCTGCCACTCGAACGGGGGCAGGGCTACGAGGCGGCGGGATTGGTCGCCGGTGGCCTGACCGCCGCGGACGTGCTCGCGGTGGTCGAATCCCAGGCCGACGCCGATTCGCCCGCACGACTGCGGAGATTTCTCGCGAGGGCGACGGGCGCGGACGGGGGCGGACGGGTCGCCATGGGGGCCGATGTGATCGAGCGGGTCTGCGCGGCGCACGAAGCATGAGGCGGTCATGAAGGTCCTCGCGATCATCGCGGCCCGCAACGAGGGCCGCTACATCGATCGATGCTGCCGTCACCTGGTGGAGCAGGGCGTCGACTTCGCGGTCATCGACAACGAGTCGACCGACGACACGCGCGCCCGGGCCGAGCGGTTTCGCGGTCGCGGTCTCGTGCACGTCGAAACCCATCCGTACACGGGCTTCTACGACTGGATTGGGCTGCTGCGGCGCAAGGAGGAGATTGCGAGACAGCTGGACGCCGAGTGGTACATGCACCTCGACGCCGACGAGATCCCGGAGCCGCCCGTCCGCGGCGAGCGGCTCCTCGAGCGAATCCGTGAGGTCGACGCCCAGGGCTGTTCGGCGGTCAACTTCGACGAATTCGTCTTCGTGCCGACCAGTGCCGACGAGCGGCATGAAGGCACCGATTACGTGGCCGGGATGCGGAAATACTTCTTTTTCGAGCCGTGGCCGCAGCGGCTCGTACGACTCTGGAAGAAGGCGGCGGACATCGATCTCAGCAGTTCGGGCGGTCACGACGCACGTTTCGAGGGACGCAGTCTGTACCCGGTCAATTTCGCACTGCGGCACTACATCGCCTTGAGTGAATCGCACCTGAGAAGGAAATACACGTCGGAGCGGACCTACTCCGCGGAGGAGGTGGCGAGGGGCTGGCACGGGTGGCGGGCGACCTTCGCCTCGGCGGCGGTGCGGCTGCCGGAACCGTCCGAACTGGCCGACACGACCACCGACGGAGGCTGGGATCGCTCGCGGCCGGCCACGCGGCACCTGTTCATTCGCTGACGGTCCAGGCTCCGCGCGCGTTCGCGGCCATCGCGACGCGGCGATGATTTGACCCCCGTCGAGGCCGCCTGTTAGGGTCGATGTCATGGAAGCATCGTCCCGGCCATCGGCTGCCGTTCCGGATTCCGCTGGCGAACCCACGGCCGCGTTTCACGTCGAGGCCGCTTCCGCCGAGGCGGCCCCGACGCCTGCCCTGCCGCCGGGCGAGGCCACCGTCATCTCCGCGCGGCCGGCCGCCCCCGGCAAGTCGGCCACGGCGGCCGAAATCGGCCGGCTGCTCGAGGGACGCTCCCTCGGCCCCTACCGGCTCGACCAGTTCGTGGGCGGCGGCGGCATGGGTGCCGTCTTCCGGGCCCTCGACACCACCCTCGACCGGGTCGTCGCCGTCAAGGTGCTCTCGCGGCAGCAGTCGGACGACGAGGAGACGCTCCGTCGCTTCCGCAACGAGGCCCAGTCGGCCGCGCGGCTCGATCACGAGAACATCGGCCGCGTCCACGCGGTCGGATCGGATGACGGCTGGCACTACATCGTCTTCGAATTCATCGAGGGCACCAACCTCCGCGACGTCGTCGTGAGGGACGGCACCTTCAGCCTGCCCCGCACGATCGAGGTCACGGTCCAGGTGGCCGAGGCCCTCGAGCATGCCTCCGCCCGCGAGGTGGTGCATCGCGACATCAAGCCGTCGAACATCATCATCACGCCCGCCGGCCGCGCCCGCGTGGTCGACATGGGCCTGGCGCGGCTCCACAACATGGGCGGCGACCAGGATCTTACCGTCAGCGGGATGACACTCGGCACGTTCGACTACATCTCGCCGGAGCAGGCCCGCGATCCCCGCGTCGCCGACGTCCGCAGCGATCTGTACTCGCTCGGCTGCACGGTCTTCTTCATGCTCGTGGGCCGCCCGCCGTTCGCCGACGGCACGATGGTGCAGAAGTTGCTCAAGCATCAGCAGGATCCGCCGCCGGCGATCGAGTCGCTCAGGCCCGACATTCCCAGGCGGTTCGCCGTGATCCTCGGCCGGCTGATGGAGAAGGACCCCGAGGACCGCTACCAGCGGCCCTCCGAGTTGATCGACGATCTGCTGGGCCTCGCGGACGATCTGGGGCTCGAACTGGCGGCGCCGAGAGGTGCCGTCGCCGTCGCCGTCGAACCGGTGCCACGCCCCGTGCCGGTGCACCTGCCGTGGCTCATGCCGCTCCTGGGATTGGTGGCCGTGGTCGGAGGGCTCTGGCTGCATGCCTCGAGCATGCCCCGGCCGGCCGGCCGCGGCCCCACGGGGCCCGCCCTGCCGGCGATGCCAGCCGGACAGGGCGCGGACGGCGGCGACGTGGAAGCGACCGCCGACGGCCCGGCGGCTGCGGCGCAGCCGCGCGTGTGGCGGGTCGTCGACGTGCCGACGGTGGATGACGACCGCAGCACCGTCGGCGAGGCCGTCCGGCAGGCGTCCGATGGCGACGTGATCGAAGTCGCCTGCGCGGAACCCAGGGATGACGGGCCGTTCACCATCGAGGGGAAGCGGCTGACGATCCGCGCGGCGGCCGGCATCGAGCCGGTCCTGCGGATCGTGGAATCGGGGATGGGTTCACGGGATGGCGGCTGTATCACGGTCGTGTCGGGCACGCTCGAACTGAGGAACGTGACGATCAGGTCGGCCTTTCTGCCCGCCAACGCGGCCCGTCACTCGCTCGTTTCGCTGCGGGGTTCGGCGGCACTGTTCTGCGAGACCGTGCTGTTCGTCGTCTCGGGCGAGGCGGCCGCCGGCGGCGTCGGCATCCGCGTTCAGACGTCGGGCAACGAGCGGCAGGAGATTCGCGCCAACGACACGCGTGCGGAGGGTGGTGCCGCCGTGCTCGAGGCGAAGGGAAGCGGTGGCATCGACGTCTTCTGGTCGGGCGGCCGCGTCGTGACGCGGGGACGATTCCTCGTCGCCGAGGGGGCGGCTCGGAGCGACGGCGGCCGGGACGGCGGGGGCATGGTCGTCCGCATGAGCCTCGACGAAGGCCTGTTTGCCTGCGGGCAGGGCCTCGTGTGCCTGCACGACTCGCCCGCGCTGCCGCTCCAGCCGAGGCTGCAGGCCTTCGCCAGGGCCTGCCGGTTTCTGGTGCCCGAAGGGCGGTCGCTCCTGGAACAGTCCGGGGTGGGCGATCCCGAGGGCTACCGCCCCGGCGTGGAATGGGTGGACGCCGCCAGCCGCTACGAAGGGAGCGGCATCCTGCGGAGGATCGACGGTGCCGCCGAGCGGTTCGACATCGATTTCGCGTCCCAGCCGCAGCCCTTCAACCACGCCGCGAAGATCGAGGCCTGGCCTGGTGACGAGTGACCCCGCCACCGACAGGGCGGGCCGGCCGGCGCGGCCCTGGCCGCGTGGTACAATTTTCTTGACGGCAACGCAGCATGGCGGTCTAGTAGCCGATGCATTGTGGACGGAGCCCGTCGAACCCGGGTCCGTGGGCCCGGCAGTCGCCCTTGCATCCCCCTTCCATTCACCTTTGGAGAGCAGCGATGTCTTGCAGCAGGAGCAGCAGGTTTGTCTTGGTCGTCGGAGCGGGCGTGGCCATGGCATGTGGCGGATCGGCCCGGGAGGCCTTTGCAATCAAGCAATTTTTCGAGGAGTTCAAGGCGGTCTACGTGAAGCCGGACAGCTCCGATCCGGCCGAGAAGGCCCTTGCCGCGGAGGTCGAAACGGCGAAGTGCAACGTCTGCCATGCCGGTTCGAGCAAGAAGGAACGCAACGCCTACGGCAATGCACTCGCCGATCGGCTCGACAAGAAGGCCGACGCCAAGGACGTGGCGAAGATCAAGAAGGCGCTCGAGGAGGTCGCGGCCCTGCCCAGCGACCCGGCCAAGGCCGACGCTCCGACGTTCGGCTCCCTGCTCAAGGAAGGCAAGCTTCCCGGCGGGAAGTGAGACACCCACCGCCTGTTTTCAGTTCATTGTTCGTGGATCGACCGTCAGGGCGGCTGTCCGGCGGCCTCGAGGATCGCGTCCTCCAGGCCCGGGCAGCCGGCCACGCTGGCCGCCACGTCGTCGGGGGCGAACAGTCGCACGCGTTTGACCAGGTCGTCGAACTGCTCGTGCGCGAGGCTGCGGACCACCGGTGAGACCTCCTCGAATCGTCGCCAGGTGAAGGCCGCCCCGCTCGTCTGGCGATGTGCGGGGGCGGGCCGCGGCCGGTCGCGGACGGCCAGGCGGAACTCCACCTCCCGTTCGGCGGGCGGGGCGTCGATCAGCAGGTCATCGGCCGTCAGTCGCAGCCCGGTCCGCCGCGAGACGGTGGCCGCCAGCCGATCGCCGATCGCCGCCTGCTCGTCGTAGGTGCGGCCCGCGAGCCGTCGATGGATGGCTGGATGCCGCAGCGCGTCGAAGGTCGCCACACGCTTGTAGAGCCGGCGGCGGGCGCCGAAGAGACCGTCCAGAAGCGGCGCGGCGGGCGTGTCCGCGGCGACGGCGGTGAGGGCGGCGACGAAGCCGCGATCGTCGAGCCTGACGAGATCCGCCGGATCGACCGCGTCGCGCACGATCCAGACGGCTCGTTGCAGCATCGCCGTCGCCGAGCGGACGGCGTGGTGCCAGTAGACCTCGCTGAACATGACATACCGGGCGAACACCAGCATCTCCGCGGCCGTTCGCCCCTTGTCGGTGATGGCCAGCGCCGTGCCCTGCTCGTCGAGGCAGAGGCTGGCGAGCAGTCGCTCCTCGTCGAAATGGCGGCCGTAGGGCACGCCGGCATGGAGGCTGTCACGGCCCAGGTAGTCCATCTTGTCGACGTCGATGGGCCCCGAGAGCAGCGAATGCAGGATGCGATCGGCCGGGCATGTGCCCGTGCCGGTGACGAGCGAGGCGACACGGTCGGGGTCGAGCCCCCATGATTCCGCGAGCACCGCCGCCGGCTCGCCCGTCGCCAGAAGATCGCGGACGAGCGACTCGTGCCGGGGAAACCGCGGCAGTCCCACGTCTTCGATCGGGTGGCAGAACGGCCAGTGGCCGATGTCGTGCACGAGCGCCGCCACCACGAACGCCGCCGCGTCCGACTCGCCGATCACCGCGACGAATCGCGGATCGTGCTTGAGCCGCGCGAGGAATTCGAGCGCCCGCCGGTAGACGCCCAGCGAGTGCTCCAGCCGCGAGTGGATCGCGCCGGGGTAGACGAGCGACACGAGGCCAAGCTGGCTGACCCGGGCCAGGCGCCGCATCTCGGCCGTGTCGAGCAACGCCCTGACCCGGGGCGTGAGCGGCACGGTGACCCCCGGCGGTATCCGCACGCCCTCCGCATGGGATTCGAAGGAAACCAGTTCGGGCAGGTCTGTCAGTGGCATGGGCCGCTCCTCGCCGGCACGCCGTCAAACCGGCGCGAATCCGGCCAGCCAGCGCAACAGCGCGATGAATGTGGCATAAAGCGAAAAGTGGGCCACCCCGGATCCCCAGTCGAGATCGAAGGAGGCGAGCGCCGCGAGGGCCCCGGCGAACAGGAACGGCGGCCCGAGATAGATCCACGGCCAGAGTTCGCCGGTCAGTTCGGGTGGCAGAAAGCTCTTCGCGAACAGCAGGGTCGCGTAGGCGGCGCCGCAGGCGGCCGTGCGCACGAGCAGGGAGCGGCCCCGGTAGGGCTCGAGGTCTCGGTCGCGCACGACCTCGTAGGCCAGCCAGGCGCACGGCAGCGAGACGACGCAGGCCGTGGCCGCCAGCAGCCAGAAGGGAGCTTGGCCCGCTCCCCAGGCCACCCGGGCGACGAGCGCGAGGAGCATGGCCGTGACCGCTCCGACGCCGACCGCCACGTAGGCCGCCCTCGGGACGGGATGTTCCTGGAACACGATCGGCGTCGCGGGGACCCGCCCCGGCCGCGCCGGCTCGTCCTCCGGCCCATGGATCTTGACCTCCTTCGCCACGGTACTCGGCACCGTGATCGGCTTCTTGCATTTGGGGCAGGGGCCCGTGCGACCGGCAAACTTGTCGCTCACGGTGAAGGTGGACCGGCAGCCGGAGCAGATGACTTGTATGGCCATGGACTCGATCCGTTGCGGGAGCAGGGGCGGCTTCGGCGGGCCGGCGGTGGAGCCAGGCCGGACCGGCCGCGGCAGTGTCAGAGCCTGGCACCGCCCCGTCAAGCCGGTTGCAGACAGGCTACACTCTGGGGGGACGAGACGGGGCCGTGCCCGCGCCGTCGTGAGCCTGTCCACCCTTCCTTCCCACGCCCTTCCTCCACACACCCTTGCAGAGAGCCACCGGCGCCATGGCGGACGAGACGAGAAAGAGCGTTCATCAGGAAGCCGAGGCCCATCCGGTCACGGCGACGCGGGCGGTGGACGGCAAGATCGTCTTCCACTGCTCAAACGGCCATCGCATCGTCGTGCCGGCGGCGAATGCAGGCCAGCGGGGCACGTGCAAGAAGTGCGGGGTGCCGGTCCGCATCCCGGCGGCGACCGACGTCCTGCCCGCATCGCCGCAGTCGGCCGACCCTCCGCCGGCCCCGGCGCCGGCCGCCGAAGAGACGATCGCCGCCGACGTCGCAGCCGAACCGACGGCCGGCCCCGAGGGGCTGTTCGTGCAGCCGGCGGGGGAGGGCGAGCCGGCTGCGGAGAGCGAGCCGGCGGTCGGCCGCGCCGAACCGACCGTCGACATGTTCGCCGGCTTGGCTGATCTGGGACACGGCCCGGGCGACAGCCGCACTTCGGGGA
>JBIIYN010000161.1:0-8808 GCA_044346795.1 Pirellulales bacterium
GGGCACGCTGCTTGTGTTTCATCTGCCGAACACCTTTTCCTGGATCGAGTGCCTGGTCCGGCAGGTCAATCCATGGCTACGGAAGCCGGTCTTCCAGCACAGCCGCCTCTTCACGCGGGCCAGCGTCGAGCGGCTCCTGCCGCCGGACCTCTCGATCGTCGAATGCGGCCGCTACAACATCATCCCGCGCAACCCCGCCAACGCGCTTCCCGCATGGCTCCGCGATTCACGCACCTTCGTCGCCGGCCTCAACCTGCTCGACGACGCGCTCACGGCAATCCTGCTCGTGTTCGCCCAAAACTGGTTTTTCGTGCTACGCAAGCGATAAGGGGACGCCGTGGATCGGTCGCCCCTGTGCTTTTCGCGTCTTCCGCACGGGCCGAACTCACCTGTCGCTCACCGCCCCCGGGCAAGCAGTCATTTCAGAAATCACGCGTTTTCACGGCATCGTGATCAGGGTGTTTTTTCGTGACCACCCGCCGCCCACTTCCATGCGGAGTACGCGGGACTCTCGGCGGTGTACGATATCGAGACGCTGGAAATCACCGCGGGAAGTCTACCGAAAACCGCTGCCAAACTGGTGGTCGAATGGGTGACACTACACAAAGAATCCTTGCTGCACATTTGGGAGACGCAGGAGTTCAGCAGGCTGCCTCCCCTGGAGTGAGCCCGCATGCTCACGCTCCGTTGGTGACCGCCGTCGAACCGATGCCAGACCATGTTCTTCGGGTCTGCTTCGCCGACGGAGGATGCAAGCATTACGATGTCAAACCACTGCTACACTTGCCAATGTTCCGGCCGCTCCGTGATGCCGAGTTCTTCCAGCAGGCACATGTCGTGTTTGGTGGCTACGCCGTCGCCTCGAATGCCGATATCGACATCAGCAAATACGAACTCTGGCGGCACGGCATCGTTGATGGGGAAACCTAAGGGATTGACTGGGCAGCCGACCCGGGTGATGCCGCGATACTCGCAGAAGCTTGATCCGAGCGGCGCGTTCTCGTTACTCTCGACAAGGACTTCGGCGAACTACAACGACGCAAGGAGCCGCTCGTATTCAGCGTGCGTACCAATGAAGAACCAGACGATCGATTCAGGAGAAGTGCGGACTCCGACAGCCCTGTAGGATACTGTCACCCTGACCGACCACACCGGAAGCGTTGGATGTACCTGCTTGAATTGCGGGCCCGGGTGCTTCGGATCTTCAGCAAACTGCCCAGACGCCGCCTTGGCCCGCTTCTGGATCTCCTTGGGAAGCCTGGCGTAGTCTCGCCAAAACGTCTTCCGGGCCCGCGACTTCACAGATCACCGACGTCCAGATCCGGACACTCTCCGCGCGCATCTTCCGCAGAAATGATGTCAACGAGGCGCGCAAGCGATTCGGTGTGCAGTTCGCTGGTTTGACGCCACGCCCCGTCTTGGTCGATTTCGTGCAGGACAAATCGGGCCAGCAACTCCTGCTCTGTTTCCGGCAGTTGTCTGATGCGGTCAATTGCCGCGTCGATCGCTTTCACCATCGCTCCTCGCTCCTCATTCGGTACCGAGACCACAAACCACCCAGGGTCGCACTGAAGTATACGTAAAACCGTAGTGAGATGCGGGACGGGAGCCGGTTGTGCCGAATCAACGGCCTTGTCGGATTCCTTGATCCAAGCCTACGCCTGCGCGAGATCGGCTTCCATCATGATCTCGACCAACCGGTCGAACCCCACCGTCGGCTCCCAGCCGAGCACGGCCCGTGCCTTCGCGGCCGACCCGCAGATGCTCGAGTGGTCGAGCGGCCGGAAAAACCGCGGCTCGACCGCCACGAGCCGACGGCCCGACCCGCGGTCGTAGCCTGCCTCGGCGGAGCCGGCTCCCTCCCACGCGATCTCGAAGCCCGCCACCGCGGCGGCCCGCTCGACGAACTCGCGCACCGAGCGGGTCTCGCCCGTGGCGACGACGTAGTCGTCGGCCACGGCGTACGTCGTCATCAGCCACATCGCCTTCACATAATCCGGTGCGTAGCCCCAGTCGCGACGGCTGTCGAGGTTGCCGAGCAGGAGCAGCTCGTCCGCCCCGCGGGCGATCCGGCCGAGCGTGGCCGTGATCTTCCGCGTCACGAAGTTGAATCCGCGGCGGGGCGACTCGTGGTTGAAGAGGATGCCGTTGCTCGCGTGCAGGCCGTAGCCGCGACGGTAAAACGCCGTCATCGCATGGGCATACTGCTTCGCGATCGCATACGGCGAAACCGGCTCAAACGCGGTGTCTTCCGTGCACACGCAGTCTGAAGCGCCACCCGGCTCCGACACAGCGTCGGCCGGCTCGGCCGTCCGCGGACGCAGCGCGCGGCCGCCGAACAGCTCCGACGTAGACGCCTGGTAAAACCGGCACTCCGGTCGCGTGAGCCGCATGATCTCCAGCAGCCGCAGCACGCCCACGGCGTTGACGCTCGTCGAATGCTCCGGCTCGTCGAACGAGATGCCCACGTGGCTCTCGCTGGCGAGGTTGTAGATCTCGTCTGGCTTCACGCGGCCGATCACCGCCTGCAGGCCCAAGGGGTCGATCAGGTTGCCATAGTGCAGCTCGAACGGCAGGCCGCGGGCCGTCGCCGCCGCCCGTAGGCCGTCGATCCGCTCGCGGTTCAACCCGCTCGACCGGCGCACGAGGCCGTGCACGGCATATCCCTGGTCGAGCAGCAGTTCGGCCAGATACGAGCCGTCCTGCCCGCCGATGCCGGTGATCAAGGCCGTTTTGATCATGAATCTTTCTTGATCATGAAGCTGGTTTGATCATGAAGACGGCCCGCCAGACGGAGCGGGCCGCGGCGGCAAATCACCGCCCGCAAACAAAGCCTCCGCCTGCCGGGCGATACAGGGCCAATCATACTCCTCCGCCCGCTCCCGCGCGCGGCGGGAAAACTCGGCCCGCTCCACCGGATCGTCGAGCAGGCGGGCGATCGCCGCGGCCAGGGCTTCGGGAGTCGGATCGCTGCGGAGACCCTCGCGGTCGTGGCGGACCACGTCGCCGATCGCGTTTTCTTCGGCGGCGCAATAGATCACGGGCTTGCCGAGCGCCAACGCCTCCAGGGGGAAGAGGCCGAAGCCCTCCCGCTTCGACGGCTGCACGGCCAGCTCGACGTGGGCGAGCAGGTGCCACATGTCTTCGATGGCCGGCAGACGGCCGTAGAACCGCACCCGCCGCTCGAGCCCCAGGTCCCGACTGAGCGCCTCCAAGGCCTTCCGCTCCGTGCCGTCGCCGACGATGCCCAGCTGAACCGTGGCCTCCCGCGGCGGCGGCAAGAGCGCGATCGCCCGCAGCAACAGATCGAGCCGCTTCTCCGGAATGAGCCGGCCGGCATAGAGGAGCTGTGGGGCCGGAATCGGCGGTCGCTCGAGCACCCGCTGCACGTCGGCGAGCCACACGCCGCACGGCAAGAGCGGCGGAGTGGGCGATTTCAGACGCCGGGCTCCGGCCAGCTTCACGCGGGTCTGCTCGCAGGAAGCGTTGACGCGATCGCCGCGCTGCGCCGCCAGCCATTCGATCCAACGGAACAGCGGGGCGGCGAGCCGGCCCTTGTAGGTTTGCCAGTAGGGTCCGAAAAACTCATACCAGCTGACGACCAGCGGCTTGCGCTCGAGCCAGCAGCGCACGGCCAGCGGAAACAGGTGCAGGGCGGGAATGTTGGCGGTTTCGACGATGTCGTAGGCGGAGAGATCCAGCCGCAGCATGGCGGCCGCGAAGCGGAGCGTCGGCACGATGCCCCGCTTGCCATCCCGGTCGTGCAGCGGGGCTGCATAGGGCAGCCGCACCAGCGTCACGCCGGCCGGCAGGCTCGTGGCTGGCAGATCACCCCAGCCGGCCAGGCACACTGAGTGGCCACGGTCGACGAGGGCGCGGGCGAGGCAATAGTTGCGATACTCCACGCCGCCGAGCGAAACCGGATAGATGCAGTCGTAGATCATCAGGATTCGCAGGGGCGGCGGCATGGAAGACATTTTTACCACGCTCGGTGCCACGCCTACCGTTCGTAGGCCGCAATCATGCCGCGGGCGAACGCGTCTGCGGCGAAACATGCCGCCACCTGCCGCCGGCCCGCGGCGACGAGCCGCTCCCGTTCGGCGGAGTCGCCGAGCACCCGATCGATCGCCGCGGCCAGGCCGGCCACGTCGCGCGGCGCCACGAGCACGCCGGCCTCGCCGTCGGCCAGCACCTCCCGCACCGCGGGCACGTCGTAGGCCACGCAGGGAGTGCCGCAGGCACACGCCTCGGCGAGCACGAGCCCAAAGCCCTCGCGCGTGCTCGGCAACACCACCACGCCGGCCGACTTCATCCGGCCCATCACGGTGGCATGGTCGGGAAGGCTGCCGCAAAACTCCACCGTCGCCGCCGGCGGCGTTGCGGCGGCCGCCAGGGCCGGCACGAGGCCAAGCCCAGCGGCGCGGGCACGCATCTCGGCCAGCAGCGGACCATCCCCCACCACCGCGGCCCGCAGCGGCGGCAATCCCCGGGCCTGCCGTGCCTGTGCCACCAGGGCGACGGCGTCGAGGAAATCATCGACGTGTTTGTGGGGGATGACGCGGCCCGCGAAGAGCACGTCCACCCGCTCGGCCGACGCCGGAGCGGCGGCGATCGCTTCGGTGTCGATGCCGCAGTGCACCGTCACCATCCGCCGATCGCTCACGCCGAACGAGCGGGCGAGCGTCTGCCGGACGCCATGCGTATCCGTCACGATCCGCCGGTAGGGCAGTCGATACAGCAGGGTCTCGATCGGGCCCACGATGAAGCGATCGCGGGCCGAAAGCCACTGGTCGTCGTCGCCACCGCGCTGCCCGGCCTGCGCCGGCGTTGCCTGAGCAGGCCGGCTCGACGTGTCGTGGATCGTGGCGACCATCCGCTGCCGCGAGAGCACGCACGCCAGCCACACCGCCGGCAGCGGCGCGTAGGGCTGGCAGTCGATCACGTCATAACGATGCGTGAGCACGTGCCAGAAGGCCGTGAACATGTAACGAAGCATCGCGGCGAGTGGCCGGCTCGGCGGGTTTTTGATCCGTGGCCCACGGTGCAGATGACGCACGCCCTCGACCGTCTCCTCGTCGGGGCTTTGCCGCTGCCGCATCGAGAGCCAGGTGACCTCGTGCCCATGCCGGGCCAACTCCCGCGCCAGCAGGCCATACCGCACCTCTCCGCCGCCGACGGCGTAAGGCACCGACATCTCGCTGACGATCAGGATTTTCATGCGGGCAGCCTACAGGGCAAAGTTATGACCGAGAGCAGCTTCGAGTTGACTTGGACGCTCGACATGTCCCATATACAAGCCCGAAGCGCAAGCGAGGGAATCCGATTTCGTACCCGCATTTTCCCTCGCTTGCGCTTCGGGCTTGGATGAGGAGAGGCTTTGTAATAGGAGCCGCCCCGCAGGCCGAGCATTCCGCTGCTCCCGAAGACAGGAAACGATGTCGATGTCCGATCGCCTCGGGCCGTGGTGAATCAGGATACCTTGCTTCTCGGCCAGCGGCTCATGGGCATCGCGTCAGAATCGGCCAAGGAGCAGGATCGACCAGGCACGGGGTTTGCGCCGCGGGGCACGCCGACCGGGCACACGGGCACACGTCCGCGCAGATGTCCCTCGGCTGACGCCTCGGAAATCCGGGACGGGAGCGGATTGCGACGCGCCTGACGGCGGTTCACACCCGCGGCGGCAGCTCGCTGTCGATCAGCGACACCACGAACGACGCGAAGATGAGCTGGATGCCCGCCAGCACGAGCGTCGTGCCGATCACCGTCTCGCGGATCCGCCCGCCCGGCCCGAAGCCGCCCCGCAGGAAATCGAAGAGTACCGCCGCCAGAAAGAGCACGCCGGCGCCGGCCAGCACCGCGCCCACGAGCACCGCCCGGTCGTCGCGGATCGTGGCCACGCCGCCGTCGAGCATCCGCGAGCGGCTGTAAAAACCCCGCTTGCTCGCCCACACCTGCGCGATCGTGCCGAGCGTGAAACCCGACAGGCCGAGGTTGAACATCCCCCCGGCGAGGATCAACCAGTGGTCGCCGATCCGAAACGGCCCCACCTCCACCATCTCGCCCGACCGCGCGGTGAACAGCGCCCCGGCGATCAGCGACGCCAGGCCGATCAGCACGGCCGACGGAATCAGAAACATCCACAAAGGCGACAGCGCCAGGAGAAACCGCAGGTGCCGCCAGCCGTCGCGCCAGGGCCTCAGGTGCGGCCTGCGGTCGCGGCCGTCGGGATGCAGCGTGATCGGCACCTCCGTCATCCGCAGGCGCTTGAGCGCCGCCTTCACCACCAGCTCGCTGGCGAACTCCATGCCGGGAGCGTTGAGCTGCAGGTCGATCGCGGCGTCGCGGCGGAAGGCCCGCAGGCCGCTGTGGGCGTCGCCCACGCCGGAATGGAAGAACAGATTAAGGATGCCCGAGAGCACCGGGTTGCCGAGATAGCGGTTCATCGGCGGCATCGCCCCGGGCATGATCCTGCCGGTGAAGCGGTTGCCCATGCAGAGGTCGTAGCCCTCCTCGAGCTTCGCCACCATCGGCACGCCCTCGCGGAAATCGTAGGAGGCGTCGCTGTCGCCCATCACGATCAGGCGGCCGCGGGCCTCCCGGATCCCGTGGATGAGCGCCGCCCCGTAGCCCCGCTGCGGGCAGAGCGTCACCCGGCACCCCCTTGACTCGGCATACTCGCGGCTGCCGTCGGTGCTGCCGTTGTCGGAGATGAGGATCTCCGCCGAGAGCCCCCGGGCGGCCAGCTCCGCGACCGCCTGCCCGGCCGTGTCGATGCAGTCCGGCAGCGTGATCCGCTCGTTCAGGCAGGGCATCAGGATCGTCACGTCGAGGGCGCCGGATTCACGGCCCGTCTGATGGCTCACGGCGCCGGCTCCTGCCGCGGGGTCGGTTCGAGCACCCACGTCGAGCCACGCTGGTCGAGATGGGTCATGCGGGCCTTCAGGCCGAAGGACTCCGCGAGCGAGTCGATGACCATCCTGTCGGTGTCGGGCCCGTGGCTGACCAACACATAGGGGCCGCGCTCGAGGAACGGATCGTTGCGGATGAGATCGTTGCGGAAGTATCCCAACGCGGGATCGATGAACGAGACGACGTCGCCACCCCCGAGGACCTCCGGCTTCGGCGGCAGCTGCTCGAGGTGGTCGGCGATGAAGTCATGGATCTGCCAGAGCCGCACCGGCAGGCAGATCGCCAGGCTGAGGACGGCCGCCAGGCCGACCGCCCGCAGCAGATCGGCTCCCACGACGCCCCGGCCGGGCTCCGCGGCATCCGTCCGGGCGACGGCGGCGCAGCCTCGCGCCGCCAGGCCGGCGGCGAGCACCGGCAGGCAGCTCCACGACGCGAAGAAATACCGATACCCCCAGCCATGACCACCACTCATCGGGATCAGGCTATAGGCCAGAAACGTGGTGATCCCGGAGAGCGCGAAGAGGCGGGCGGTGGTCGACTGCCGGTTTTTCCACAGCCCGAGGCAAGCCAGCACCACGAGGCCCGGGGCATCCCATGCCATGAGCCGCATGAACACGTCCATGCGGCCCTTCAAGAAGTCGCCGAGACCCGGAAGCTGAAGCGTCGAGAAATAGCCGATCACCCGCCCGATCACCGCCCGCACGTCGGCCCGAGCCGGTGGAGCCACAGCCGGGGCGGCGGCCACGGGCGCAGCTCCCGCCCCGGCCACCGCTTCCGTTCCAGGCTGTTCGACGCCCGCCGGATCGACGACCGCCGTCCGGCTGCTGCGGATCGAGTCCTGCACGTGTCGCCAGCCCGCGTCGATCGGCAGGAACACGGCCGCGTAACAGACCGCGATCAGCGGCAGCCGCGTCCAGCGGTCGCGCCGCACCGCCAACCATCCCAGCCACGGCAGCGAAAAGATGAAGTGCGGAAAAGGATTGTGGAGCGTCAGTGCGAATCCCCCCACGAGCCCCGCCCCGGCCACCCGCGGCAGCGTCGGGCTCAGGAGCAACAGCGCATAAAG
Source organism: Pirellulales bacterium (assembly GCA_044346795.1). Taxonomy (GTDB): domain Bacteria; phylum Planctomycetota; class Planctomycetia; order Pirellulales; family UBA1268; genus CAMCQY01. Next base: position 7,976 of record JBIIYN010000161.1, read on the forward strand.
CAGGTTCATCGTGAAGTGGGAGGTCATCGAGTAGAACGAGATGCCGTAGGCGGTGAACACGGGCGACGCGAGCATGAAGAGCATCGCCCAGCCGACGGCGGCTTCGCCAAACGACCGGCGCACCACGGCGGCCAACACCAGCACCGCCACCCCCGAGAGCGCCGGGTTGTAGGCCCAGGGGATCCCCAGAAACGTGAACGGAGTCATCAGGATCGCGTGGCCCGGCGAATACAGCGAACACACCTGGCCGGTGGCGGGCGACACGGCGAAGAACCAGTCGATGTTTTCGGGAGACACCAGCAGCCGCGTGATGTCCGGAGGCCATTGGCCCGTGAGCCGTCCGCGCGCGAAGACCTGCGACTGAAAGACGGGAGCATATTCGTCCATCGTGAACGGATACGCCAGATGAACGTCGAGCGACAGCACCGCGAGCGCCACCCCCACGGCCGCCGCGACCAGTCGCTCGTGCCCGCCCAGCCACGCGACGACCGCGTCGATCCCCCGCCGGGGCGGCAGGAAAAACGCCACCACGAGAAACAGGAGTCCCAGCACCGCACCGGCCCAATCGATCGTGTACATCACCTGCTGGAAGGGAGAGCTGTACTGGATGCCGTCCACGAGCAGGCGATTCGCCTGCAGCTTGCAAAGGCCGAGGAACACGGCGCACAGCCCCTGGACTGCCACCAAGGCCATCATCGGCCGGCGATCTGGCAGCGGCCCCGATGCCGGCGTGGTTCCCAGTCGGACGCCGCGGTTTTTCATCGCCGAGAGACTCCCATTTCCCCAACGCTTCTGCGACCGCGGAACTCCCTAGCCCGCCATCGCCCGCTTCA
>JBIIYN010000162.1:0-8803 GCA_044346795.1 Pirellulales bacterium
GAGGATGGCCACCCGATCGCCCGGATCATCGTCGTCGCCGACTTCCATGAACCACGGGGCCGTGAACCGTCCCCGTTCGGTGACGATCGACTGCGTGTGCAGGCTGCGGCGGACCTCGACGTCCTCGTTCTCGTTCCATGCGAAGCGGCAGGCGGCATGGTGCTCGAAGAGAGATCCCGAGCAGGCATCGGCCAGCCGCACGTCGACGTCGATCAGGGCCAACGGCAGCCCGCTCACGAGTTCGACGCGTTGCGTGAAAACGCCGACGTCGCGTCGCTGCGGCGAGGTCAGGCGGCCCCGGCTGACGATGGCCTCGCCCCGACCGCCGGCTGCGGGCAGCCGCTCGATCGTATCGGCTTCCATATGCGAGTAGACGGCGCGTTCGGAAGGGTCTTCCCACGGCTTCCCGGGAGCAGGTGGGGGCCGGGTCGAGCGCAGGGCCAGCCGCTGCGACAATCGGTTGCCCCGTTCGGTCGGCCGTCGCACGGACAGCAGCCCGCCGGTTTCGCGATGGACCTCGATCCGCAGCAGTTCGTGCTCGAGCACGAGCGACGCATCGCGCCGGTGGCCGAATCCGAACAGCGTGCCGAGGCTTCGGGCGGCCGTGCCGCCACCGCGTGCGTCCAGCCTGGCGTGAGCGGCCCCCGTGCCGGCGGGTTGGACGAACAGGTCGTGGCGCGACTGCTCGGCGGCCAGTAGGTCATGGGCCGCGTTTCGCGCCGCGGACACATGAGAGGCCACGGGGTCGTCGCCGAGAGCCGGCGAGGAGGTTGCCGCCGGCTGTGGCAGCCCGACCGGAAAAGCATCCGGCTCGAACGAAACCACCGTGCCAGCCCCCGCAGTCCGAGCGAAAAAGTCGGGAGGGGTGACGAAGGTGCCCAGCGCCGTGCCGGCGGCACCGATCCGTCGCAGGGCGTCGAACCAGGGGCTCGCCGTGCCGGCGTGGTGGGCGAACTGGATGACCGCGGTGTGATCGTGATCCATCGCATCGCCGATCCGCTCGGGCAGAGCGAGGATCGTGCGGGCACTGCGGGCGTCGAGGGGCGGACGGGCGACCCCGTCGATGCAGCCCCCGCCCGTGCCCTCCCAGCGGATGCGGCTGGCGGCCGGGTCGGGCAGAGGCGTGCCGTCGTACAGGGTCCAAAGAACGCCCGCGAATCCCCGCCCGGCGAGCAGCTGTGGCAGGATCGCCGACGAGCCGCCGGTCTGCTGGGCATACGTGACGGGGGCCACGCCCACGTGCTCCCGCCATGCCGCCATGCCCCGCTCGAACGACGCGGCAAGCTGCTCGGGAGTGCATGTGTCGAGCGGCAGCGAGTCGTAGCGGCCGCCCGCCGGCGCGAGCGTGCCCGCGGCGCACTTTTCCCGCAGGCGCGCGAGTGCCGCCGGGTTGCGTGCGGCGAGTTTTTCGATCAATGCCCCCGTGGCGACGAGCGCCGCCGGACCGGCCGCGGAGAGCTCCCGATCGATGCCGTCGCCGAGGGTCGAATCGGCCAGCAGGATCACGTCCAGCAGCCAGACATCCACCGGATAGTAGCGGGCCCGCGCCGCATCGAGGCAGCTGTAGCACTCGCGGAGGGCGGCCCGGGCAACTGCCTCGTCGCCGGCGATCGCGGCACGGGCTGCCCGCAGGGCGGCGTCGTCGAAGCCGGTGCCCTCGAGGACGGTGGAGGAACGCATCCGCTGTGCCAGCAGTTCGGACAATAGCACGGCGAGGCCGAGGGCGTGGAAGTCCTCGGCGCAGTCCGCGCCCGCACGGGACTCCGGTGCCGGCGGCCCGCCGGTCAGGGCGGACTCCGCGGCCGCGACGATTCTGGCCCGCTCGACCTCGCCGCGCACCCAACGCGAGTCGCCCGTGAAGATGGCGTCTGCCTGCAGGGCGAATCGGTCGTCCCACGGCGCGGGCACGATTCCGAGGGCAGCCTCCGCGGCGGGAGGCAGGTCGACGCTCGCCCAGCGGGGCACGGCACCCACCGTGGCGATCAGCCAGGGATGCCAGGCTGCCGTCCAGGCCGACAGCAGGGCGTCGGCCTCCGCTTCCTCCAGCCAGGTGGGAAAATCGTGCAGCGAATGACAGGGCAGATAAACGGTGATCCGGTCCGGTTTCATGGCCCAGAGTCTACCGTCGGTCCGGGCGGGAAAAGCCTGCTGCCCAAACGCAAATCCGGCGCTCGTTTGACACCCCGCGCGCATCACTCGTAAAGTGTTGTTGGAGAAGTGTTTGCCCCCCGGCCCGCACCCCCGCCGACACACGTCCAAGGATGATCCGGTAACGGCCATGGCCCGCAGCTCATTCGTGTGGGGAATCGACATCGGCAAATGCGCCCTCAAGGCGCTGCGCTGCCGCGTTTCGGCCGCGTCGGGGAAGCTCGAGGCGGTGGCCTGTGAGTACATCGAATACCCGATGATCCTCACGCAGCCGGAGGCGGATCCGGTGGAACTGGTGCAAGCGGCGCTCGAGCAACTGCTCAGCAGGAACACGCTGGAAGGCGATGTCGTCGCCATGTCGGTCCCCGGCACCCTGGGGCTTTCGAAGTTCATCAAGCTGCCGCCGATCGAGGCCAAGAAGATTCCGGACATCGTCAAATACGAGGCCCGGCAGCAGATCCCGTTCCCCCTTGAACAGGTGGTCTGGCGGTGGCAGCGGCTCGCGTCGGGGGCGGAGGCCGAGGGGTTCGTGCTCGACGCAGAAGTCGCCCTGTTCGCGATGAAACGCGAACAGGTGTTCAAGGCGCTGGCTCCGCTCATGCAGGCCGGAATCCAGGTCGACGTGTTGCAACTGGCGCCGATCGCACTGGCGAACGTGGCGATGTTCGACCAGTTGCCCAACCCGGAGACGTTGGATCCCGATCAACCGGCGGCTTTCATCGCGTTGGTTTCCGTGGGCGTGGATTCCACCGATCTCGTGGTGACCAACGGCAGGCGGGTCTGGCAGCGGAGCATCCCCGCGGGTGGCAGCAACTTCACCAAGTCGCTCGTCCAGGGCATGAAGCTGACGTTTTCGCGGGCGGAAAATCTCAAACGCAACGCGGTCAAGGCCGAGGATCCGAAGGCCGTCTTCAAGACGATGAAGCCGGTGTTCAACGAGTTTTCCGCCGAACTGCAGCGGTCGCTGAACTATTTCACGGGTACCGATCGCTCGGCGACGATCGGCAAGGTGCTGTTGCTTGGCAATGCCACGAAGCTTCGCGGGCTGACGGACTTCGTCGCCCAACAACTCCAGCTCGACGTGCAACGACTGGATGTGTTCAACGGCCTCGAGGGGGCGGCGGTGCTGTCGAATCCGGTGTTCAAGGAGCACCAGGTGGCCTTCGGCACCGCGTACGGCCTCGCCCTCCAGGCGGCCAACAAGGCGGCGATCAGCACGAACCTGCTGCCGAACGAGATCGTCCGGGATCGGATCATCGAGTCCAAGAAACCGTGGGCCGTGGGAGCGTTGGTGGGGCTTCTGGCAGCCGCTTTGATCAGCTATTTCGGCATGTACGCAGCCTGGACGGCATACACGCCCGAACTCTATGCGGCGGCGTTCGAAAGGGCGACGGCGGTCAAGGAACAGTCTGCGGCGGCCACCGCGGCCATCGGCCAGGTCCGGGAGCGGCAGGCGGCCGCGATCGCCCAGCAGCAGTGGCTGGCGGTGGTGCAGAATCGCCGCTTCGACACGCTCGAGATGCTGAGGGCGATCGAGTCGCTGCTGCCGCGCGACGAGGGTGATGCGGTGCCGGAGAATCCGGCCGATCGTCGCGAACTCCACATCGTGAAGCTGGATTCTCAGTATTTTCCCGACCTGGCCGCATGGTTCGCATCCGTCCAGCGGCCGTGGGCGGAAACCCACATCGGCGAGGATCAAGCCGCCGACGAGGAGGCTGACCCGGGTGCCGAGGGCCCGCCACCGGCGGGCGATGGCGGGCCGGCCGGCAATCCCGACGAACCGGCGGACGGCCAGGCGACGGAGGGGGAGCAGCCGGTGAAAAAGCCCGAGTTCGTCCCGCCGTCCGGAGCCGGCTGGGTCGTCGAGCTGCAGGGCTATCACTATCGCAACGAGGATCGACACAAGCCCTCGGAAGGCGCCCAATTCCTCCGGGACACGCTCGTCAGGAACCTGATGGGGGGCGTGGGTGGTGAGGAAGTCCGGGTGAAGGTCTCTGCCGGACCGCTGGCGGGCCAGGAGGTGAGTCTTCGTGAACTGGGGATCGGCTACCCCGTCATCATCGAGTCGTCGTCCATCAAAAAGGTGAGAATACCGGTGGCGAACCCGACGGCGGATGGACCGCAGGATTTACAGCTCAAGCGATATGACTTCGTCCTGCAGTTCTGCTGGCAGCCACGACCCGTCGGAGAGGCGGTGGCGGCGCCAGCGTCGGCGCCGCCGGCCGCGGGGCCCGAGTGACGCATTGGCCCCTCTCGCGCGGTCGAGTCCTTCAGCTCCTTCAGCACCTCCGGTTTCTGCTCGCCATGGTCAAGATGTCTTCCGCCGGCTCGTCGCGTCTCCTGGTCGAGGCGTTTGCCAAGTATCACTTCTGGCTGCTGGCCGTCGTGGTGCCGTCGGTCCTGCTGCCGCTGTTGTTCCTTGCCCGCGGGGACCTGGCCGCGAAGATCCAGACCCAGCGGGGAGCCATCGACGGTCACATCAGGGCGATGAAGGAAGTACGGGCCATTCCGCAGCATCCCAACGAGTCGTGGACCAACGACATCGACAACAGCACGGTGCGCGTGAAGCGGGAGACCTTCGCGGAATGGCGAAAATTGTGGGAGAGCCAGCGGCCGCTGTGGGTTTGGCCCGCCATCCTCGGCCCCGATTTCCGGAAGGTGGTGGAAGCGCTCAAGCCGGACGGCAGGCTCTCCCGCAAAATGCTCGAGCGTTACCAGAACAATGCGTTCGCACTCGTGCGGGACTTGCCCAGACGGATGGGCGTGGCGGACGCCATCGTCGACGCGCTCGACCCCGGGCAGGCAGAGGGAGCGGCTGAGCCGAGCCGCCCGCCGGCGGGCCCCGGGGGCGAACGGGCCGAGGAGCCCCAGCATTTTTGTTCCTGGAATGCGGAGAATCAAAATCGGATCGCCGCCTCCTTCAAGTGGGCCAGCGTGCCTTCCACGGCCCAGGTGCTGCTGGCCCAGGAGGAACTGTGGGTGTATGGGCTGCTCTGCGACGTCGTGGCCCGCGTGAACAAGCCGGGCACCGGTCCGCACAACGTGGCGATCCCGATGGTGAACGAGCTTTCGGTCGGCTATCCGGCCGCGGAGGACAACCCCGGGGGGCAGGCCGGCGGTCGCGTCCGCCAGGTGGCGGCGGGCCCGTCGGAGGGGGGTGCGCCGACGCCCGTGTCGGGCGGGGCTGCCGCCGGTGGGGCAGGCGGCAGCAGGCCGCCGCATCCCCGGTTTGCGGCCACGCAGAAGGGGCGGGTTTCGGAAGCAGGTGCGGCGGAGGCTTCCCCCGACGATCAGCTGCGGAATTGGATCTATGTGAACTTCGATGGGCAGCCGCTCGACGCGGCTGCCTTGGCTGCCGCGCCCGACTGCCAGATGGTTCACCTGATGCCGTTCGTGTTGCGGGTCGTGATCGACGAGCGGCTCATCGACTCGCTGTTGGTCGCGCTGGCCGGCGCACCGATTCCCATCGACGTCCGCCAGATCAGGATCACCGCCGCCGTGGCGAATCCGTCGGTACCGCAGGCGGCTGCCGCTCCGGCGGCCGCATCCTCGACATCCGTGGGCCGGCTGCATGACGTCGATCTCGAACTCCGCGGCACCGTCGGGTTGGCCACGCCGCCGGACGAAAAAGCCGTCGGCTTGGAGCCCGGCCAGGTGGAGGATCCCGCGACCGAACAACCTGAGGAAAAGCCAGCGGCCGTGCCTCAAGCGTCGTGGCGGGATCGTTTCGGCGGGCGGAGGGCCGCGTCATGAAAGCTCCACGGATCGCCTTCAACAAGGACGCGGTGCTCACGTTTCTGCTGTTGCACGGCGAGAAGATCGTGGTGGGGATGGTCGCGCTGGCAGCCTGCGGCCTGGCGTGGGGCGGCGTGTCGGCGCTCCGCGGCATGCAGCCCACCCGGGAGCAGCAGCCTGATTCCCTCGTCGCCGAGGCGGCCGCGACCGCCAAGCACATCGAGGAGGTCAAGGTCGTTCCCGACGCAGAGCTGACCAGCGAAAAGGGCCTGGCCAAAACCGTGGCCCGTTGGCTCTCGCCCAAGGTCGAGCCCCCGCCGCCGCACGCGTTGTTCAACAAGCCGCTGTTCGCGGAACTGTCAAGACGCAGCAGCCCGGACATCCTCCCGGTCGAAGACCTACGGGCGGTTTCGGCCGTCGCGGTTCTCGCGGTGAAGCCCAAGGCGGCGGGGGATCGGCCCGGCGCGGGCCGTCCGCTCAACTCGGACGTCGGCCCGGCCGTGAAGCCCGACAAGCCTCCCCGTTCGGGCCGGCAACCGCCGCAGGGACCCGCCGCACCGCCGCCTCCGGCCATGATCCCGCCGCAGGCGGATCAAAATCTGCCGCAGGGCATGATCGTTCCATACGTGCTCGTCACCGGGCTGATTCCCGTCGCGAAGCAGCAGGAGGAATATGAGCGCCGCTTCGCGACTTCGAGCTTTCGTGATCCCGTCCGTGACACGCCGGCCTGGAGCGCTTTCCAGCTCGAACGGACGGAAGTCATTCCCGGAACCGCCGAGAAGTGGACGCCCGTCGATCTGAAGGCGGTGAGGCGGCGTTATTCCGCGGCATGGGCCGGACTCCAGCCGGAACCGCTGCTCGGCACGTTCGTTCTCGGCGACGCTCTCGAGAGGCGGGATCCGGCGGCGTCGCCGCTGCCGTTCTGCAGCCCGATGCCCCAATTGATGGATGGCTCGTGGGGACTCAACGCCCTGCATCCTTGGTGCACGTCGTTCCTGCAGCGCGAGGCCGAGGCGAGGCAGGGCAGAGCCAAGGCGGTACAGCGGCAGGTGGAAAAGAACGTCGATGTCTTCGGCGAAGTCGCGGAAGCTCCTGTTCCGGAAGGTTTCGGCCCCCCGGGGCCGGCTGCGCCGGGGATGATGCCGGGCGGGCCGGGACCGTTGCCCGGAGCGGAGAACGCGGCTGCGCCCAGCGTGGAGTACCGCCTGTTCCGGTTCATCGATCTGGCGGTCGTGCCGGGACGAACCTACCGGTATCGGGTGCAGACCAGTTGCTTGAACCCGAATCTGAACGTTTCCAGCGGCCATCTCGTCGATGCCGACCTTGCCAAGAAGCCCATGCTCGAATCGCCGATCAGCGAGGCCACCGCGACGGTCGCCGTGCCCGATGGGATGCGGATGCTCGTGCAGCCGCTGAAAAAACAGGAACTCCGGCGGCTGAAGCCCGGCACGGTGGCCACGATGATTCTCGGCCCGACGAGTGCCGGTGCGTTCGGGTTGCGGTCGCTGCTCATGGAAATCGGAGGCCTCGCCAACGTCGATCCGCAGTTCACCAAGCGGGGCGATCCGCGATCGCGCGGGGAGGCGATCACCTCCGATCGCGTGCTGCTGGACGTGCGTGGCCGGGCCGAGGATCGCACGGAGACGAGGACGGGCAAGGCCACCCCGCCTCCCGAGCCGCTGGAAATGATCTTCCTCAGGCCGGACGGCACCTTCGAAACCCCTTCCGCGGCCGAGTCGCAGGCGGACATCGACCGATATCTTCCGACCCTGCAACCCGACGACCCGGCAGGCTCCGCCGGGGATCGGCCGGCCCCGCCTCCGGCCGCCGCCGACTCGCCGTTCGGCAACCCTTTCGCCCCGAAAAAATAGCGACGGTTCACACGGCATGAAATGCTCACTCGTCCGACGACTCTCCCTTCGCATGCTTCAGTCCCGCCTGCATGCCGCCGCGATCGTCGGCGGCATCGCGCTGGCGACGGCCGGCGGAGCCGCGATCGCGCAGGGTGACGACGCGCGGTTCGCCGACTGGGGCAAGGTCGAGTTGGCGACGGAAACCCGCGGCTTCAAGGAGGCGATGAGGGCAGGTGGTGCGTTCGACGCCGCGGCCCGCGGCTTTCTCGAACAGATCGCCCTGCCACAGCTGGCACTCGAGGCGAACCGCCCCGCGATCGAGCGGGTGCGCCGCAAGATACGTGAATTTCTCCTCGGCGACGTCGTCAACGAGAAGGCCGCGGACGACGCCGGCAAGGCCGTCATGGCCTTCATGCAGGCCCTGGCCGACAAGCAGGAAGCGGAGCCCGTGGTGCGGGTCAATGCCATGCTCTTGATCGGTGAACTGCAGGGCGCGGACAGGAAACCGCTCCAGGCCGCCGCCCCCGTGCTGGCGCGGGCCGCCGCGAATGCCGACCTGCCCAAGGCCGTCCGGATCGCGGCCGGCGTCGGTCTGCAGAGGCACGTCGAGGCGACCAGGGGGCTCGCCGAGGATCAGCAGCGAGTGGCGGACGTGGTGAATCCGGCCATCCGCGAGATCCTCGAGAAATCCGCTTCTCAGGCCTTGGCCGCCGAGGACGACTGGCTGGCTTCGCGTTGCCTGGCGATGATGCCTCTCCTGGGGGCAGGCACCCCGGAGACGATCGCGCAGGCGGCCCGCATCGTCGGTGACGAGGCCCTTTCGGTCGATCTGCGGGTGCGGGCGGCGGCAGGCTTGGCGGCCGCGGCAGGCCCGGACGCGAAGGTCGACGTGGCGGCGGCCATAGCCGCCATCGGCAAGCTGGCCGTCCTGTCGCTCGAACGAGATGCGGCCGCCGCGGACCGCCTGTTGCTCGAGCGGCAGTCCGGGGCCGCTTCCGGCCTGCCCGCGGCAGGGCCGCCACTCGCTCCCCCGGGAGCCACCGGCGACCCTTCCGGGCAGCCGGGGG
>JBIIYN010000163.1:0-8742 GCA_044346795.1 Pirellulales bacterium
AGCGCCCCGGAATCGACGTTCCAGATTCGAATGATCCCATCGAAGCCCGCCGTCGCCACCCGCGTACCGTCGGCCGACATCGCCGCCTGCGAGATGCCGCCGCGGTGCCTGCGGGTGTCGATCGTCCAGTTGGCGATCCCCGAGAGCTTGCCCGGTGAGGGCACGAGTGCGGCCGTCGCCTCGCGGGTGAGCCATGCTTGTTCCTGCTTGTTGGCCGCCTGCTTCGCGGCCGCCACGGGATCCAGTGGTGCCTGGCCCGGCGCCATGCTCGGCGTGAGAGCCGCGGCCGTGAAGAGGGAGAGCCCCATCAAGAAGGCGAATTGATAGGTGCGCAGCATAGTGATGGCTCAAGGGCGTTCGACGATGATTTCCCACTTCGTCTGGCGGGGAATCTCGAACGAGAGGCCGCTCGTGGCGGGGCTTTCGAACCGGGAATGCGCGAGCGGCTTCGTCTTGACGATCGAGGGATCGCTGCCTGTCTCAACCGCCAAGAATAGCCCTGTCAATGGCACCTCCGCAAGCATCGCCGACTGATGAGCGGCTCGTGAGTCGCGTGAGTCGCGTACTGCTGTCTCCCGGGTGAGCACCAGGCCTTTCCCGGCTCGCCGGCCTTCTCCCTCCGAGGTGGCGGTTTTCGGGCTTGTGCGCGGAGTCTCTCCGCGTGCATTTGTCGCCTTGGAGAAAGGACCCTCTGATGGGATCCCAATGACCCGTGATGGGAGCGGGGCGGATGGGTTTGGGTTTGAACCCCAGAACCTCGGACCCACCGCCAGATCGCCCACGCAGGCTTTTCGGCAACCGACCTGCGTATGATTCCCCATCCCCAGGCACGGTCGCCGCCACCTCCCGAGCGAGCCGACCATGCCCCACAAACGCATCCTCTTCCGCGCCGACGCCCGCGAACGCATCCTCCGCGGCGCCACCACCCTCGCCGACGCCGTCCGCGTCACCCTCGGCCCCAAGAGCAAGTGCGTGCTCATCGAAAAGAAATGGGGCCCACCCCTCGTTTGCAACGACGGCGTCACCATCGTCAAGGAAATCGAGCTCGAAGACCCCGAAGAAAACCTCGGCGCCCACATGCTCCGCGAAGCCGCCGAACGCACCGCCGACGTCGTCGGCGACGGCACCACCACCGCCACGCTCCTCGCCCACGCCATCTACGCCGACGGCCTCCGCAACCTCGCCGCCGGCGCCAGCGCGATCGACCTCCGCCACGGCCTCGAACGCGGCCTCAAGGTGGCGCTCGCCGAGATCAAGAGCCTCGCCAAGCCCGTCGCCACCCGCCGCGAAAAAGAACAGGTCGCCACCATTTCCGCCCACAACGACAGCGCCCTCGGCGGCTTCGTCGCCGCGGCCATGGACCGCGTCGGCAGCGAAGGCGTCGTCACCGTCGAGGAGGCCAAGGGCACCGAAACCGCCATCGAGGTCGTCGACGGCATGCAGTTCGACCACGGCCTCCTCTCCCCCTACTTCATCACCGACACCGAACGCCAGCTCGCGGCCCTCGAAAATCCCCTCATCCTGCTGCACGAGGCGAGGATCACGAGCCTCAAGGAATTCCTTCCCTTCCTCGAGGCCGTCGTGCAGGCCCGCCGCCCGCTCGTCGTGATCGCCGACTCGGTCGAGGCCGAGCCCCTCGCCACGCTCGTCGTCAACCGGCTGCGGGGCATCCTCGACTGTGTCGCCGTCAAGGCACCCGGCTACGGTGACCGCCGCAAGGAACTCATGCAGGACATGGCGATCCTCACCGGCGGAACCTTCTTCTCGGCCGACCTGGGCATCACCCTCGGCGGCATCAAGGTGGCCGACCTCGGATCCGCCGCCCGCGTGGTCGTCGATCGCGACTCCACCACGATCATCGGCGGCAAGGGTGAGAAGAAGGCCATCCTCGCCCGCTGCGACGAGATCCGCCTCCAGGCCAAGGCGGCCACGAGCGACTACGACCGCGAAAAGCTCGAGGAACGGCTCGCCAAACTCTCCGGCGGCGTGGCCATCATCCGCGTCGGCGCGCCCACCGAGGCCGAGCTCAAGAGCCGCAAGGAGGCCTTGAGCGACGCCATCAGCGCCACCCGCGCGGCCATCGCCGAAGGCATCGTCCCCGGCGGCGGCTTCTCGCTGCTCAAGGCGATCCCCGCGGTCGAACGCGAGGAACAGGCCTGCGACGGTGACGAACGCACGGGTGTTCGCATCCTCCGCCACGCCCTCGAAATCCCGGCTCGCACCATCGCCGAAAACTCGTCGGCCGACGGCGGCGTGGTGGTGGCCGAGCTCCGCCGCGGCACGGGAAACCACGGCTTCGACGCCGCCCGCGGCGTCTACTGCGATCTGGTCGAGGCCGGCATCGTCGATCCCGCCAAGGTCGTGCGGATCGCGCTGGAAAACGCCGTCAGCGTGGCCGGCACGCTGCTCCTCACCGAGGCCACCCTCACCGAGGTGAAGGATGAGACCGACGGCCGGCAACTTCACCCCGAACTCGCGGCGGAGATGTAGCCCGGCGCCGGCTCAAGCTGCCTTGTTCGCCGAACCGGTCTTGTAGAGGTAGGGATTCATCGTCGGGTCGTTGTACATCTTCATCTGGCGGAACACCCGCAGGGGCCGCTGGCCCGCGAAGATCTCCGCGACGAGCCGCCCGAGCGCCTCCGTCAGGTGCGCCCGCTGCATGTCGAGCACCGCCATCCGCGCGGCCGCCTTCTCGCGGTGTTCGGCCGAGGCGTCGGCCCGCTCGATCTGCTCCTTCATGTGGAAGCGACGCAGCTCGAGGATCGAGAGCCGGTCGATCGCGGCACCCGGAGTCTCCGTGGCGGCCGGGGCCGTTGGCGCCGCCACGATCCCGCGGCGGGCCAGCTCCTCGATCAGCCAGTCGTCCACCTTCTCGATCGCGTCGTTGCGGGCCTGATTGTACCGGTCGATCGCCCGCTTCACCTGCGCGATCCGGGCGTCGGTCACCTCCGGCGAACGGGCGATGTCCTCCTCGTGCCAGAGCAGGAAGTTGAACCGGTGCAGATCGCAGATCCGCCCGCCCAGCCCCTCCTCCTGGTGCGCGGGCTCCACCTTGTGCCAGTCCGCCACCAGGTATTCGAGCAGGGCGTCGATCGCGGCGACCGTCAGCGGCGGGGTATGGCGGGCGGCGGTCGTGGGGCTGGCCTGGCTCGGAACGGTGGGGGCTGTCATCGCGGATGCTCCTGCGGATCGGGCTGGAAGACGAATGGTGGAAACGGATCGACTCGAAACGACGTGTGCGGTGTGGTGCTCGGCATCCTCATGGTCAGGCCGCCGCGCGGATCACGAGGCAGAGGTTCGCCCCGCCGAAGCCGAACGAGTTGCTCGCCGTCACCCGCACGGCACGCTCGCGGGCGACGTGCGGCACGTGGTCGAGCCGGCACTGCGGATCCGGGCTGTCGAGATTCAGCGTCGGGGGCACCGCCTGCCGCGCGATCGCGGCCAGGCAGGCGACCGCTTCGAAGGCCGCCGCACCGCTGATCAGATGACCCGACATGCTCTTCGTGGAGCTCACCGGCACGCGGTCGACCGCGGGCCCGAGCGCCCGTTGGATCGCCCCGGCCTCGGCCGCGTCGCCCACCGGCGTGCCGGCGGCATGGGCGTTGACATAGTCGATCGACTCGGCGGCGACGTGTGCATCGGCCAGGGCCTGCCCGATCGCGCGGGCGGCCTGCGTGGGATCGCTGCACGGAGTCACCATGTGGGCCGCATCGCTCGACATGCCCACGCCCGCCAGTTCGCCATACACCCGCGCGCCGCGGGACCGGGCGGCCGACAGCGGTTCGAGCACGAAGCACGCACCCCCCTCGCCCATCACGAAGCCGTCGCGGTCGCGGTCGAACGGCCTCGAGGCCCGAGTGGGATCGTCGCTGCGGCGCGACAGGGCGCGGAGGTTGTAGAAGGCGGCCAGTGCCGTCGGGCTGAGCACGTCGCAGCCGCCCGCGACGCAGGCATCGACCCAGCCGGCCTGCACCCATCCGCGGCCGAGTGCCATCGCATAGCCGCTCGACGCGCAGGCGGCCGCCACCGTCACGGCGGGGCCGCTGAGGTCGAGACGCGAGGCCACGCGGTGCACGAGCGTGTCGCTGCACGGCGGCTCGAACACCTGCCTGCCGCCGGAGAGGAAGTCGAGTTCCCACATCTTGAGGTGCTCGGCGCCGATCCCCAGCACGAGGCCGATCCGCAGCCGGTCGCGGTGCGGGCCGAGCCCGGCGTCGGCGACCGCATGGGCCGCCGGACTGAGCACCATCTGTTCGAGCCGCGGGAGCGATTCAAAACCCGCCGCATCGCACCCGCAGAGGCCGGGCGGCGGCGCGGGGATCGACTCCACCGCCGCGGCGAACTGGTGGCTCTCCCGCGCAAACGCGCCCGGATCGATCGACCTCACTCCCGACCGGCCCGCCACCAGGCTGTCGGTGATGGCGTCGAAGCCGTGGCCGAGCGGCGAGACCGCACCCACGCCCGTGATCGCGACGGGCTCGCGCATGATGCGGGCGGAGACGATCATGCGGCCTCCCTTCGCGAGAGACTGCCGGCCGCGGCAGCGCGGGATGCGAGGCGGATCTCGGAGCCCCGGCCTTCCGCATCCCAGGGAAACCGGTGCGACCAGGCGGTGTCGGCCACGCGATCCAGGGCCCGGGCAAAGTCGAGAATCTCGTCGGCGGCGTGCCGACCGTGCCCGGCCGGACGTGCCGCGCGCATGGAGGCGTGCATGTGCAAGGAGAGCTGATGACGGGGGGCCGTGCCGGCGTTCGCGTGGCCGTCGGCCGTGAGCGCGACGGCGACCGCCCGGCAGATCGGCCCCGGGGAATCAGCGGTCGGGGCGATGGGCCTGCCGAGGTCGTCGAGCGCCGGCTCCTCGGTCCAGCCGCTGACCACGAGCCACAGGCCCGGCAGGTCGGCGTCGGCCGCGAGGAGCGAAAGGCTCGCGAACAGGCCCTCGGAGACCGCGTGCTGCCCGCCGCTCACGCCCACGTTCGGCCCGTGCATGCCCAGGGCCACGCTCACCGCACCGGCGACCGAGTGGAGCGAGCATTGCGGCACGATGTGCGGAGAAACGGCCACGCCGCCGGCCGTGCGAAGCTGTGCGAGCGACTGGGCCGTGGCGATCCGGCCGGCCTGGCATGGCGCGGCGACCACACCATAGGCGGCGAACGACGGCCGCGGCTCGGGATGCGCGGCGCTGGCCGCGAGCACCGCCCGCAGGCCGACCACCGTCTGCTCGTCGCAGTGCCTGAGAAACCGCGCCGGCAGCGGAGGCACGCCATCCGGCACGGGCCGGTCGCGCAAGGCCGGAATCTCCGCGAGCGCGGCCTCGACGAGCGCATGGGCGGCGACGCCGCACGCGGCGCTCGGTGCCTCGGCATTCGGGATGCTTCCATGCATGGAGGGCGACGACCGTGGTCCTGCGGAAACGACCGGGCGACGGCGGCGGCCGATCAGGCCGCCTTCTTCGCGGCCTTGGCGGCGATCTTCCCCTCGAGCACGTCGAGCAGGGTGCCGACGGTGGTGACCTTCTCGAGCAGTTCCGTCTCGATCTGGATGCCGAAGCGGCTCTCGATGTGCAGCACGAGCCCGGCCATGTCGAGTGAGTCGAGATTCAGACCGTCCCGCAGGGACGTCGAGTCCTCGAGCGAGGGGTAGGACTCGCCGGTTTCCTTTTCGAGCAGTTCGAGGACGATGGCCGAGAGTTCCTGGCGATTCATGGTGGGGCTCCTGCGGGAAATGCGGATGGTTTTCGCCGTCGGGCGAGGGCGGGACGGTAGCGGATCGGCCGGCGCGGGCGAAGCCCAAAAACCGGTGTATTCTTGGGGTATTCCTGGCGGATCACGGGAGCTGTCGATGGATCCGGTGCAGCGGTCAACCAATCCTTTCACGGGCCGGCGGCTGCGCCGGCTGCTTGCCCTGGCGACCGCCGGCTATGCCGTCGCGCTGGTGGTCGCCACCCACTATCCGCGGCCGCAGGAAATCCTGCTGCGGATCGGAGCCGGTGGGGTTGCCGACAAGACGCAGCACGTCGTGGCCTACACGGTGCTCGGCCTGCTCGCTGCCGCCACGCTGGCCTCGTGGAACCGCTTGACCTTCGGAAACCTCGTCGTGCTGCTCGGAGCTCTGGCCCTGTTCGGCGTGTTCGACGAGGTGACCCAGCCGGTGTTCGGCCGCATGGCCGATCCGGCCGACTGGGTCGCTGATTGCGTGGGAATCGTCGCGGGCGTGCTGGTGGCGGCCGTGGGCGTGGCCGTGTTCGGCTCCCGCCAGCCCGCAGCCCGGTAGCGCGGCCGGCGCGGCCACCGGTCTTGTGGCGGCTGGAATCGCGGCTGGTTCGCCTTCGGAATCGATCTGGCGATGATCCCCGGGGGCTGCCTAGACTCTGCCACCTTCCCAGGCGGCCCGCAGAAGGAGATGGTCGAGCGATGAAAGTCGGCAGCACGATCAGCAACGCGGCTGAACGCATTCCTCTCGCCGGGCGGGCCTTCTACCGGCTGCGGCGGTCCCTGCGCCGCTGGCGTGGCCGGGCGAACGCCGTCGACCCCGTGCGCGACTACTCCGAATGGGTGCGGCGATACGACACACTCTCCCGCCGGCAGGTCGCCAAACTGCGGGACGCCGTGAAGGCCCTGCCGCTCCGGCCGCGGATCTCGATCGTGATGCCCGTCTACAACACTCCGCCGGCGGTGCTCGACGCCGCGATCAAATCGGTGCGGCGGCAGATCTATCCCGACTGGCAGCTCTGCATCGCCGACGACGCTTCCTCTTCGCCCGGCATCCGCGACATCCTCGAGCGGCACGCCGCCGAAGACGACCGCATCAGCGTCCGCTTCCTGACCGCGCGGGGCAACATCGTCGCCGCCACCAATGCCGCCCTAGAAATGGCCGCCGGCGAGTTCGTGGCCCTGTTCGACCACGACGACATCCTGCCGGCCCACGCGCTTTACTGGGTCGTGGACGCGATCAATCGCAGGCCCGATGCCTGCATCATCTACTCCGACGAGGACAAGATCGACGCCGACGGAAAGCGGTACGACCCGTACTTCAAGGGCGACTTCAACATCGACCTGTTGCGGGCCCAGAACATGATCTCCCACCTGGGCGTGTACCGCCGGGAACTCGCGGTGGCGATCGGCGGCTTCCGGGCGGGGTTCGACGGCGCCCAAGACCACGACTTCGTGCTCCGGGCGATCGAGCAGGTCCGCCGTGACCAGATCGTGCACGTCCCCCGCATCCTCTACCACTGGCGGGCGATTCAGGGGAGCGCCGCGCTCACATGGGAGGCGAAGCCCGAGGCGGTCGCCGCCGGACACCGTGCGGTCGTCGACCACCTGCGGAGGATCGGCTCCGCCGCCACCGTCGAGCCCGCACCCGAATCGTCCATCTACCACCGCGTGCGGCATCCCCTGCCCCCCCGCCCGCCGCTCGCCTCGATCGTGATCTGCACCCGCGACCATGAGGCACTTTTGCGGACGGTGATCGGCTCGATCCGGGCACGGACGACCTACCGCAACTATGAGATCGTCGTCTGCGACAACGGCAGCGTCGATGCCGGCACGCGGGCCTACCTCGCGGAGATCGCGTCCCTGCCGGGCGTGACGGTGTTCCGCGACGACTCCCCCTTCAACTACTCGCGGCTCAACAACGCCGCCGTGCGGAAGTCACGGGGCGAGCTTGTCTGCCTGCTCAACGACGACATCGAGGTGCTGTCGCCGGAATGGCTCGACGAACTCGCCTCCTTCGCGGTGCAGCCGGACGTGGGGGCGGTCGGTGCCCGGCTCTGGTATCCCGACGGCACGCTCCAGCACGGCGGCGTGATCATCGGGATTCGCGAGGTCGCCGGACACGCCCATCCGCGGCTGCCCAAGGGGCACCATGGCTACTTCAGCCGCGCGGTGCTGCAGCAGGAGCTTTCCGCCGTGACCGGCGCCTGCCTGATGGTCCGCCGCGAGGTGTTCGACGCGGTGGGCGGCCTCGACGAGCGGATCGCCGTAGCGTTCAACGACATCGACTTCTGCCTGCGGCTGCGGGCCGCGGGATATCGCAACATCTGGACGCCGTTCGCCGAACTCGTCCACCACGAGTCGGCGTCGCGCGGCTACGAGGACAACCCGGAGAAGATGGCACGGTTCCAACGCGAGTTGCGGTTCATGCAGGAGCGGTGGGGCGACGTGCTCCATGGCGATCCCCACTACAACCCCAACCTGTCGACGGCGGCGGGCGACTTTTCGCTCCGCCGATTCCCGTCGGCGACTTTCGTGAGGCAGGCCGCATGAAACTCTTGCGCCGGTGGGCGTCAGCCGCAGGAGCCGGCCCGAAGCCCGGCCCGAGACCGTGCACCCGCGAGTCGATCCTGCTGGCCGGCATCGACAAGCAGGCGGCCGGGCTCGAGATCGGGCCCAGCCATCGCCCGGTCGCGGCCAAGCGGGATGGCTACAACGTCGCCATCCTCGATCATCTCGACGCCCCGGCCCTGCGGGCGAAGTACGCCGACCATGGGGTGGACATCGCCGCCATCGAGGAGGTGGACTACGTCTGGACGGGCGAGCCGCTCGACGAGCTCGTCGCGGGCCGGCGGTTCTCCTGGATCGTCGCCAGCCACGTGATCGAGCACGTGCCAGACTTTGTCGGGTTTCTGAATGCGTGCGAGCGGATTCTCGTCCCCGGCGGAGTGCTCTCGCTGGCCGTTCCCGACAAGCGCTACTGCTTCGACTGCGAGCGGGAAAACAGTTCCGTCGGACGCATCATCGACGC
>JBIIYN010000164.1:0-8704 GCA_044346795.1 Pirellulales bacterium
CTCTTTACGAACGTCGGTGGCCGGCCGCTCGACGAGCCGGAGTTCTGGCCGATCTTCGAGGCGATGGCAGACTACGACCTGCCCATCTGGCTGCACCCGACCCGCGGGGCCGGCTGCGCCGACTATCCCGGCGAGCCGAAGTCGAAGTACGAGATCTGGTGGACGTTCGGCTGGCCGTACGAGACGAGCGTCGCCATGTCGCGGATGGTGTTCGCCAAGTTCTTCGTGCGGCTGCCGCGGCTCAAGGTGATCTGCCACCACATGGGGGCGATGATTCCATTTTTCGCCGGCCGCGTGGGCCACGGCTGGGACCAGCTGGGCTCGCGGACGGCCGACGAGGATTTCGCGCCGCTGCTCGCGAAGCTCGGCCGGCCGCTCGACCACTTCAAGAAGTTCATCGGCGACACGTCGCTCTCGGGCTCGAAGGCCGCGATCGCCTGCGGCCTCGCCTTCTTCGGGGCCGAGCAGGTGGTGTTCGGGTCGGACTGCCCGTTCGATCCCGAGGGCGGGTCGCTCTTCATCCGCGAGATCATCGCGGCGATCGACGCGCTCGACATCCCGGAGGCCGACCGGCGGAAGATCTACGAGGACAACATCCGCCGGCTCGTGAGGCAGCGGCTGCGGGGGTGAAAGGAGCGGGCGTGAGCCTCACGGCTTTCCCCGGTGCAGCCGTGCCTCCCTGCACCGGGTCAGCGACCCGCCGGGGATGAACGTCGGGGAGACGCCGACCTGCACGGCGCTGCCGTCGAACTCGCCCGACATCCGCCGGGAAAGCAGCTCGACCGCCAGCCGGCCGATCCGCTGCGGGTGCACGTCGATCGTGGCCAGGCTCGGCCAGAGCCCGGCCACGAGGCTCCGCTCGTGGTTGCACGAGATGACCGAGATGTCACGGCCCGCCACGAGGCCGCGGGTGGCCAGCGCCCGGAAGACGAGTGCCGCGATGCTGTCGGCCGGGCAAAAGATTGCCGTCGGGGATTCGGGTGATCTGCGGGACGCCCGCCGGCGCAGATGCTCCGTCGCCTCGTCCACCAGCGGCATGACCTCGGCCACGTCCATCACCGGCTGAAGCGGAAACGACGTGCCGCCCGCGGCCCGCGGATGCAGTTCGACGACGCTTCCACCCGCCCGCTCGACATGATCGCGGACGGTCCGGCAGCGGATCGCGAACAGGGCGTGGTCGGGCTTCGGGTTGACGATCGCGACCCGCCGATGGCCCTGGGCGAGGATCGCCTCGGCCGCCAGTGTGCCGACGAGGCGATCATCGGGATCGACCGCGTCGCCTGGAGCGCCCTCCGGCCGGCCGAGCAGCCAGACGAGCGGCGTCTCGCGGAGCGTTCCCACGATCCGGGGCATCATGGCACGGACGACATCCCCCTGGAGGGCCGCCTTCGCCAGGATGCCGTCGAATTTCACGCGGCGCAGCGACGTGGGCGGCTCGGCCGGATGCGGCACGTTGACGAGGATCGGATGGGCGCCCGCCTCCGCGAGCGCTTCCTCGGCGCCGTGGATCGCCTCGGCGACGACCGGCAGGCTCGCCAGCGTGCGGTCGATGCCGAACATCGCGATGGCGATCCGCTTGCCGACGAGCGGTTCCGGCCGCCCGCGGCCCGACCGGCCCCGCAGCGGCCGGTAGCCGAGCCGCTCCGCGGTCGCCCGCACCCGCTCGACACACTCCGGGCTCACCTGGGGGTGGCCGCGAAGCGCCCTGCTTGCGGTGCCGGGAGAGACTCCGGCCTGTTCGGCGACCATGCGGATCGTGACAGCCATGCTCCAACTCTAGCCTCGGGCTTCGCGGTTTTGAACAATCCGCGGCCGTTCCGCAAGCCGTGTCCAGGTCCGGCTCGCGGCCCGGCCAGCGGATGGGAGACGCCCCTGGAACCCCTGGCGGCTCGTGAGCCGCCCCTCAGTCGGTCGTGGTTGAGGCTGTGCCGGTGACCGGGCTTTCCTCTGGATAGACTGTGGTAATGATCACCGAGTCAACCGATCCCGCCGACAGGCTTTCTGCTCGTGACCGGGTGCGCGGCGCCCAGGCCCGCACGATGAGCCCCGCGCAGCGGCTTGCGGCCATGCGGCGACTCTTGGCCCAGGCGAGGGCGATCCTGGAACGCAGCCCCGCCGGGCTCGCTCACTTTCGGCGTCGCAACTTCGCGGCTCGCGCAGTCGGCCGGAAAGGGAGGATGCAGTCCCATGACGCCTGACTTTCATCTCTTCGACGTGCTCACGCGGCATGGCGTGCCGTTCGTCGTGGTGGGCGGCCACGCTGTCAATTTCCACGGCTTCATTCGCGGCACCGAAGACACCGACGTGCTGTGGATCCGCTCGCCAGCCGCGGAGGCGAGCCTGCTTGACGCACTCGAGGAACTCGCCGCGGAATACATCGGCGATGAAGTCGACCCGGCGACCGGGATCGAACGCACCCATCCGGTCACGGAGGCGTTCATCCGTGCGGAGCGACTGATGATGCTCTGCACGAGGGCCGGTTTCCTCGACCTCTTCGATTACGTTCCCGGCTATCCATCGGTGCCGGTGACGGCCGTCTGGGAGACGGGCGTGGAACTCGACGGCATTCGCTTCGCGTCCCTCGAGTGGCTGCGAAAGATGAAGGAGGCGTCGGGCCGGCCCAAAGATCTGCTCGACCTTGAACAGCTGCCACCCATCGGGGACACCCCGACCGATCGCTGAAGCGAGCAGGTGATTCGATCTTCGGGCTTCGCGGTTTCGAACAAGTCGCGATCGGCCAGTCCGCGAGACGTGTCCAGGGCCGGAACGCGGTCGAATCGCCACGCGACGGCCCCCGACCGCCGTCAGAGTGAGAATGGTTCCGATGGTCGAGGTGCTTTTACAGTCACATGCATTCGGAGCCACATGAAAATGACCGAAAATCCACGCTTCCGCCGTCACCAGGGTCCCGAAGCGGGGACCTCCGAGGTGGAGGGCCGATACTTCTGCGATACCTGCGATCAGGAGCTCTTCGTGCCGCTCGACGTTTCAGCGGGGCACCACCAGGATTTCGTCGAGGAATGCCCGCACTGCGGCAGCCCCATGGTGCTGCGGGTCGACATTCAAGCCGACGGCCGGGCCCGCGTGGAAGGGCGGCGCGAGTAGATGCTCCCTGCGGGCACGGCCCGGGAGCCGCTCGCGGGCAACTTCCGGCCGGATTCACTGCTCGGTCGGGTCGTTCTCGGGCGGAGCGTTCACGCGAATCGGATCGTCGCCCGCCGGATTGCCTTGCTGCCGTTGGCCTGTTGTGCTGGCGGCAGCCTTGGCTCCGCCGTTGCCTCCGCCCGCGCCGGTGCCGGTGCCCGGCACGCCCTGCTTCACCCGCACGAGCAGCATCTGCTCCACCTTGCCGCCGGCCTTGTGAACGAGGATCGTCAGCTGGTCTTTCGTGAGATTGCTGATCCCCGCCTCGTAGACCGGCTCCTTCTTGTCGCCGATCGTCCAGGCGGCCCGCTGCGTCTTCTTGTCAACTTTCCCTGTCACGTGGGAATTCTCGTCCGACACGGCGTTGTAGTAGCTGCCCCGCAGGACGCCGTTCTTGTCGATCGCCAACGACAGGAAGTTGCTGGCGTCGGTCTCCTGTGTCCGGGCCATCGCGAAGACGCCGAGCGAACGCCACTCGTCGTTCTCCGCGATCTTCGTGTCGGCCCCGCCCTGCGCCGCGATCGCAGCCGCCTGCTGGGCGTATTCCTCGGCCGTGCCCGCGCGACTGCCCTGCACATAGACGCCGTCGTCCTGGTAGACAACCGTGGAACCGTAGTCGTACGGGATCGTCGATGTGCCGCCTCCGCCCCCGCCTCCACCACCATACGCGCCGTAGCCGCCCCAGGCGAAGAGGTCCGCCCAGAGCAGGCCCGTCATCATGCCGCCCGCGAGCCACCAGCCGCCCGGCCACCACTGATTAAAATGGTTGCCGTACCAGCCACGGTCGCGATACCAGTCGGTGTTGCGGAAATTATTGCGGATCGCATCGCCACGGGTGGCGAGCGTGTTCATCGAATAGGGCCGTATGCCGCGATTCCCCACGTTCGCGACGCGGGCGAGGTTTGCATCACCGGCGAAACGGCCCGCCCCGTCGAGGCGAGCTCCGCCGTCGAGCGCACGGCCGCCGTCGAGTCGGGCGCCGCCGTCCAAAGCACGGCCTCCGTCGAACGCACGGCCGCCATCCAGCGCGCGGCCCCCGTCGAGTGCGCGGCCACCATCGAAATTCCGACCGCCGTCGAGCCCCCGACCGCCGTCGAAGCCTCGGCCTTCGTCAAAACTCCGACCGCCATCAAAACTCCGGCCGCCATCGAAGCTGCGACCGCCGTCGAAACCGCCCCGGCCGCCGTCGAAGCTGCGGCCCCCTCCCCCGCCGCCGCTGAAGCCGCCCATGTGGCCGCCCCCACCACCGTGTCCGCCTCCGCCGCCGTGCGCAAAAACGACCGCCGACGGGCCGGTCGCCTGCGTGAGCAGCGCGACTCCGACCGTCATCAAGTGGAAGCATGTCCGGCGGCCAGTGTGAAACATGAACATGACTGGGGTCCCTGAAGGTGCGAGGAGCGAAAGGGGGAGGTGAAGGGAGGAAGAGAATCGGTCAGCGAATCCGCCGCAGGTGCACGGGCTCGGAGTCGGGCTGGCTGCGGCCGTCGATCGTCCGCTCGATCGAGTGCCACAGCAGCATGTCGCGGCCGAGCGGCGTGAGCACCTGCGTCCACTCCGCCCGATCGCCGAGGGCGGGGTCGCCGGGCGTGCCCACCAGCCGGCGGTCGAACGAGACGCCGTCGCTGGAAAACGCCCCTTCGGCGCGGGCGCCCGTCGAATCGAAGCTCCACGATCGCACGCGGCCGGTGAGCCGATCGGGATGGATCACGTCGATCGACTCGACCGTGCTGCCATCCTTCCGCCTCACCTTCACGCGGCCCACGATCGCATGCCCGTTGAGACTCTTTTCATACGTGGCGTCGATCGTGGTGCCGGTCTTGGCGTCGGCCGCCTGCCAGGTGCCGAGCATCCAGGCCAGATCGGTCAGCACCGCCCGCGGCGTCGGCACGACACGCGACTCGGCGATCCGCCAGACGCCGTTCTCGAGCACCCGCAGGCTGTCGAACCGCGACACGGCCGGTTCCTCGTCCGTATTTCTCGTGAAGGCGAGCGTGCCCCGCACGCGTGCCACGCCCTCGCCCAGTGGCTCCACGTCGGTGACGTCAATCTTGAGCGCGGCCTTGGGATGCACCGCCCGCCACTGCCCGAGCGAGGCAACGATCGCCTCGCGGCCCTTGAGCACGCTGGCCCCCTCCATGAGTTCCGCCCCCAGCGTCCACTGGTCGGCCAGGGCCTTGTCGTCGCCCGAGTTGAAGGCTTTTCCATAAGCATCGGCGGCCTTTTTGACTGCGGCGATGATCTCGGCGGCCGGATCCGCGGCCGAGGCGGTGTTGCCTGCCACGAGCGGGAGTGCCCAGGCGAGGACGGGCACGAGTGCGGCGAAGAGCCTGGCCCGCAAGCGGCCCGAGGCGAAACGGCGGAGGAACGAGCGATCGTGCATGGGGCGGGTTCCGGGAGGACGGAGCGGACGAATCCAAAGGCAGGCGTGATTGGCCGGCGGGATCGCCGGCGGCTGCGGGAATGGTAGCGGGTGACGCGGCAAGCCCGCCAGCGATCGGCCGCGAGGGCAGCCGGCGCCGCCGTTTTTCGTGAGCGTATTCCCGTCGGCGGCCGGATCACGCTACTGTGAGTGCCCTCCCCGGATTCGCTCCATGGCCGTCCTGCTCGACATCAAGAACGCCTCGAAACGCTATGGCGACCAGGTGCTGCTCGACGACGCCACCGCCACCATCACCGACGACGGCAAGGTGGGCTTCATCGGCCGCAACGGCGCCGGCAAGAGCACCCTGCTCCGCGTGATCCTCGGCGAGGAGGAACTCGACTCCGGGGAGGTGATCCGGCATCCGCGGCTGCGGCTCGGCTACCTGCGTCAGCACGATCCCTTCGAGCCGGGCGAGACGTCGCTCGAGTTTTTGATGCGCGACAGCGGCCAGCCCGACTGGAAGTGCGGCGAGGTGGCGGGCCGCTTCGAACTCAAGGGTTCGCTCCTCACCGGACCGGTCAAGGAGCTCTCGGGCGGCTGGCAGACCCGCGTCAAGCTCGCCGCGCTCTTGCTGCACGAGCCCAACCTCCTCCTGCTCGACGAGCCGACCAACTTCCTCGACCTGCGGACGCAGATCCTGCTCGAGCACTTCCTCCGCGACTACCGCGAGTCGTGCCTGATCGTGTCGCACGACCGCGCGTTCCTCGCCGCCACCTGCGACCGCACGCTCGACCTCTCCGGCGGCAAGCTCACGATGTTTCCCGGAAAGATCGAGGCCTTCCTCGACTACCAGCGGGAGCAGCGGGAGCACCTCGAGCGGACCAACGCCGCCGTGCTGTCCAAGCGCCGGCAGCTCGAGGATTTCATCGCCCGCAACAAGGCCCGGG
Source organism: Pirellulales bacterium (assembly GCA_044346795.1). Lineage (GTDB taxonomy): Bacteria > Planctomycetota > Planctomycetia > Pirellulales > UBA1268 > CAMCQY01. The sequence goes on from JBIIYN010000164.1 coordinate 6,454, forward strand.
CCTCCACCGCGTCGCGCGCCAAGTCGAAGAGCCGGCAGCTCGAGAAGCTCGAGCTCGAGGAAATCGCGGCCGACGCGCCGACGGCGGCGATCCGCTGCCCCGAGGTGTCGCCGCGGCAGGGGCCGGCCGTCCGCTGCCGCGGGCTGGCCATCGGCTATCCCGATCGACGCGTGGCCGAGTCGATCGACGTCGAGATCGTGCATGGCTCGCGGGCCGCGATCGTCGGCGACAACGGCCAGGGCAAGACGACGTTTCTGCGGACGCTCGTGCGGTCGCTGCCTCCGCTGGCCGGCGAGGTGAAGTGGGGCCACGGCTGCGAGCTGGGCATCTACGCGCAGCACGTCTACACGAGCCTCGACGACCGCGACACCGTGCTCTCCTACCTGGAGCGGGCGGCGGCAATCGGCACGAAGTCGCAGCGGATCCTCGACCTGGCCGGGGCGATGCTCTTCCGCGGCAAGGCGGTCGAGAAGAAGGTGCCGGTGCTCTCCGGGGGTGAGCGGGCCCGGCTCTGCCTGGCCGGGCTCCTGCTCGGCTCGTTCAACATCCTCGTCCTCGACGAGCCGGGCAACCACCTCGACGTGGAGACGGTCGACGCGCTCGCCCAGGCGCTCCTTGAATACCAGGGCACGGTGATCTTCACGAGCCACGATCGCTCCTTCGTGGAGACGGTGGCGACCAACGTGGTCGAGGTCGGCAACGGCCGCGTCGTCAACTACGGCGGCAGCTACTCCCAGTACCTCGCCGCCATGAACCGCGAGATCGACGACGAGGAGCGGGCGGCCGGAGGCGGCAAGGCGATCGCCCCCCGCAAGCCCGCCCCGGCGGGCAAGGCTCCCGCCGCCACGAAGCCGGCCCGATCCGACCGCGACGTGCGGCGCGAGATCGGCACGCTCGAACGCACGATCGCCAAGCTCGACGCGGAAAAGCGTGCGGCCCACGAGGCGCTGCTCGCGACCACCGATCCCGCCGAGGCGCTGCGGCTGCACACGGTGATGACCGCCGCCGCGGAAAAGCTGGCCGCCGCCGAGGAGCGTTGGCTGGAACTCCAGGAACAGGTCGCCGGCGACGGCCCCCTCCCCAAATCCTGACCCAGGTCTTGTGAGAGAATCCTCGTGCCCCGACAGGGGCTGGAAAGGGTTCTCGTATGAAGAAGCGACGCAGTGCAGAGCAGATCGTTGGCTTGCTTCGGCAGGCTGACGTTGATCTTGGGAAGGGAGCGAACGGGCCCGATGTCTGCCGACGGCTGGGTATCAGCCAGCAGACGTACTCCCTTGGCGGACGAAGTTCGGCGGGATGGATCCGAAGATGGCCAAGCAGCTTCAGGAGCTCCAGAAGGAGAACTCGAGGCTGAAGAAATTGGTGGCGGACCAGGCCCTGGACAGGCTGATCCTCAAGGAGGCCGCCCGCCCACACGCTTGCGTGGCGCAGCTCAACTGACGTGCCCCTTTTCGTCGCCGTCGGACGGTGGAATCCGTCCGGCGGACCTTGGGGCAGGAGACGGTCTCGGAAAGAAGGGTCTGTCGTGTACTCGGCCAGAACCGAGGCACGCAGCGTCACCGTCCCAGGAAGATAGATGGCGACCGTGAGTTGCTCGGAGTGATGCGGAAGATCGTGGAGGCGTTCCCGAGGCATGGCAGCGAGCGCACGCATCGGGTGCTGACCGGTCCGGATGCGTTCGGAGGCTGGAAGGTGAACTTCAAGCGGATGCACCGGATCTGGAAGGAGGAGCACATGCAAGTGCCGCGACAGCAGCGGAAACGCCTGAGGTTACCGGGAGCGAGTATCAATGGGTGCGTTCGCCATCGGGCTCTGCATCGGAACCATGTGTGGAGTTACGGCTTCCTCACGGAGCGGACGGAGGATGGCAGGCAGCTGCGGATCCTCGTGGTGATCGATGAGTTCACGAGGGAGTGCCTCGCGATCGAGGTGGCCCGGTCGTTCACCGCCCGGGACGTGATCATGACGCGAACGAGCTGTTCGCCGTGCGTGGTGCACCGGAGCATCTGCGAAGCGATAACGACACTGAATTCGTTGCCAAAGAGATCCAGGAGTGGCTGGCAAGGGCGTGCGTCCGCACGCTTTACATCCAGAAGGCGAGCCCTTGTGAGAACGGCTACGTGGAGAGCTTCAACGGCAGGAGGCGGCCACGCGGTGGCCTGAAGTGGCTGACCCCGGCGGCGTTCGTTGCCGGGCTGGACGATACGGCCTCCGGGGTGGTCCCGGCGGCGTCGCGTGGTGTGTCTCCGGT
>JBIIYN010000165.1:0-8701 GCA_044346795.1 Pirellulales bacterium
CTGGTTACAGGCGGAGGGCCTCCGCCTTCCGTGCCGACAGTTTCTCCGCCGCCGCCCGGTAGACAAGCACCGGGCACGGCGCCCGCCTGACGACGGCCTCCGCCACGCTGCCCATCAGCATGCGGGTGAACCCGGAACGGCCGTGCGTGCCGAGCACGATCATCTCCGCCCCCTCCTCGGCGGCGATCCGCACGATCTCGCCGGCGGGATCGCCGATCGTGAGCCGATGCGTGCACGGCACCGTCGGATCGGAGGGCTTTACTTCCTCGAGCATCTTGAGAATCCGCTCCGAACTCGGCTCGGGCAGGCCGTAGTAGAGTTCGCCCGCGCCGTAGGCCAGCGGCGGCTCCTCCACGTGGAGAATTAGGAGCGAGGCGGACTTCTGCTTGGCCAGCGCCTCCGCGTGCGGCAGGGCCGCGTCGCTGGCGGTGGAGAAATCGGTGGGGACGAGAATGACGGGCTTGGCCATGGCCGGGAGCTCCTCGGGTGCGGGCGTCCACTGCCAGGAATGAAGACGGGTCGAACGGTGAGGAAATTGTACGCAGTGCCAAGTGTCGCGGTGTGTATCCGACGCGGATTGGTTCGCCGGCTGCGGCATGCTCGTCGCCGGCGGATTCTGCTACAGGAGGCTCGTGGGTGCCTGGTGGATCGTTCGTGAGTCGCAGAATTCACCGGCTCCTGCGCGTGCCTCCGACCGGCTCCTCACGATCAGAAATCTACTGCCTTGGCTTGCGCTGCGGGCCTCGACGATCCGCGATTTCCATGCAATCCCGAAGCGCAGGCGAGGGGACGGGTCCAAAAAACACCCGCCATTTCGCCACGCCCGAAATCACCACCGTCTTCAGGCCGTCAGGCCCGGAGGGCCGGTTCAGCACCAGCCGACGGAGGTCGGCCAAGGCAAGCTCGGCACGATGCCGAGGCTTGCCGTGAGGTCAGTCACCGCAGCCGCATGCCGGGCAGGGCGCCCGAGTCGGGGGAGAGCAGGTAGACACCCGCGGCGCCCGCGCCGCTGGCGGCGACAACCATCCCCTCGCTCAGGCCAAACTTCATCTGCCGCGGCGCCAGGTTCGCGACCACCACGACGAGCCGGCCGACGAGCGACTCCGGCGCGTGAAACCCCTTGATCCCGGCGAACACCGTGCGGGTGGCGTCGCCGCCGAGGCTGATCGTGAGCTTGAGCAGCTTCTTCGCCTCCGGCACCTCCTCCGCCGCGACGATCCGCGCCACGCGGAGATCGACCTTCGCGAAGTCGTCGATCGTGCAGACCGGCGCGAGCGGTTCCGCGGCGAGCGGTTCGCCAGAATCGGCCGGGGCGGTGGTGGCATCCATGAGAAGCGTTCCTTTCAAGGCAGGCTGACGGGAGGAAGCGGTGGTGGGTGACTGTTGTTTGTCGGCGGCGGCGGCCGGCGGGCGGGAGTCGGCGAGCAGGGCCTCGATCTGTGCCGGCTCGACCCGCCGCATGAGCGGCCGGAAGGTGCCGACGGGCCGGCCCGCGAGCGGCCGCTGCGATTCCTCCCAGGAGCGGATGGGGCCGCCCACGAGTGCACCGGCCTGCACCGCCAGTTCGGGCAGGACGGGCGCCAGGTAGACCGCGATCTGCCGGAAGAGATTGAGCGCCACGCTCGCCACGTCCTGCAGCCGGGCGGCCGACTCGGGGCCGGCCTTGGCCAGCTTCCACGGCTGCTCCGCATCCACGTAGGCGTTGGCGCGGTCGGCCGCCTGCATGATCGTGCGCATCGCGCGGGCGAAGTCGCAGGCCTCATAGGCCTCGGCGATCGCGGCGCCGTCGTCGGCGGCCGCCGCGAACAGGCCGCCGTCGTCGGGATACTCCCGCGCCAGTCCCGTCGCCTCCAGCCAGCGGGCCGTGCGGCTGGCGAGGTTGACCACCTTGCCGACAAGGTCCGCGTTCACCTTGGCGGCGAACTCCTCGAGATTGAGGTCGATGTCGTCGATCCCGCCCGAGAGCTTCGCGGCGTAGTAATACCGCAGCATGCCCGGATCGAGGTGGGCGAGGTAGGTCCGCGCGAGCAGGAAGGTGCCGCGGCTCTTCGACATCTTCTGGCCGTTGACCGTGAGAAACCCGTGGATGTGCACCCGCGTCGGCAGCGCCAGCCCGGCCGCCTCGAGCATCGCCGGCCAGAAGAGCGTGTGGAAGTAGGTGATGTCCTTGCCGATGAAGTGGTGGATCTCCGCCGCCGGCTCCCCACCGTTCCGGTGCCACCACGACTCGAACGCCCCGCCGTGGGCCGCGCACCATTCGGCGGTGGCGGCAAGGTAGCCGATCGGGGCGTCGAACCAGACATACCAGTAGTGCCCCGGGGCGTCGGGGATCTCGAAGCCGAAGTAGGGCGCGGGACGGGAGATGTCCCAGTCGCGGAGCGGCTCCCCGAGGAAGTGGCCGGCGAGGTAGTTGGCGACCCGGGGGTCGAGCGCCCCCGAGGACTGCGTCCACCCGTCGAGGAAGGCGTGCATCCGTTCGAGCGTGACGAACAGGTGCTCTGCCGACCGCACCTCCGGCCGCGTTCCGGAGAGCGTGCTCACCGGATCGACGAGGTCGGCCGGCGTGTAGGCGGCGCCACACTGCTCGCAGGAGTCGCCGTATTGATCGGCCGCCCGACACCGCGGGCAGGTGCCGCGGACGAAACGATCGGCGAGAAAGACCCCCGCCTGCGTGTCGTAGAGCTGCTGCACGTCGCGGGTCGTGACGAGCCCGCGGTCCCGCAGGCTCCGCCAGATCTCGCCGCAGAGCCGGCGGTTGGCGTCGCTGTCGGTCGAGCCGTAGTGGTCGAAGTCGATCTGAAACCCGCGAAAGTCGGCGAGGTGCGCCTCCCGCATCGCGGCGATGAGCTCGCGTTCCGGGCGGCCCTCCGCCTGGGCGCGGATCATGATCGCCGTGCCGTGCGTGTCGTCGGCGCAGAGGTAGATCGCCTCGTGGCCGCGGAGCTTCTGGAACCGCACGAAGATGTCGGTCTGGATGTACTCGACGAGGTGCCCGAGATGGATGTGCCCGTTGGCGTAGGGCAGGGCGGAGGTGACGAGGATGCGACGGGCGCGTGCGGTCATGCGGGGTTTCTAGAGAGGCTCGGGGCCGAGGGGAAGCGGACAAGTTAACCCACGGCCCCACACGCAGCCACGTTTTCCGGATGGCAAGCGGGGAAACCGCGCGAAAAACGGGCGGAATGGGAAAGAGCATGGCGGCCCGCGGTCGCATGAGAATCGCAAAAATGCTCTTGTCGCCGCCGCGTGAGGGCGGCACCATCCTGCCCCGCCCGGCAGTCCGCCGGCATCAGAACAGTTCCTCCTCACCAGCCAGGCCGGAGCCACGGATGACACGGTCGTTGCGACTTCTCCTTGGAATCACGGCCACGATCGGCCTCTCGGCGGGGGCCGCGGTGACGGCTCGAGCCAATCCTGCCGCCGTCGCGGCCGGCGACGTCGTGTTGCTGAATTTTTCGGCGTCATGGTGCGGACCCTGCCGGCAGATGGCGCCGCTCATGGGAGAGATCACGGCCTCCGGCTGGGTCGTGCGGCATGTCGACGTCGATCACGAGGGGGATCTCGTCCGCCGCTTCGCCGTCACCGGCGTGCCCTGCTACGTGCTCCTCGTCAAGGGGCAGGAAGTCGGCCGCATCAACGGCGCCACGACCCGCGGCGAACTGGAAAACCTGCTGGCCAAGAGCCGGCAGCCGCTCGGGCTCGCTCCCGCGGCGGTGGCGGCTGTGACCCGGCCCGCGGCCGCGGTGCCAGCCGCCGCGCCCGTCGCCGGCATTCCCCTGCCGGTCGCACCGGCGGGCGCGGCGCTCGCGACGGAGCCGCCGGCCCCTCCCCGGGTGTCGACCACCGCGATCCTTTCCCCCCGTGCGGCCGTCGCGGCGGGGCCGGCGGAGCGATCCGCCGCACCGGCGCGGTCGCGGCCGCAGGCTCGGCCGGCCGTCGCCGCCAACCAGTCTCCCGGAAGTGCGCCGCTCGACCCAGCCCGGCGGGCCGCGCTCGAGCGTCGGCTCATCGCCGCCACGGCGCGGCTGCTCGTCGAGGATGCGCAGGGCGTGTCGCGGGGCACCGGCACCGTCATCGACTGCCGGCAGGGGGAGGCCCTCATCCTCACCTGCGGCCACATCTTCCGCGACTCCCAGGGCAAAGGGCGGGTGGAGGTCGACCTGTTCGGCGCCGACGGGCCGCGGGGCGTCGCCGGTCAGGTCGTCTCGTGGGACCTCAAGCGCGACCTGGCCCTCGTCAGCATCTTCACCGACAGGCAGATCGAGCCGGTGCGCATCGGCGGCACCGACCGCGGCACGCAACCGGGCGAGCCCGTGGTCACGGTCGGCTGCGACGGCGGCGACGATCCGACGCTGCATCACAGCCGCGTGACCGGCGTCGACAAGTATCTCGGGCCGGCGAACGTGCAGGTGGCGGGCCAGCCCGTGCAGGGCCGCAGCGGCGGCGGACTCTTCGCCCTGGACGGTACGCTCATCGGCGTCTGCAACGCGGCCGATCCGGCCGACAACGAGGGGCTCTTCGCCGCGCTGCCCACGGTGCACGAGCAGCTCGACGAGGCCGGCCTCGCCTTCGTCTATCGCAGCGTCTATCCCAGCGGCGGACCGGGCGACGTCGCCGCGCTCTCGGCGGGCCCCGCCGTGCCGAGCATGCCGGCGGAGATGCCGCCCGTGTCGTTCGACCGCCGCGACCGCGCGGATGCGCTGCCCACGGCCGCCACGGCCCAGACCGCCGCGGCCCAACCTGCTTCGGCTCAGTCGGCTCCGATCCAATCGCCACCGATCCAATCGCCACTGATTCAGGCTCCACCGGTTCAGGCCAGCCCGCGGCAGCTCTCGCCGGGCGAACAGGCCCTCGTCGATCACGTGTGGCGGCATGACGGCGACGCGGAGGTGATCTGCATCGTGCGGCCGCGGAGCGGCCAGCAGGCCGCCAGCGACGTGTTCGTGCTGCAGGGCACGGGCCGCGAGTTCGTCGAGCAGCTCTCCAAGGGGCAGGGCGGGCACGCCGCCCCGCACCATGCCGCCCCCGCCACGACCCGGTCCGACGTGGCCACGCTGCCCGCATCGGAGCCGACGCGGTAGGCTGCGAGCGGGGGAGGATGCGATGCATGCCATGCCCCGATGACCCGGACCTTCGGTCCGGGTTCCCTCGCTGGCGCTTCGGGCTTGGATGGAGCTTGCGCCGGTCGTGATCCCTCCCATGCAAGCCCGAAGCGCGAGCGAGGGAAGACGCGATCCAGTAGGCTCATTGCATGCGACAATACCTCGTGCGTCATGGTGAAAGCGTCTCGAACCTCGAGGGACGCGTGCAGGGACAGGCGGACGTCGAGCTCTCCGAGCTCGGCCACGCGCAGGCGCGGCGGGTGGCCGACTGGATCAGCGGGGTCGTCGCAGCGGCCACGGAGAACGGCGGCGCGATCGGCGAGATCTGGTCGAGTCCGCTCACGCGGGCCCGCGAGACGGCGGCCGTGATCGCCGCCGCCGTCGGCCTGCCCGTGCGGGTGGAGGAGCAACTCGCCGAACTGCACGCGGGGATTTTTCAGGGCCATCTCTGGGCCGATCTCGAGGCGGCGTTTCCGGACGAGGTGGCCCGCTGGCGATCGGGCGACGTGGATTACGTCATCCCCGGCGGCGAATCGCGGGCCCAACTGGCGGCCCGCGGTCGTGCGGCGCTCGAGGCCCTCGCCGCCCGCGACACGGCGGGGATGATCGTCGTCGCGCACGGCGGCGTGCTCACCGCGGCGCTCGGCAGCTTGATCGGCCGCGAGCATCCGCTCCTGGCCGCGGCGGCCGAACGGCCCTTCACGCGGCTGCCGGCGCTGGCCAACTGCTCGGTGACCGAGCTCGAGTGGCCCGGCCCGCGGCTCCTTTGCTTCAACGAGACCGGCCACCTGGCCTGAGCCGGCGGGCCGTCTCCGCCGCTACTCCGTCACCTCGATCGTCACCGGATCGGCGTTCACGCCGTTGGCGGCGCCGGCGCCGGAACGGCCCGTCGCGCGGAGCGTCACGCGGCCGCGGCCGAGCAGTGCGGCCGGCACCTCGATCGTCGTGTCGCCGGCCGGCGTGCGGCCGAGCACGCGGCCCAGCGCGTAGACCGCCACGCCGTCGAGTCCGGCCGCCGACACGCTCACGGCCACCGTGCCCGACACGCGCACGCGGGCCGGTTCGGCCGCGAGGGTGAGCTTTTTGCCATGGTTCGCGAACCGCACCGGCATGATCAGGCGGCCCTGCGACTGGACCGATGAACGCTCGACGGCCACCACCCGCAGCTCATGATGTCCGTCGGCCAACCGGGCCGTGTCGAGCGGCAGCCGTTCGCCGGGGCGGCATTCAGCCAGCCGCACGCCGTCGACGAAGAGCACGAAGCGGTCGATCCCGCCCAGCACGGCGTCACCCCCTCCTGCCCGCCGCGGGGCCGAGACGGTCGCCCGGGGCAGGAGTTCGATCCGGCCGGAGAGCGGCCGGTCGGCGGCGATCACCTCGCCATCCGCGGCCAGCACGACGTCCACCTTCGGGATCGCCGCCCAGGGGCGGCAGAGGGGATCGCCGACCACGAGCAGCTGATAGGGAGATTGCACCGACTGGTAGAACGCCTCGGCGAGCGTGGCGCCCCGCGCGTAGTGCACGTGGATCGAGGCATGCGGAAACTTCGCCTGGAGCGCATAGGGCTCGATCACGGTGCCGCTGGAGCCCGCGGCGCCGGCGCGGATGAAGGCGGAGAGCGGCGTCTGGCCGGCCGACGCGGTGAAGATGCCGCCGTAGCTGGTCAGGTTCTCGCAGATGGCGCCGGGGAGGATCACGCTCTTGCTCGCGGCCCAGTCGAAGTCGGCCGCGCCAGTCATCAGTCCCGCCACGTCGCGCCGGGCCGAAGGCAGCACGCCGGAGACGATTTCGGCTTTGACGCCGAGATCCTCGAGGGCCCGCACGATCGGCGGGAAGGCCGGACTGCGGGTCCTGGTCCGCACGTCGTCGTTGGTCACGAAATAGATCGTGCCCGACGGCCTCGTGCCGTCGGCGGCCACCGCCGTCTCCAGTCCGCGGACGATTTCGGGCACCGTGTTGCCCCGCCCCGCCGTCACGCCGAGCATCACCGAGAGCAGGTAGCGGTTGCCCGCGGTCTCGGTCACCTCGCCCCGGGCACCGTAGCGATGCCAGCCCCGAAACCCGTCGGTGGACTCCGGCACGCCGTCGGCATCGAGGGGCCGCCAGTAGCGGTTGCTCGAGGGGTCGAGCCAGACCGGCCCCTGGCCGCTGCGGACCGCCGCGTAGAGCATCGTCATGCCGGTGAGCGAGCCGGAGGGAAACTTGTGGAGATCCTGCGACTTCAGCGCCGCCGGCAGCTCCTCCGCGAAATCGATCCGCCAGGGGAAGTCGCTCGAATACGCCACGCAGTCGATCTGCGGAGCCAGCCGCCGGCCATCGATCGCCTCGAGCACGGGGGCGAGCAGGCCGGTGCGGAACGTGGCGATGTCGATGCTCTCGGTGCCGCCCTGCCACGGCAGCATGAGGACGTTGATGGGCGGGATGTTCCGCAGTTCGGCATAGGCATTGGCCACCGCGAGGCTGTCGGGGCTCGTGGGGTTGACGACCAGGAAGAGGCTCTCGGGGCCTCCGCCGGCACGCACGGCGGCCGGCCACGCGGCGGCGAGCAGGAGCCAGAGAATGGAAGAAACACGCGGATTCATGAGGGGAGGCGAACCTGTTTGCGGCGGCACCGTGGATGGCGTGGGATCGATCGGTCCGACATCCCGACCCGATCCATTAGACTACGCGACGAAGGAGTCTGCATGAGCGGCTGGCAGCGGATGCACGGGAGCACGGTGGCCACCCTGGTGGCGCAAACGCTGCTGACGGTGTGGCTGCCGGGCGGCGTCCGGGCGGAGCAGCCGCCGGAATTCTCCGGCCAGCGGGCGTTCGCCCACCTCGAGACGATCGCGGCCCTGGGGCCGCGGCCGAGCGGGTCGGCCGCGATGACGAAACAGCGTGAGCTGCTGGCCGCCCATTTTCGCGCCGCGGGCGGCACGGTCCGCGGGCAGGCCTTCGAGATCCGCGACCGGCGGACGGGCCGGCCGGTCCACATGGAAAACCTCGTCGTCGAGTGGCATCCCGACCGGCGCGACCGCGTGCTCCTGGGCGCGCATTACGACACGCGGCCGTTTCCCGACCGCGATCCCGTCGATCCCAAGGGCACGTTCATCGGCGCCAACGACGGGGCCAGCGGCGTGGCACTGCTCATGGAACTGGCCAGGGCGATGCCGACCGTGCCGGGACCGGTGGGGGTGGACTTCGTCCTCTTCGACGCCGAGGAATACGTCGTCGCACCCCGCGACCCCTATTTCCTCGGTTCGACGTTCTTCGCGCGGCAGTATGCCGCCGATCAGCAGGCCGGGCGGCTGCCCCATCGCTACCGGTGCGGCGTGATCGTCGACATGGTGGCCGACCGCGATCTCGAAATCTGGCAGGAGCAGCAGAGCGTGACCTGGCCCGACACCCGCCCGGTCGTCGATTCGATCTGGGACGTCGCGGCCCGCCGGAAGGTGCGGCAGTTCGTCCCCCGTCCCAAGTACTCCGTCGAGGACGACCACGTGCCGCTGCGGATGATCGGGCGGATTCCCACCTGCGACATCATCGACTTCGACTACCCGCACTGGCACACCGCGCAGGATACGCCGCGGCAGTGCGCGGCGGAGTCGTTGGAGGCGGTC
>JBIIYN010000007.1:0-26118 GCA_044346795.1 Pirellulales bacterium
TACGGGTACTTGTGCGCCCGACCCGCCTGCCCCCTCCCCCGCACCATGCGATCCATCCCGACTGCCGCGGTGGCAGCACTGCTCGGCCTGAGCATCACGGCCGGGCTCCGCCCCGCGTCCGCCAACGACCTGCTCTGGGACGGGCTCTTCGCCGACGGCACCCGTGTGTCGGGCGTGCCGATCGCCGGCTGGAATGCACCGGCCTCGCAGCCACAGCTCGGCGGCAGGCCGATGTTCGATGCCGCCAACCCGGTGCGGTGGGTCGTGCGGCAGGGCCTGCCTGCCGCGCCGGCCACCGCGCAGCGCCAGCCGTTCGTGGAACTCGCCTGCGGCGACCGGCTGCCGGGGATCATCGAGGGCCACACGAGCGGCCTCGACGACTGGCGGCGCGCCACGCCACCCCATCTCTTCGTGCGGCCACTCGCGGCGGTCGATCTGCCCGGCAAGCCGCCGCGGCCCCACGTCCGCGTGGCGAGCGAGTTCGTGCGGCGGATCGTGCTCGTGCCGCGGCTCGGCCAGCCGCTGCCCCCCGCCACGCTCCTCACCCGCGACGGCCGCGAGGTCAGGTTCCGGTCGCTCCGCTTCACCGCCACCGGCGTCATCATCCTCGGCGACGAGGGCACGCAGCGGCTCGCCTTCGACGAGATCGCCGAGATCCGGCTGGCCGACCGCGATCCGTGGGAGATGGATGCCCGCCTGCTCGCCTGGCTCGTGCCGCAGGCGGCCGCCTCTCCGGCCGACGCCACAGCCGCCCGGCTCATGGCCGCAGAAACCGACGACGGCCTCGTCGCCACGACGGCCGTCGATCCGCTGCAGGGCACGGGTGATCCGAAGAACCCCCGCACCTGGCACCTGCGCGCCCAGCCCGCCTGGAGCCTCGATCCGCTCTGGCTGCCGCATGCGGGCGTGCGGCGGCGGATCGTCTTCACGGCGTGCGCGGTGCCGCTCTCGCTCATCGAGCCGGCGACGGTCGAACGCAGGGCCACGTTCGGCGGCAGCTGGACATGGCAGCGCGATCGCAACGTGCAGGACGGGCCGCTCGCAGCCGCGGGGCTCCCCTTCGGCTGGGGCTTCGGCACGCAGGCCTTCTCGGCGATGACGTTTCCGCTGCCCCCGTTCGCCACGGCATTCCGCACGGCCGCCGCGCTCGACGCCGCGGCCGGTGGCGGCGGCTGCGTGAAGGCGTCGGTGCATCTCGGCGATGCGGCCGCGCAGCCGCTCTGGCAGAGCGACGTTCTCGTCGGCGGCCGCGAACCGATCGACACCGGGAGCCTGGCAATTCCGCCCGCGAGCACCGCGGCCGCCGGCCCCCGCGCGCTCGTGCTCGTGGCCGATGCCGCCCACGAAGGTCGTCCCCCGGACGCCGACATCCACGACATCCGCGACATCTTCGATTGGCTCGATCCGGTCGTGTCACTCGCGCCGGAGGGGCTCGCCGCCGCCGTCCGCGACCGGCTTCCCGCCACGATCTCCGCCTGGCGGGATTGGGAGATCGCAGGCCAGCCGACGATCCGCACGCTCGTCGATCCGCTCTCGCCGGCCGACCTGCCGCAGCCGCTGCGGCAATCGCTCTTCGCCGGGGGCGAGACGGTGCTCCGCCGTCGGTTTGCGGTGTCGCCCGAGACCCCGCACCTCGTCATCGCCATGAGCCGCACCGCCGCAACGGCGAGCAGGTTCGCCATTCGTATCGACGGCGAGAGCATCGTGGAGGCCGACGTGCCGGAGCGGAAACCCGGTGTGACGGTGCTGCCATTCGTGCTGCCGCTCGCGCGGTTCACGGGCCGTGAGATCACGGTGGAGATCGTCCACCGCGGCAGCGACGACAAGAGCTTCGTCGAGTGGGCGGCCCTCGGCCCGACAGGATTTCTGGGCACGCGGTGGCAGACGGTCGTGCCGGCGACAGTGGCGTCGGAGGGGAAGGCGACGCTGCGGGTGCTCGACGACGGCTCCGTCCTCGCGGCGGGGCCATCGCCCGACAAAGACACGCACACACTCGAGATCGACACCGACCTCGAGAAGATCACGGGCCTGCGGCTCGAGGCGCTGCGAGACGACTCGCTCCCTGCCGGCGGCCCGGGCCGCGCGGCGAACGGCAACTTCGTGCTGCAGTCGTTCTCCGCCGAGGCGATCTCCCGCGCCGATCCGGCTCGCACCACACCACTCGCCTTCTCGAAGGCGGCCGCGACGTTCGCGCAAGGGGGCCATGGGCCGGAGCTGTCGCTCGATGCCAACCCCGCATCCGGCTGGGCGATTCAGGGTGTTCCCAAAACCGTCGACCCCGCCGCGATCTTCACGCTCGCCGCGCCGGCCGGCTTCCCGGGGGGCACGCGGCTCAAGCTCACGCTGCGGTATCAGCAGGGCGGCCAGCATGTCCTCGGCCGGTTCCGCCTCGCGGCCACGACCGATCCCGACCCGCAGTTCGGCGTGCCGGCCACGATGCTCGAACCGACTCCCAAGAAGTAACCATTCCAAAGCCGTGCCCACGCTGCCCGATCAACCGCCGCCTGCCCGCTCGGCCGACGATGCCGCGCTCCTCGCCGCGGCGCAGCGGGGCGACCATGCCGCCTTCACGGCGATCATCGAGCGGCATGCGAAGCTCGTGCACGGCTACCTGCGGGCGCGGCTCACGCGGCTGGCCGATGCCGAGGACCTGGGGCAGGAGGTGTTTCTGCGGGTCTACACGGCGAAGGCGGTGCCGCGGGAGGGCGCGGGCATGGCGATGCGGCCGTGGCTGATCGGCATCGCCCGCAACGTGCTCCGCGAGCATGTCCGCGCGGCACAGAGGCGACGGGAAACGGCCTGGACCGCGCTGTGCCTCGACATCGAGGACCTCGTCGGCGCGGCGGAGAGCGACGGCGGTGTGTTCGACGAGGTGATGGGCAAGCTGCCCCGCTGCCTGGAAGGGCTCGGCCCCAGCGCCCGGCAGGCGATCGATCTGTACTACCACGATGACTTGCGGATGCAGGAGATCGCGACGCGGTTCAAGCGCAGCGAGGGGGCGGTGAAGCTGCTCGTGCATCGGGCGCGGCAGGCCGTGCGGCGGTGCCTCGAGAGCGGGCAGCCCGTGGCGACCGACGGCGGGGAGGAGGCATGACCATGACCGGCGAACAGCTCCGCGCGCTCATCCAGGAGAAGGCCCCCGCCGATCTCACGCCCGAGGATTGTGCGGCCCTGCGGGAGGCCGTGCGCACCTCGCCCGCAGTGCTCCGCGAGCTCGCCGATCGGATCCAGATCGAGGAATACCTCGCGCAGGCGCTCGGCCGGCCGCAGGTGTCGGCGGAACGGGTGCTCGAGCGGCTCGCCCACCGCCGCGCCGAAGCGATCGGCACGCTCACGCGCTACGGCCTCGTGGTCTGCGCCGTGGTGGCGGCCATCCTCGGGCCGCTCGTCATGATGCGCGACTGGCGCGGCCGCCCGGTCGAGGTGGCACGGCAGGAGGCCGAGCAGCCGCCCACGGTCGCGGTGGATGAGCCACCGGCCGCTCCGGTCGAAGCGAAAAAATCGCCGCCGCCCGCCCCGCCCGCGCCGCCGCCCGCTGCACCAAGTCCGCCGGAGCCCGTCGCGGTCGAGCCCACGGCCGTCGCCGCCCAGCCGCGGCACGAGCTTCGCGTGGCGGGCCTCTTCGAGCCCGCGGCAGCCGACGCCGCGACGCCCGACGACAAGTTGCTCGGCCGCTGGCTTGCCGCGGTCGAGAAACAGCCGCTCAAGCTCTCCGCCCAGCCGATCGACGGCAAGCCCTGCGGCAGGTTCGAGGGGCTCGCGCGGCTCACGCAGCCGCTTGGCGAAGGCGCGGCGATCCGCATCGCGTCGCCCGACTTCGACGGCCTTCGCATCCATGTCTGGAGTGGCCGAAACGGCGTGACGTTCGACGCCTTCAAGAAGCCTCTCTCCTGGGGCGCCTGCGCGACGACCCGCTCCGGCGCCGAGCCGCTCCCCACCGGCTTCGTCACGGTCGCGCGGGACGACGGCCGCTTCATCCGCACGAATCCGGTCGGCGTGCACCGCATCGAGCTTCGCTATGCCGAGGGCATGATCACGCTCGCCCGCGGCGACGTCCGGCTCGTCGAGGCGGCGCTCGCCGGCCCGCCGACCGACATCTTCTTCGAGGGGGCGGCCACGGTTCGCGACATGGCGCTCGTGGCGGCGGCGCCGATCCCGCCGCCGTGGTCCCCCACGGCCCGGCCGGGGGTCGACCTGCTCGCCGCGGGCAAGGCCGCGTGGGTGCGCGGCGGCGACCAGACGGCCGGTTTCACCGTGCATGACGACGGCCTCGCGACGCTCTCGGCCGTTGAGACGAAGCAGCCGGCCTGGGCGGTCCTGCCGCTGCCTGCGGCGGCTGGCCTCCGCGAATTCGTCGTGCGGCTCGAGGGCGTCGCTCCCGGCACCGGCCTCGTGCTCGCCGACGACAAGCACGCGCCGCAGTCGGTGCTGCGTTTCCAGGCGAATAAAAACATCCCCGGCACGCTGCAGATCGATCGCAAGCCGCCGAACGACAACGCGCTCGAATCGGCCGAGCCGTTGGCATCGCGGCCGTTCCTCTTTGTCAATGCCGGACAACCGGTCTGGCTGCGGCTGCGGCAGTGCGGCGGCGTGCAGCGGGTCGACCTGAGCGGCGACGGCCGGCGCTGGGTGCTCGGCACGGGGCCGCAGCCGGCCTTCGCGGCGATCGGGATGCATGCCGTGCCGCATCCCTCCGCCCGGTCGATCACGATCGCCGCACTCGAGCAGGCTGGATTTCCCAGGCTCGACGCGCTCGCGTCGCTCGACGCGCGGGAGTCGGCCGTGGAATTGCCGCCGCAGGGGCCGTTCGCCGCGTGGCTGGCCGCCGCCGATGCCGCGAAGCCGCCGGCCGCAGACGCAGGCGCCTGGCGGCGGGCCTGCGCCTTGAAGGCGGTCGCCGGCAACGCTGCCAAGGATCTCGCGATCGACCTCCTCGGGTTTCTCTGGCGGGAGAGCTTCAGCTTGGAACTGACGGACGAAGCCCGTCATGAACTGCTCGACGAGATTCTCGCGCTCGCGCCCGTCGTCGATGAGCCCGCGGCGGCGATGCGGATCGCCGGCCTGCTGACGAGCCTCGGCGGGGAGCGTGCGGCGGAGGGTGTGCTGCGCTGTTTTTCTGCGATCAGCACCGACCTGGCTGCGATGCCGCTGCGGAGCGGCGACCCCTTCAGTCCGTTCCCCGAGCCGCTCGCCCGCCGGGAGATCGTCGGGCTGCTCGCACAAGGCGATGGCGAAGCGGTGCACGGGCTCGTGGAGCAGCTCTCGTTTTTCGGATGTACGGCCAAGCCGCGGAACGACGTGTTTTTCACGTGGGCCGATGCGGTGGCCACGAGCCGGCTCGCGGCCAAGCCGGCGGCGCTCGCCGCCGCGTGGCGGCATCCGTTGCTCGCGGCGCCCGGCAAGGAGAGCCTGAGCGTGCACGCCGAGTTGACGGTGGCCATGGCCGGAGAAGACTGGCAGGATGTCTGCCGGCTCATCGACGCGGCGGCTGCCGATGGATCAATCGACCTCCTGCCGGACCGCGACGATCCCGATCTGCTCGTGTCGCTGCCCGTGGCGGTGGCGACGGCGATGCGCGACGAGCCCCGCCTGCTCGAGACCATGCGGCAGAAGCGCGAGCGGATCGCGGGCCTCCGGCTACTCGAGTCCACCTCGGCCGGCGATGCCGCCGCCATCGAGACCGTCACCGTGCAGTTTCACGGCACGGCGGCCGCCGCCGAGGCGCATGGCTGGCTGGGTGATCGCAGTATGGCTGCCGGCCGCTTCGCCGCCGCGCGGCGTCACTACGACGCCGCGGTCCCGACGATCCCGCCGGCGGCCGAAAAGCAGGTCAAGCGGATCACCGCCGCGCTCGATCTTGCCCGCAAGCTCGGCAGTGTCGGAGCCGTGGCCGCGCCGCCGGTGAGGCCGGCGCTGCCGACCTCAGGCGATCTCGTCGCCACGCCGGCGGCACGGCTCGAGGGCGACGTGGGCGGCAATCCCGCCGGGCTGCCCGCGCCGCTTGCAAGCGGGGGCATCGACTGGCCGCCGCATGCGATCGACTGGGTCGCGCGGCAGCTCGCCGTCATTCCGCTGGCCGATCGGCTGCTCGTCTCGAATCGCTTCCAGCTCGCGAGCCATGATCCCGCGACCGGCGCGGTGCAGTGGCGGGCCGGTCTCGGTGGCGATGCGGCCGCCACGCATGAATGGGCCGGCCATGCCATGCGGCCGGTGGCCGATGCCACGCGGGCCTACGTGCGACGGCTCCGCAAGGTGGGCCCCGCCCTCGCGGCGATCGCGCTGGCCGACGGCACCGTCGCCTGGGAGCTCCCCTCCGCGGCCGATCGGCAGTTCGTCTCGGATCCGCTCCTCGCCGATGGCGGCGCGGTGGTGATCTGCGTCGCCCGCAAAGTGGAGGAGTCGTATCAGCTCGCGCTCATGACGCTCGACGCGGCCACGGGCCGGATCGTCGGCGAGCAGCCGCTCGTCGTGCTCGCCGGTGGCTGGTGGACGATCCGCGACTGCCAGCTCGTGGCGGCCGACGGCATCTGGCTCGTCGTGGCCGGCGGGAGCGTGATCGCCTGCGACGAGCAGGGCCGCGTGCGCTGGGTGCGGCGGAATCCCTGGATGCCGCCTGCGGTCGATGCGTTTTGGATGCTCGTGGCCCAGGGGCTGCCGCTCGTGCGGGACGGCCGCGTGCATGTCGTGCAGCCGGGCGTGCCGGGAGTCGTCACGCTCGATGCGGCGAGCGGCCGCGTGCTCTGGCGGCTTGCCGACCCGGCGGCGACCCGCCTCCGCGGGATCGTGCAGGGCCGGCTCATCGTGGAGCGGATCGGCACGACCGTGTCGGCGTCGGCCGTGCCGGCGGGCGAGACGGGGGATCTCGTGGCGCTCGACGCGGCGACGGGCGGCCGCGGCTGGCGGTTCGGACCCGCCGACCTGCTCGAGGCGAGCCTCGCGACCGACGATGCCCTGCTCGCGGCGGTGCGGCAGCCGGTCGCGGGCAAGAACACCCGCCTGGCCGCGCTGGTGCGCATCGATCCGGCGACGGGCCGCGAAACAAACCGCTGGCCGCTCGCGGCGTGCGAGGATCCCGAGCCCTTCTTGGGGCCGCTCGTGCCCACGGCCGCGGGGCTCCGCGTCTTCAGCGGCCGCGGCGCCGCCGACGCAACCCGCGACCTCATGCTCCTCGCGCCGTGACCCGTGCCCTGAACCGCAAGCCGAGGGCATGCGGATGAACGGATGGTGACGGCACGCGGATTCCCGTCGCTTGCGCAGCGGGTTTCTCGGCAACCGGGCCCGACCGTAACCAGTTGGCTGGAAAAGTCATCAGAATGGCAGCATGTCTTCCTTTGACCCACTGGTCCGGTGCGGATTCGTCGTTGTCGCCGCGGTAGCACTCGCCTGCGGCCGGCCGTGCCACGCCGCGCCTGCGGCCGACCCGGCCGGCGACGACTGGGAGGTCACCGCCGAAAGCGAGGCGGCGATCGACCGCGGCCTCCGTTGGCTCGCCGCCAATCAGGGCCCGGAGGGCAACTGGGGCTCCAACGACCTCGGCCTCGTGGCCGTCGGTGGGCTTGCCTTCCTCTCCGCCGGCCACATGCCGGGGATCGGCGAGCATGGCGAGGCCTGCAAGCGCGCCCTCGACTACGTCGTCAAAAACGCCAAGCCGAGCGGCCTGCTCAACGTCGCCGGGCCGCAGCGCGACATGTACAACCACGGCCTCGCCACGTTCGTGCTGGGTCAGGCCTACGGGATGACGGCCGACGCCCGCGTCGGCAAGGCGCTCGACCGCGCCCTCAAACTCATCGCCCGCACGCAGGGACCGGTCGGCGGCTGGGCGTATCAGGCCGTGCCGCAGGATGGCGACCTGAGCCTGAGCGTGATGCAGGCCAAGGCGCTGCGCAGCGCCGTCGACAGCGGCTTCGAGATCCCGCCTTCGGTCATCGAGAAGGCGATCACGAACGTCCGCGGCCACTATTTCCCCAAGGGGGGCAATCCGAAGATGCCCGAGGCGGAACTGAAAAAACTTCCGGGGCAGTTCACGTATGCCAAGGGGGGCGGCAACGCCACCGTGGCGATGGCGGCCGCGGGCGTCGTCTGCCTGCAGGAGTTTGGGCAATACGACGATTGGCGGATCGCCAAGAGCATGGAGCGGGTCACCACCGACATCGCCAAGCTCAAGCCGCAGCAGGCCCACAACGGCCAGATGCCGTTCGATGCCTACACGCTCAACTACGTCGGCCAATCGCTCTACCAGGTCGGCGGGCCTGGCTGGCGGGCCCATTATCCGATTCTCCGCGATGCGCTCGTCGGGGGGCAGGTGATCGATCCCAAGAACCCGGCCAACGACGGCAAGTGGGCCGCCGGCGGCCACGTGCAGGGCAAGCCGGGCGACCTCTACGGCACCGCCGTGGCCGTGTTCGTGCTCGCGATCCCCAACCGCTATCTGCCGATCCTCCAGGAAGGGAAGACCGACGACACGCAGGCCACCGCTTCCGCCGGAGGGCCGCGGCCATGATCGCCTTTCCTCCCGGAGCCCTGCCACTCGCGATCGCCGGCGTGGCCGCCGCCGCGGCGCCGATCGTCATCCATCTCTTCAACAAGGCGCGGTATCGCGAGATCGACTGGGGGGCGATGGACTTCCTGCTCGAGGCGGCCAGCCGCAGCCGGTCGCTGCTGCGGTTTCGCGACCTCTGGCTGCTCGTGCTGCGCACGGCCGCCGTCGTGCTCTTCGGCCTCGCGGTGGCCCGGCCGTTTCTGCGGCTCGGCGCCGGCGCGGGCGCGGCCGGCGGCCCCGTGCACGCGATCGTCGTCATCGACAACAGCCTGAGCATGGGGCGGACGCGGCTCGGCGGCACGACGCTCCTCGACGACGCGAAGGACCGCGCGAAGGAGTGCCTCGGCAATCTCCCTACCGGCAGCCGCGCGACGGTGATCCCGCTCTGCGGCCCGGCCGGCAGCTACAGCCTCGATCCCCTGCGGACGCAGGAAGACGCCGTCGAGACGGTCGATGGCCTGCGGTGCGTCGATCGCGCCGGCAGCGTCGCCCAGGCCCTCGACCTCGCCACGCAGGCGGCGGAACGCAGCCCGGATCTTGCCGACAAGCGGATCGTGTTCATCGGCGATCAGCAGGTCGTCGCCTGGCCCGCCGACGCCAAGGCCTTGCTCGCCTCTGGGAGCGACCGCCCCGACCGTCCGCCGCTCGACATGCAGGCCGTGGCCGTCGCGGTGCCCGAAACCGACAACACGTGGGTGGAGTCGTTCACGGTGGCCGACGGCGTGGCCGACGTCGAGCTGCCCGCCACGCTCACCGCGGTGATCCGCCACGAGGGGAGCCAGCCGCGACGGCACGTGCAGGTGTCGCTCACCGTCGATGCCGCGGAGGTGTCCACCGAGACGATCGACCTCGAGCCGGGGCAGGCGCGGGAGGTGACGTTTTCCCATCTCTTCGACGCGGCCGTCGAGCCCGGGCGGGCGGCCTTCGTGGCGGCGACGGTGTCGCTGCCGGGCGATGCCGTGCCGGAAGACGACCGCCGCTGCCTCGTCGTGCCGGTGGTGGCGGCGCTGCCGGTGGTGTTCGTCGATCAATATGGCGCCGCCGGCGAGGACCCGCGCCGCGGCCGCATCGGCGAGACGCGGAGCCTGCGGCGGCTGCTCGCACCGGTCACGCAGCGCGACGCTCCGCAGAAGCAGCTCGTGAAGGTGCGGCATGTCGCGCTCGAGAAGCTCGACGACGACGCGCTCGACGGCGCGGGCCTGGCGATCGTGGCGGGCATCCGCGGCCCCGGCGCGGCGGTGCCGCTCCTGCGGTCGTTCGTCGAACGGGGCGGGCAGCTGGTGATCGCGGCCGGTGGTGACTTCGATCCTGCCGAGTGGACGTCCGCCGCCTGGCTCGACGGCGCGGGGATCCTGCCGGCGCCGCTCGGCGGCACGTCCGGCCGGCTTCCCGACGAGGCCGGCCGGCTCGAGCCGCGTCGGCTCACCTGGACCAGCATGCGCGACGAGCCGCTCTTCCGCGTGGCCGACGTGCCCGACGACGAGCTGGCCGATCTCTACGGCGGACCGCTCTTCTTCAAGACGGTCGTCACCGACATGGCCGGCGCGGGGGCCGAGGCGGTCGAGGATCCGGCGCTCCGGCCGCGGGTGCTCGCCGCGTTCGACGACGGCACGCCGTTTCTCGTCACGCGCCGCATCGGCACGGGAAGCGTGGCCTGGCTGGCCTCGGGCCTCACCGGCTCGTGGAACACGCTCGCCAAGACGAATGCGATGCTCGCGTGCGACCGGCTGCTCCGCGGCATGCTCGCCGACACGCTCCCCGCCCACACGATCCCCTCCACCGACCGCTTCACGCTGCCCGTCGCCGCGGGCGACCGCCGCGCGCGGCTGCGGCTCGCGCGGCCGGCCGACGATGGCGGCCCCGACGGGCTCGTCGAATCGCTCGCCGTCGAGGCGGTGGGGGGCGATGCCTACGGCACCACGCTCCGCGACCTCTCGCGGCGCGGCATCTATATGGTGACGGCCACGAGCGATCCTGTCGCCACTGCCAGCGCGGCCGACCCGGCGTCCCCGGCCGCCGACGGTGCGATCGCGGGCGAGCTGCTCTGGCGGCAGCCGCTGGCCGTCAACGGCCCGGCCCGCGAGTCGGAGCCGGCGGTGTTCGATGGCCGGTCGTTCGCGGCGCGGCATGCCGGAGTGGAAGGACTCCGCTGGGTGGGCCCGGACGAGCCGATCGAGTTCAGCGGCGCCCGCGTCTTCGTCCACGACGCCTGGTGGTGGCTCTTGCTGGCGAGCGTGGGCTGCCTCGTCGGCGAGTCGCTTCTGCTCGCGCGGCCCCGTGAGAGGGCTGCCGCATGAACGCCCCACTCACGAATGCGTCGCTGGCGAGCGGGCCTGCGCGGTGGCTCGGCAGCCTGTTCGGCCTGGAGAACGTCGAGGCGGTCGATGCCTGGCAGGTGTCGCTGGCGGCGCCGTGGGCGATCCGGTTTCCGGTGCTGGTGGCGGTGCTCGTGGCGGCGGCCGCCGGCGCCGCGGTCTGGTTCTATCTCCGCTGGCAGCCGGCGATGCCCCGCCGCACCCGCTCACTTCTTGCGGCGCTCCGCGCCACGGCCGCCGCGGTCCTTGTGCTCCTGCTTGCCGATCCGGTGCTGCAGCTCTCGGTGCGAACCGCGCCCCACCCGCTCCTCTGGCTCCTCTTTGACTCGAGCGCCAGCATGGCGATCAAGGACGATCTCCCGGTCGATCAGCGGAAGCCGCTTGCCACGGCGACCGGCCTCGATCCCGCAGTGGCCGCGCCATCCCGCGAGGATCTCGTCGCCGCCTGGCTGCGCAAGAAAGACGACAACACGCTCGCGGCGCTGGCCGACACGTTTCGACTGCGGGCCTTCGCCTTCGACTCGGGCGACGGCGTGCGGCCCCTGCAGGCGGCGGCCGGCGACGCCACCGAAAGCTTCGACGGCGAGACCCTCGCGGCCGGCCTCTCGACCACCGGCGAGGTCACGGCGCTCGGCCGGGCCCTCGAGGAACTGTCACTGCGGCATTCGGCCGCCAACCTGCAGGGCGTGGTGCTCGTCAGCGACTTCGACCAGAACGCCGGCCCGCCGGCGGCGGCGGCCGCGCGACGGCTCGACGTGCCCTTTTACTGCGTGGGCGTGGGGCCCGGTATCGCGGCCGACGTGGCGATCGACGTGCAGGCGCCGCCGGTGATGAAGAAGGACGAGCGGTCGCTCGTGACCGTGACCCTGCGGCAGTCGGGGCTCGACGGCGGCACTGCCGAGGTCACGGTCACCGCCCGGCCGCTCGACGGACCGGCCGCCACGGCGGGCGGGCGACCGCTCGACCTCGGCACCCGGTCGGTGCCGCTCTCCGCCGGCACGGTGGCCGTCGAGTTTCCGTTCACGCCTGCGGAGGTTGGCCGGCACGAATTCATCGCGACGGTGGAGAAGCTCGCGGGGGAGTCGATCGATGCCAACAACCGCGCCGCCCGCGAGACGATGGTGCGCGACGACTTCCTGCGGCTCGAATACGTGGAGTATGAGCCGACCTGGGAATGGCGGTTCGTGAAGGAGGTCTTTCATCGCGACCCGCTCGTGGGGATGCGCGGCTTCCGTACGTTTCTCCGCTCGGCCGACCCGCAGGTGCGGGCGTCGAACGACCTCTTCCTGGCGGCGCCCGCCGCGGCGCGGGCCGACTTCTTCGCCACCGACGTGCTCTTTCTCGGCGACATGCCGGCCGCCGCGCTCTCGAGCCGGTTCTGCGAGATGACGCGGGAATTCGTCGAGGAGTTCGGCGGCGGGCTCGTGGTGATCGCCGGCCCCCGGTTTGGCCCCGCGGAGCTGGCCGAAACGGCGCTGGCCGACATGCTGCCGGTGGTCTTCGACGGCAGCCGCAGGCCGCGGGACGACATGCCCTTCGAGCTGGCCCTCGCGCCCGAGGCGGCGCTCGTCGACTTCATGCGGCTCGGTGCCGACGAAACGGAAAACCGCAAGGCCTGGAAGAACCTCGGCCCCCTGCCTTGGTGGCAGCCGGTGTCGCGGCCGCATCCGCAGGCCACGGTGCTCGCCGTGCACCCGACGGAGAAGTGCACCGACGGCCGCACGCCGCAGCCGATCATCGCGGTGCGTCGCTACGGCCGCGGGGAGGTGGTGTATGTCGGCACCAACGAGACCTGGCGGCTCCGGAAGCGGTATGGCGACCGCTACTACCGGCAGTTCTGGGGCCAGCTCATGCACCGGCTCGGTCTGGGCCACGCGATGGGCAGCCAGAAGCGATTCGTGGTGCGGACCGACGCGACGACCTACCGCACCGACGACACGGTGATCGTCACCGTCGAGGCCTTCGACGCCGACTTCGAGCCGCTCTCCGCCGACAAGCTGCCCGACCGCACGCTCGCGGCTGGGCTCGTGCGGCCCGACGCGCCGGCCGCGGGCGGGCCCGAGAAGCTCGCGATCGCGGAGGTGCGGCCCGGGCTCTTCGAGGCGCGGATTCCCGCGCTCGTCGCGGGCGAACACCGGATCGTGGTGGACGACCCGCTCACCCGCCAGCAGGCGCAGGCCGCCTTCACGGTGACGGGCCTGTCGGTGGAGCAGCGGTCGGTGCACCGCAACACGGCGCTCCAGGAGGCGATCGCCGCGGCCACCGGCGGCAAGTCCTACGACCTCACCTCCGCCGCCCGGCTCGTCACCGACATCGAGCCCGTGGCCCGGCCCGAGCATGCCATGAAGGTGTTTCCGTTGAGCATGACCTGGGCCTGCCTGCTCACGGGCCTCGGCCTGCTCGTGGCCGAATGGATCCTCCGCAAGAGGGCGAGCCTGCCATGAGCGTCCCCTCCGCCACGCCATCGACCCGCGCCGCCGCCGGCGACCGCCTCGCCGACCTGCGAACGCGGATCGCGCAGGTGACCCGCCGCCGCAGCCGCATGCGGCTGCTCTCGGGACTCTCGCGGCTGTTGCTTGCGATCCTGATCGCGCTTGCCGTGATCTTCCTGATCGACTGGACGGCATCGCCGGGCCGGCTCGTCCGCGGCCTCTTGCTCGTCGGCGCGGCGGTCGCGGTGGGCCGCGTCTATTGGCGGCGCGTGCGGCCCGGCCTCGCGCGGCGGGAGTCGGAGATCGACATCGCGCTGGCGATCGAGAAGCGGCAGGGCATCGACAGCGACCTCGTGGCGGCGCTCGAGTTTGCCGAGGCCCGCCACGCGGGCTCCGGCTCGGCCGATCTCCGTGATGCGGTGATCGACTATGTCGCCGACTTCGGCCGCTCGTGGGAGATGCCGCGGGAGGCCGCCGATCCCAAGCTCCGGCGGCGGGCGGCCTGGCTCGCCGCCGCCCTCGCCGGCATCACGATCGCCGCCGCCATGCGGCCCGACTTCGCGGCCGCGTTTGTCAATCGTCTGTTCCTCGGCTCAGCGCATTACCCTACCCGCACGCGGATCGAGTCGCTCGCGATCGGCGGCACGAGCGTCGACGTGACGCCGGGCGCGGGCGCGGAGGTGAGGAGCCCGCTCGGCCGTGCGGTCGGTTTCACGGTGGGCATCGGCGGTGAACAGCCGCGGCTCGTGCGGATGCGGCTCACCGCGCCGACGACGGGAAACACGACCGAGATCGAACTTCTGCCCGACACGGAACTTCTGCCCGACACTGGGCCGGCCGCCACGTTCGCGGCCCGCCTGCCGAAACTCGCCGAGTCGGTGCAGGCGCAGGTCTTCGCCGGCGACGCCTGGACCGATCCGGTGCGGGTGGTCGCGATCGCGTCGCCCCTGATCGACCTCGCGATCACCGCGACGCCCCCCGCCTATGCGGCCGGCACCGGCGAGCGGCCGGCGGTCGGCGCCCGGCAGGTGACCGTGCTCGAGGGCTCGGAGGTCGGCATCGCCGTCCGCTGCACCAACAAGAAGCTCGCCTCCGCGACGCTCGTCGTCGATGGCGCGGAGCATCCGCTGCGGCCGATCGGCCCCGCGACGGGCGGCCACGCGGCAGACTGGGAGATCGCGGCGGCCGATGCGCCGCTCGCACGACTCCAGAAGACCGTGGCCTTCGAACTGCGCGTCGTCGATGAAGATGGCCTCGGCGCCGACATGCCGCTCGTGGGCTCGATCCGCGTGAAGCCCGACGCGCCGCCGCGGGTGACGGCCGACGTGCAGACGCGGCTCGTGCTCCCGACCGCCGCGCCGCGGCTCGCCTGGCGGGTGGTCGACGACCATGCGGTGTCGAGCGTGGTCGTAGTCGCCGAGGTAGTGGCTGGACGCGACTCGCAGGCGGGCGAGCAACGGCCGCGGACACTCGCGCTCCCGGCGGAGCTCGGGGCCGGCTGGGTCGGCCGCGAGCGGCTGCCGCTGGAAGGCAGCGTGCCTGTGAAGCTCGGTCCGCTCGGCCTGCAGGTCGGCGACCAGGTGACGCTCACCGTTCGCGCCGCCGACTACCGGGGCGGCGCGGACGGCCGCGAGGCGGAGAGCGAGCCGATCACGATCGAGGTCACCGACGAGCGCGGCATCCTCGCCGCCCTCACGGAAACCGACGAGCGGTCGGTCGAACAGATCGACGCGATCATCGACCGCGAACTGACCGTGGGAGGTGCGAAATGAACCAGGCAATGAACCGTGAGATGAACCGCGCGATGAACCGCGCGATGAATGTGGCGTCGTGGCGGTCAGTGACCGCGTGGCTGGTGGCCTTGTGGTGCGTCGCGGGCCTGCCCGCGGCTGCAGACGAGCAGGCCACGGCGTCCGTCGGCATCGCGGCGCAGGAGCGGGCCCGGGCGCTCGCGGCCGAACTCGTGCGGGGCGTGATCGACGTGCAGCTGCGGCAGCTCGAGGAAAACGGCCTCGCCGACCGGCCGATCTTCGCCGACATCCAGTCGCTCCGCGGCGTCGTCGATGCGCTCGTGCAGCGGGAGATGCCGGACGTGATCGACCTGCTGGGCCGGGCCGAGGGGGCCACGCCGGCCGAGCGGCCCGCGGTCGTCGCGGAGGCGCGCACCCGCGCCCGCGCGATCGTCACGCGGCTGGCCGCCGAGCGGCAGCAGATCCTGCGCCGGCTAAAAGAAGCCACGCTCGCCGCCCAGGTCCGTGCGGTCGTGGACCGCCAGAAGCGGCTGCTGGCGGCCACCGAATCGCTCCCGTCGCTCCCCGACGGGCGGCGGGAACAGGCGATGCTCGCGGCGATCGAAGAGGAGCGGAACATCAAGACCCTCGTCGCCACATTGCAGGGGGCGCTCGACGACGTGGGCAGCTGGGGGGGCGAGATCGGCGCGACCGGCCTCGCCGGGCTCCGCGCGCTCGAGCAGGAGGGCGTGCCGGAGGCCGTGGCCGCCGCCGAGGGCCGGTTGGCGAAGGCTGATCCCGTGGCCGCCGCCGCCGCGCAGCGCCGCGCGATCAAGGGGCTCGAGGCGGTGCTGGCGACGGTCGAAGGGAGCCGCGCGACCCGTCCGGCGGATGCCGCCGCGACCGCGGGCAAGGAGGCGGCCGCGCTCGGTAGCAAGGCGGCCGAGATGCGCCGCGAGATGGCGAAGGTGCCGCTCACCGACGAAAGCGTGGAGAAGTTGATCGCCGAGCAGTCGGCGCTGCAGGAGTCGCTCGCCAAGCTCACCGACGACCTGCGTGGCGATCCGGCGGCGGCGGTCCTCGAGCAGGCTCGGGAGGCGTCGCTCGAGGCGGCGGCCGGACTGCTCGAAGGGGATCAGCGGCGGGCGGTGGCGGAGCAGGATGCGGTGATCGAGCGGCTCGCGGAGGTGGCGGCGCGGCTCGATGCCGCGCAGCCGGCCTGGGCGCCGGCGAGCGCCGAGGAGTTTGCGAAGCGGGCCGCCGAGCTGATGGACGTGCTGCGGAAGGTGGAGGAGTTTGCCCGCCGGCAGGATGAGATCGGCCGCGCGGCCGCCCAGCAGCCCCAGGCGGCGGTCAACGCGGAGCGGCAGCTTGCCGCCGCGGTGGCGGAACTGGCGGCGAACGACATGCGCGACACCATGCCGAGTTCAGTGGAGCAGCGGATCGCGGCGGCGGCGGATGCGGCGGCCGAGGTCGCCGAGGCACCGACGCCACAGGCGGCGCAGTCGGCGCTCGCGGCCGCGACCGATGCGATGCAGGCGGCCGCACGGGAGATTGCCCGGGCCGTGGCCGATGCGAAGCGGGCCGAGCTGGCGGCGAAGGCGGGCGAACTGTCTCGCGCGGCGGAGGTGACGGAGCGCATGGCCGCCGCCGAGCGCGAGATCGCGCGGGGGGCGAAGCAGGCCGGTGCGATGCAGCCGGATGGCAAGCCACGACAAGCCGGTGAAGGACCGGATGCATCGGCAGGTCAGGCAGCCCGTTCACCGGCCGAGCCGCTCGCCGCGCAGCAGGCCGAGGTCGCGGCCATCGCCGAGAAGGTGGAGGACGCCGTTGACGGCCTCGCGCCGGAAGCGGCGCAGATGGTTGCCGCGGCGCAGGCGGCGATGCAGGCGGCCCGGAAGGAACTCGAAGCCCGCGAGGCCGCCGTCGCGAGGCTCGCCGATGCGAAGCAGGCCCTCGACCGCAGCGTGGCGGAGGCGCAAAAGGCCGCGCAACAGTCTGCGGCGCCGCACGCTCCGGCTGACACGACCGCTGCCGCCGACACGTCCGCCGCTGACCACATTTCTGCTGACAAGGCTTCCACCGACACGACCGCCGCCGCCGAACCGGCCATGCAACAGCCCTCTCCGCAAGCTCCGGCGGAAGCGGCGGCGCTAGCTGCGGCGGCGCTCGCGGAGGCTGCGGAGGCGATGCGTGCGGGGGCGCAGCGGGCCGCCGAGGAGGCCAAGCAAGCCACGGCTCGAAAGCAGCAGGAGCTTGCGGCGAAGGCAAAGGATCTCGCCCGGGCGGCGCAGATGGCCGATCGGGCTGCGGCCGCCGAGCGCGGCATCGCCGAGCGGGCAGAGGAGCTCGCGGCGCAGGAGAAGACGGATGCGTCGGGCGGAGCAGATGCCAAGCAGGGCGAGGCGCTCGGGCAGGATGAGGCCGCCAAGAAACTGCCGGAAGAGCTGGCGGCGAAGCAGGCCGAGGTGGCCACGGTCGCCGAGAAGGTGGAAGCCGCCGTGCAAAGCCTCTCTCCCGAGGCGGCGGAAAAGATGGCGGCGGCACGGGCGGCGATCGAGACCGCAACCGAGCAGCTCGAACCGAAGCAAGATGCCGACCGGCTCGCCGAGGCGAAGCCCGCGGCCGGGCAGGCCGCCGGTGATCCGGCCGCACCCAAGACGCCCGCAGGCGACCGGGCCGCTAAGACAACCGAGAACAAGACAACCGAGAAGATGAATGCTCAGAAGATGGACGCGCAGGCGGCGGCCCAAAACGCCGCGGCACAACAGGCGGCCGCCGACCAGATGGCCGCCGAACAGGCCGCGGCCGACAAGGCGGCGCAGGCAGCGGCAGCGGAAGCGGCCAAGGCTGCCGACGCCCTCGCCCAGGCGGCCGCGGCGATGCGGGCCAAGGCGAAGCAGGCCGCCGACGCACTTGCGCGAGAGGCGGCCCGGCAGGCGGCGGTGGCCGCACAGCCACCAACCGCCGCACAACGACCATCCGCTGCGCAGGAGGCGGCCGCCGCCCGGGAGACCGCCCTCGCCCGCGATCAGATCGTCGCCCAGGAGATCGCGGCGGCGCTCGAAGAACAGTCGGCGGCACGGGAGGCGGTCGCGGCCACCGCTGCGATGCTCGAAAAGCTCCCGGCGGAAGACACGGCTGCGAGCGACCGTGCGGAGGCGGCCGCCGCACTCAACGAGGCGAAGGAACGATTTGCCGATGCGCAGCGGGATGTGGGCGAGCGGGTCGCCGCCGCGCTCGACCAGCGGGAGATCGGTAACCAGTCGTTGCGCGAGTCGCTCGAGGCGGCGTCGCAACAGGACGATCTCGGCACGGGCTTCCTGCCGGAATCGCCGGAGAAGACGGCCGACATGATCGCCGGCACGAAGGCCACCGCCGCCGCGAAGGAAAGCCTCGCGGCAGCCGAGGGCATGCCCCCCGACTCCCAATCATCGAGCCCCACGCCGTCGGGCCCCCGACAGTCAGACTCCGAGCAGTCACAATCCCCACAGGCAAACTCCCAGTCGCAGAAGTCAGAGTCCCAAAACTCCCAGTCCCACAACTCCCGGGGGAAAAATTCCGAGAACCAGCCCGCTCAGCAGCAACCCAATCCGCCCTCCGACGCGCAGGCCACGAACTCCCAGAGCCAGTCGGCCAAGGACGAGCCGTCGCAGAGCCGCGGCAGCCGCGAGGGCGAGGCCCACGACGACGGTCCGCTCCGCGAAACGGCCGCCGCCGACAATCGCGGCGATCCGGGCAGTCGCGGTGGCGATGCCGAGGCCGTCAAGAAGTCGTTCGAACGCGATGCCTGGTTCACAAAACTTCCCCCCGAGGTCCGCAAGGCGATCCGGGCCGGCAGCGAGCGGCGGGCTCCCCGCGGCTACGAAGAAAAAATGGATCGGTATTTCAAGAACATCGAGTGACCTCCGTCTCCAACACCCCACCCAGAACCCCACCTCCAGGAGCGCAAGACCCATGAGCGAGACCCCATCCGGCGACGACGTCGCCAGCGTGCAGCAGTGTGAGCAGACCTACAACCGCCTCCGCGACGAGCTTTCCAAGGTGATCGTCGGCCAGGAGGACGTGATCGAGCAGACGCTCGTGGCGATGTTCGCCCGGGGTCATGCCCTGCTCGAGGGCGTGCCGGGCCTCGCCAAGACGCTCCTCGTGGGTTCGCTGGCGCAGGCCCTGCACCTGTCGTTCAAGCGGGTGCAGTTCACCCCCGACCTGATGCCCAGCGACCTCACCGGCACCGACGTGATCCAGGAGGATCCGGAGAGCGGCCAGCGGCGGTACAAGTTCCTGCCCGGGCCGCTCTTCGCCAACATGATCCTCGCCGACGAGATCAACCGCACGCCCCCGAAGACGCAGGCGGCGATGCTCGAGGCGATGCAGGAGCGGCAGGTGAGCGCGGGGGGCACGACGCACAGGCTGCCGGCCCCTTTCTTCGTGCTGGCCACGCAGAACCCGCTCGAGCAGGAGGGCACCTATCCGCTCCCCGAGGCGCAGCTCGATCGCTTCCTGCTGCACATCAAGGTCGACTATCCCTCGGGCCGCGACGAGTGGGACATCGCCCGCCGCGTCACCTCGGGGCAGGCCGCGAAGATCGCCGCCGTGATGCGGGGGGAGGAGATCCTGGCGATGCAGGAACTCGTGACCCGCGTGCCCGTGAGCGACCAGGTGCTCGGCTATGCCTGGGCGCTGGTGCGGGCGTCGCGGCCCAACGCCGCCGAGGCGCCCGACTTCGTGAACCGCTGGGTGGCCTGGGGTGCCGGGCCCCGCGGCGTGCTCACGCTCGTGACCGCGGCCAAGGCACGGGCGATCATGTATGGCCGCTACCACGCGACCGTGGGCGACGTGCAGGCGATCGTGAAGCCGGCGCTGCGGCACCGGATCGCGGGCAACTACGCCGCCCAGTCGCAGGGCATCGGCAGCGAGCAGGTGATCGACATGCTCTTGGAGGCGATTCCCGCCGACAAGGTCTACGAACGGCCCGCGGCCTGAGAGGAGAAGTCGACGTGGCACGGAGCATCCTTTCGCGGTATCTCGATCCCGAGGTCCTCGGCCGGCTGGCCGGGCGGGCGCTCGAGCCGCGCGGCCTGGTCGTGGGCACGCTGGCGGGGCATCACAAGTCGCCGCTGTCGGGCTTCGCCGTGGAGTTCGCGGGCCACAGGGAATACGTGCCCGGCGACGATCCGCGGCACATCGACTGGCGGGTCTACTACAACCGCGACAAGTATTTCCTCAAGCAGTACGAGATGGAGACGAACCTCGTCTGCCATCTCGTGGTCGACGTGAGTGCCTCGATGCGGTACGGCGCGGGGAACGAGCAGAAGCTGCTCGCCGCGGCCCAACTGGCCACGACGCTCGGCCACTGCGTGGTGCGGCAGGGCGACAAGGTGTCGCTGGCGACCTTCGACGAGGCGGTGCTCGCCGTCGTGCCGCCCGCCAGCTCGATGGCGCAGATCGTCCGGATGACGGAGCATCTCGACACGATCGAGCCGGTCAAGAAGACGCGGATGGCCGACTGCCTCTCCGACCTCGCCGGCCGGATGCGGCGGCGCGAGATCGTGTTCGTGTTCAGCGACTTCTTCACCGATCTCGAACAGCTGGAGGCGGCGCTGCAGCGGCTGCGGTTCGCCGGGCACGAGGTGGTGCTCTTCCAGGTGCTGCACCACGACGAGCTGGAATTCCGCTTCGAGGGGATGGTGAAGTTTCGCGGGCTCGAGACGGCCGACGAGCTGCTCACGCAGCCCAGCGAACTCCGCAAGCGGTATCTCGAGGCCCTCGGGAAGTTCAACGACCGCTTCCAGGCGATCTGCCACCGCAACCGGGTGGAGCGGGTGGTCGTGGACACCGGCCGTGACCGGGCCGACGTGCTCATCGACCACCTGAACCAGCGCAGCCTGCTCAACCGCGGCCGCTGAGCCGCCGGTGGTCCAAGTCGGCCGCCGGAATTGGGCTTTCCGTGAACCGGACGGTTCGTCAGAGTGTGGCGACAGGCACACGTACCAGGGTCATCCGCACGCGCGAAAAGAGTCCACGCCGAACGGGAGGAGCGCATGAACGTGCGAGCAGTCTTCGAGTCCCTGATCGGCACGATCGCAGGCACGGCGAGGAGGCGGGACCGCGCGTGCGAAGGCGTCGACCGGTTCGCGTTCACCGCCGCCGGCGCGTCCGCCGTCAGGAACGACATCCGGGAGAAGTACGGGTACGACGGCGACCTGCTCGATCTGTTCGCCGACAACGAGGGGGTCGTCGTCCACAAGTGGCACCATTACATCCCCTTGTATGACCGCTATTTTGCCGCCTTCCGGGGGAAGCCGATCAGATTTCTCGAGATCGGCGTGAGCAACGGCGGCAGCCTGCAGATGTGGAGACAATACTTCGGTGCCGGTGCCACGATCTTCGGCATCGACGTCGACCCGCGGTGCGGCACATTGAACGGCCTTGCCGGGCAGGTGAGAATCGGCTCCCAGGACGACCCCGTGTTCTTGGATTCCGTCGTCGAGGAGATGGGCGGCGTCGATGTCATCCTGGACGACGGCAGTCACCGGATGGAGCACGTCTCGGGCACGTTGCATCACCTGTTCCCCCGGTTGAGTGACGGCGGAATCTACATGATCGAGGACCTGCACACGGCCTACTGGCGGCAGTTCGGCGGGGGCTACCGACGGCAGACGAATTTCTTTCTCGGTTGCGCGATGGATCTGATCGACGACATGCACCACTGGTATCACGCGAACGCCTTGAAGCAGGCCGCCATCAGCAAGGACTGCTCCGGCATCCACATCCACGACTCGCTGGTGGTGCTCGAGAAGAACCGGGTCTTCAGTCCGGTTCACTCCCGGGTCGGCGAGGAGGCCTGATCAGCCGCGGCCGAGTCGTCGGATCGAATCGCCACGGGCGGGCTCAGTATCGCGGCACGCCCGGATCGACGTCGACGCTCCAGGCGTCGATGCCGCCGCGGAGGCTCGTGACCGCGGGAAAGCCGCGTTCGCGGAGCCAGTGCGTGACGCGGAGGCTGCGGACGCCGTGGTGGCAGTGCACGATGATCCGCCGCGACCGCCAGGCCTCCAGCTCACCGACGCGGTCGGGCAGCTCCTGCATCGGCACGAGCAGGGCGCCGGTGATCCGGGCGGTCGCATGCTCGTCGGGCGTGCGGCAGTCGAGGAGCAGCATCTCCCCCGGGTGCGCTTCCCAGAGCAGTCGCTTGGCTTCGGCGGCGGAGATTTCGAGGGGGACGTCTTCCATGATGAGGCTCGTGGTTCGAGGTTCCGGGCTCGAGGTTCCGGGTTGGGGCGAGCGTCAGTACCAGACGCCGGCGCGGACGAGGAACGTGTCGCTGGGAGAGAGCCACGGCTGGCTCGACAGATAGTATTCCACCGACCGGCCGGTCACCCAGCCGGCCTCGAATTTCCAGGACAGCCCGAGATCGGCCGGCCGCCGCTCCCAGCCGGCCAGGAGCCGATAGTCTCGGATCACCAGGATCTGATCCTGTCCCTTGGTCGGCCCCGTGACCGACTGCACCGCCCACTGGTTGCCGCCGAACTCGGCCGCGAGGTAGAGCCAGTGGCTCGCCCGCGGCCGCTCCGCGACCCGCCATGCCAGTCGGGGCCGCGGGAAGATCAGCTCGAACCGTCTGTCGTCGGCGGGCGTCCAGAGCAGGCCGCCGGCCGGGAGGAGATTGACGTCGTAGCGGTCGAGGTAGATCACGCCCGCCACCACCCGCAGGTCCTTGGTGGCCTCCCAGGCGCCGAAGCCGTGGCCGGTCACCCGCAGGGCCTGCGGCGAATCGTTGTGGAAGTCGCTGTACCAGCCGGGCGACACGGCCAGGTCGACGCCGAGCCGCTCGCCCACCTTCTTCAGCCACCGCGCCTGGACATAGCCGTCGAAGAGCGCGCCGGGGATGTCGGTGCCGCTGGGAATGTCGGTGAGCGTGCCGGCGAAGCCGGCGGTGACGAGCAGCGGCGACTCGATCGTTGGGCAGGGCATGCCCAGCGTGATCGTTTTTTCGAGGGTCGTCAGGCCGAGGCCGCTTGCGTCGAGCTTCGGCAGTTCGGTGGCCTGAAAGAAGGCCTGCTGGAGGATGCCGGGCTTCGCCCCCGGCGGCAGCTTGCGGCCCGCCGGTGGCTCGAACTCCTGTCGGGGCTGGCCCGGCGGGGCGAGGTCGTCGGGCAGGAGCGGCTCGGTGAGATCCTGCGGATCGCCGAGCGCCGCCAGCCGGATCCGCCCGAAGACGGTTTGTTGTTCACCGGTGTCAGGCTCGTCGACCGCCGGAAGGGGCCGCACGAGTGCGGCGGGCTCATCGGCGCGGCTAACGCCGGCC
Organism: Pirellulales bacterium; assembly: GCA_044346795.1. Lineage (GTDB taxonomy): Bacteria > Planctomycetota > Planctomycetia > Pirellulales > UBA1268 > CAMCQY01. The sequence continues at coordinate 23,328 of JBIIYN010000007.1, forward strand.
ACGACTGCCACGAGCACCAACGCGGCGAAGCTCGCGAGTTGATTGTGGCGAGCACGGGTTGTGGCCGGAGAAGAGTTCACGTATTTGCTGGCCGTTGGGCTCGTAGACTGCGTCGCATGGATGCGACGCGTAGCACCAGCCGCCTGAGGGCGGCCAAGCGAAAATGACCTGGAGGGTCATGTTTCGCGTGAAGCTAGTAGGCGAGGCCGACGCGGAGCATGAGCGTGTCGGGAAGGTTCTGGTATTGCCCCTGCGGCGGGCCGTCGACGTAGAACAGCTGCCGCGCGAAGACGTAGCCCACCTCCATGTTGCCGGTGAGTCCGTGGCCCGCCACCGGCACGAACTCCGTGCCGAGCGTCACGCGGACGTCGTTGTAGTCGAAGGGGGAGATGCCGTTGAAACCGTAGGTGGACCGGCGGAAGGTCCACGCGCCGCCGCCGTACTCGCCGGCGACGTAGCCCCAGACGTTGCGGTTGGCCATCGTCGTGAGCCGCCTGGCCACCCGCGGCGAGGGGAAGAAGATGTCGTAGCGGGTGTCGGCATCGGGCGTCCAGACGACGCCCAGGGCCGGCAGGAGCTTCACGAGGTTGCGGTCGAGATAGATGATGCCCGCCTTGGCCTGCATGGTGGGGGTGAGCTGCAGCGTGCCGATGGCGCGGCCCATCACGCGCCAACTCTGCCAGACGAGCACGTCCCAGTTGGTGTAGATGCCGACCCGCACGCCCAGTTCGGCGCCGAAGAGGGGGGTGAAGCGGGGGTTCCAGGCGGTATCGACGAACACGTCGTAGGTGCTCGGCGGCAGGTCGGCGGTCATCGTGGGTGTCGTCTGCGGGCCGTCCCAGAGCTGCAGGCCGAATCCCGGCGTGATGAGCAGCGGCGCGTGATTGAGATTCGCCGGCGAGTTGTGGAAGAACGGCACCGCGAACGTGGCCGTGGTGTCGAGCTCGTTGATGCCGACGTTCGTGCCCTTTCCGTCCCCGAAGAGGTAGGCCCAGCTGCCGCGGGCGCCTTGGTAGAGCCTCATCGTCTGCTGGAAGGTCGAGTTCTGCGCGGGATAGCCGGGGGGAAAGAGCGAGCCGCTCATGGGCGGCGGTCCCTGCGTGGGCGTGAGCGAGGGCGCGGCGGTCGAGTAGCCGGGATAGCCCGGCGTGCCGGTGATCGCCGAGGGCGCCCAGGTCGACGGAGTCGGCAGCCCGGAGGCCGGAGCGGGGAACATCTGGCCCGCCTGCGGCGCGTAAGGATCCCACGCGGGGGGCGGGGGCAGCGGCGTGCCGTAGGGAGAAGCCTGCGCGATGCGGTCGAGCGACGAGGCCGCGGGGGGCGGCAGGGCGACCGTCTGCGCGGCCGCGGGCCGACAGCAGGCGGCCGAGAGGCCGCTCAGGACGCACGTCAGCAGCGATACGAGCTTGGAGCGCACAGCCGAAGACACCCCGGACGGGGTCCGCCGCCGGACCGGAACACGACGCCGTGCCCGAGCACGGCGACGTGGGGGGGTACCGCGCGTGGAGCGGGAGGGTCAAGGCCGCAGCCGCTGGGGCGACCGGGCTTCCGCCGCCGCCGGGGTGCCGGGCTTGCCCGAACTGCCGGGGCCGCAAGGGCGGGTCCGCCAGATCAGCTATTTTACCGGCACGGCTGACTACCGCATCCGACTTTGGCAATGCACCGGCTTCGGGGCGGCAACAGTACGCTTTGTCCGCCGCTCCGACGGCGGAATGGCGTCGCGTGGGCAGGATAGCCCAATGCTCATCGAGCTGTCGCCGACCCCTTCGCCTTCCGTTTCCTGGTGAAGGGGGCCATCGCCGCGGTTCTCTGAGATGTGATCCGAATCAACCATGTATACGGATGGGCGACGATGAGCGACGCCGGCGAGCCCCCCGATCCGATCGGCCCGATCGATCCGATCGACCCGGCCGTGCTTGCGGCCCGCGGAGGTCTGGCGACGTTCGAGCACCATGCCGTCGTCGGCTCGACGATGGAGCGGGCCCGCGAACTGGCGATCGATCCCGGCCGCCCGCTGCCGGCCGCCATCGTCGCCGACCTGCAGTCGCGCGGCCGCGGCCAGCGCGGTGCCCGTTGGTGGCAGCCGCCGGGCAGCCTGGCCGTGAGCGTGGTGGTCGACGGCGGCATGGCGCCGTCGGGCGTCCCCCCAGCGATCTGGTCGCTGGCCTGCGGGGTGGCGCTCGCCGAGGCGGTGGCGGTGGCGGCTCCCGGTGTCGAGCCGCTCGTGCGCTGGCCCAACGACATCGAGGTGGACGGCCGGAAGCTGGCCGGCATCCTCGTCGAGACCACGCCGGGGGGCCGGGCCATCTTCGGCGTCGGCGTGAACACCACGGGCTGTTCGCGGGAGGCGCCGCCGCCGCTCGACCGGAAGATCGTCACGCTGCCCGACCTGACCGGCGACAGCCTGCCGCGGCAGCGGCTGCTCGTCGAGTTTCTGCCGCGGCTCTTCGGGCTCCTGGCGGCGACCGCCGTCGATCCCGAGGCCTGCGTGGCCCGATACCGGGCGCGCTGCGGTCTCGACGGCCATGCCGTCACGGTCTACCGCGGCGACGAACGGCTGAGGGGGATCTGCCGCGGCATCGCCGCGGACGGCGCGCTCGTGCTCGACACGCCGGCCGGTCGCGAACGGGTGACGTCCGGCAGCCTCACCCATCCGGCCGACGTCTGGCGGGGCGGATGATACGGCTCACGCATGAGCCGCGTGCGGAAAAAGGTGTCAGGCACCATTTGTCTGGAGACCCCGGCCTTTGGCCGGGGCCGTGTCGCCTGGGGCGACCCGCCAAGAGTGCCC
>JBIIYN010000008.1:0-25969 GCA_044346795.1 Pirellulales bacterium
CCCAGGTGGCGAACCAGGCGAAGCTCGCGATCCGGCTCTCCGGCGTGGCCGAGGAATAGGCGAGCGCCAGGAGCACCGTCGGCACGGCCAGGGCGACGCTCGCCACCACCGCCTTGAGCGGCAGATCCCAGGTATCCACCGCCACCCAGACGCTCGGGCTGACGAGCACGCCCATCAGCCACAGCGCCAGCGCCGGCAGCACCGTGATCGCGCCGACGAGCACGGCGAGGATGGCGGCCTTGCCGAGGATGTATTCGAGCCGGCCGACCGGCCGGGTGAAGTAGACGAGCCACGCCTTCGCCCGCAGGTCGCGTGAGACGAGCGCCGGCGCGACCAGACCGATCACCACCGCCAGGAGCACCGCCTGCGGCACCCGCATGAAGGCCAGGAGCAGCCGCGACCAGACGACCCGGCGCGTGTCGGCGACGTCGACCTTCGGGTCGACGGGCTGCCCGCCCTCGGCCGCGACCCGGCGGGTGCCCGCGGCATTCCCCTGCGATCTGCCGAGCGTGTCGGCCAGCACCGTGCCGAGCATGCCCACGCCGTCGAGGTTGCGGCCGGCGCGGGCCGCGTCGCGCATGTTCTCGAGCCGTCCCTCGTCGATGGCCTGCTCGAACGCGAAGAAACTGGTCGCGAACACGAGCGCCGGGCTCCACGCGAAGAAGACCATTCGGCGGAGCCAGCGGCTCGTCCAGGCGAGCCGGATGCCGGTCGTCGCGATCACGGCGATGGCCGACCCCGGGCCGCGCCGCTCCCCCTGCCACGGCCTGTAGCCCACGTCATGAAGCGGCATGGCCCATCCCCCGCCCGACGGCGTCGGCGACCTCGGCCGCCCGCAGCGTCTCGACGAACACCTCCTCGAGCGGCCGATGGGCCGGCTCGAGCGAGCGGATGACGACCCCCGCGTCGCGGGCGCTGGCCCAGACGAGGCCGATCCTTTCTGGGCCTGGGGGCTCGAGCAGGAGCGGGCCGCCACCAGCGGAAGGATCGCCACCGGAAGAACTCGCTCCGGGAGCTTCCCCGCCGGCCAGCCGCGCGGGCAGGCCGCGGGCGGTGAGCAACCGCGCCAGTTCGTCGAGCGGGCCGTCGCCCTCGAGCCGATGGGCGGGGCTCGCGGGCCGGGTGAGCGCGTCGATCGCGCCGACGAGCCGCACCCGGCCGCGGGCGAGCACCACCACGCGATCACAGATCGACTGCACGTCGGGCAGCACGTGCGTGGAGACGAGCACGGTCTTGCCATGGTCGCGGGCGAGCGTGACGAGTCGGCCGAGCATCGCCCGCCGCTCCAGGGGATCGAGGCCGTTGGTCGGCTCGTCGAGGATCACCATCCGCGGATCGTGGACGAGCGCCGCGGCGAACGACACCTTCTGCCGCGTGCCCACCGAGAGCGTTTCCACCGGCCGATACCGTTCCTGCCCGGCGTCGCACCAGTCGAGCACCTCGTGCGCCCGGCGGAGGCTCTCGGTGCCGGGCAGGCCGCAGAGCCTGGCCGCATATCGCACCATCTCCACGCCGGAGAGGCCCGGCACGGAGCACTCGTCCTCGGGCACCACCCCGATGAGCGACCGCACCCTCCGCGGCTCGCGGGCGGGATCGAGGCCGTACACGCTCACGCTTCCCGCGGCCAGCCGCACGAGTCCGAGGATGGACCGCACGAGCGTGCTCTTGCCGGCGCCGTTGGGCCCCACGAGCCCGGTGATCCCGGGCGCGACCTCGAGCGACACGCCGTCGAGCACGGTGCGGCCACCGTAACGTTTCACGACATGGTCGACCCGCACGGGCAATGCGTCGCGCACCAGATCATCCCGGACGAGGTCGCTCATGCTGCTTCAGCCCCGCGGGGTGAGGAAAACGCGTCGGCCGATCACTGCTCCATCACTTCGGATTCCTTGGCCTTGGCGAGGTCGCCCACCTTGGCCTCGTACTTCTTGGTCAGCTCCTGGACCTCCTCCTTGGTCGAGTCGCAATCGTCCTCGGTGAGGGTGCCGTCCGTCTTCTCGGTGTCGGCCGCCTTGTTGGCGTCGCGACGGACGTTGCGGATCGCCACGCGGGCCTCCTCGCCGAGTTCCTTGATCCGGGCGGTCATCTTCCGCCGCACGTCGGTGGAGAGGGCCGGAATGGTGATGCGGATCACGCGGCCGTCGCTCTGCGGGTTGAGCCCGAGGTCGGCGGCCTGGATCGCCTTTTCGATGTCCTTGATGGTGCCTGGGTCGAAGGGGCGGACGACGATCTGGTTGGGTTCGGGGGCGCCGACGCTCGCCAGCGCCTTGATCGGCGTGGGCGATCCGTAGACCTCCACCCGCAGCGAGTCGACGAGACCGGGATTGGCCCGCCCCGTCCGGATGCCGGTGAGGGCGTGGCGGAACACGTCCACCGCCTTCTCCATCCGTTCCTCGGCGTCGAGCAGAATGTCATCGGCCGGCATGGGCTCTTCCTCCTCACGGGGACACGCGCGCCCGGCGCAGTCGCCGGCAAACCGTAATTCTGGCAGGATGTTCCCCCGGGTGGCAAGCGTCCCACCCGTTCGGCGACCCCACCTCGGCCGGCCGCACGCGCGCCGCGTCCGCCCCCGCAACAAACGCTGGATGGAAACATGACCGCACCCGCCTCCGCAACGGCCGCATGGTCGGCCCTCCAGCGCTGCGTGCCGGCACTGGGGATCGTGTCGCTCGCCCTCATCCTCTTCGGTGCCAAGCTCCTCGTGATCGGCGCCTATGGCAATGCGACTCCCTACTGGGATCAGTGGGATGGCGAGGCGGCCGGGCTCTATGCCCCGTTTCTGGAGGGTCGGCTCGGGTGGGGCGACATGCTGGCGGCGCACTGCGAGCACCGGGGCTTCACGGCGCGGCTCCTGGCGCTGGGGCTCTTGTCCGCCAACGGTCTCTGGAACCCGCTCCTGCAGCTGGTGGTGAATGCCGCCATCCACGTCGGCCTCGTCTGCCTGCTCGCGTGGCTGTTGACACAGGCCATCGGCCAACGCTTTCTGCCGGTCATCCTCGCCTTCTGCCTCGCGCTCTTCAGCTGTCCATACGGCTGGGAAAACACCCTCGCCAACAATTCGTCGTTCTATCTGCTGCTCCTGTTCGCCATCGGCTCGCTCTGGCTCGGCACCGGCGCGGCACCATTTTCCGCACGCTGGTGGATGGCGACGGGCCTGGCGGTCTGCGGGTTTTTCTCCCTCGCGTCCGGCGCCTTCGTGCCGGCGGCGTTGGCCGGCATCGGCGTGCTGCAGTACCTCGTCGGCATCCGCCGGGGCCGACTCCACCTGGCCGCGGTCTTCGTGCTCGGCGGCCTGTTCGCGGCCGGCGTCGCGCTGACGCCCTCCGTCGCGGCTCACGCCTCGCTGCGGGCCGCCACCCTGACGCAGTTCGTCGGCTCCTGGAGCAGCATGCTGGGCTGGCCGATCGAGAACAGGATCCTCGGGCCCGCGGTTCGCAACGCCCCGGCCCTGCTGTTCACCGTCGCCATGCTCCGCGCGCGGCCGCCGGCGGAGGACAGGAGATGGTTTCTCCTCACGCTGGTCATCTGGATGCTCGGCCAGGGCCTCGTCATCTGCTACGGCCGGGCGGCGCACGCCCTGGCGAGCCGCTACATGGATCTCTTCGCGATCGACATCCTCACGAACTTCGCCTGCCTGCTGTGCGTCGTGAACGCCCGGGCCGACACCCGCCCCTGGGCCGTGCCGGCGGCGGCCGTCTGGGTCGCCATGGTCCTGGGCTGCCTCGGCGGCAGCGTGCACAAGCACTGCCTGAACGACCTGCAGGCTCGCCGCGACACGGCTCAGGCCCAGGAATTGAACACGCGCAACTACGTGCGGACCGGGGACATCGGACACCTGACGGACAAGCCTTACCTGCACGTTCCCTACCCCGTGCCGGAGCGCCTGGCCGCCTTGCTCGACACGCCGTCCATCCGGTCGGTTCTTCCGAGAAACATCCGTGCGGTGGACACCGACGGCAGCCCCGCCGCCGTGGGAAGATGGGACAGGCGGGTCGACAAGACGCTCGCCCGATGGGATCTCTTCGTCATCTCGGGCGCCGTGCTGGCGGTCGCCATCCTGACGTTTGTCAGCCTTGCCCGGCCCGCGGCTCCGCCTAGCCCACGATGACCGTCGGGCGCTTGTCGGGGTCGGCGATCGCGTCGTCGAGCAGGTCGACCACGCGGTTCGGCACGTCGCCGCGGCCGAAGAGCAGGAAGTCGAGCGCGAGCTTCAGCCGGTTGCCCTTGCTCCAGCCGAACACGATGTCGAGCGGCGAACCGTTCTTCGTCATCTCCATCGCCAGCTGCGCGATCGTGTGCGACACCGACACGCAGTCGTGCGCCGTGATCACGAAGAAATCCCCCTCCTGACGCACCCCGATGATCGGCGCGTTCTCGAACTCGCTCGTGTCGCCGTAGTGCACCTCGAGGAAGACGATCGGCACACCCGCCGGGATGCGGTGCTTGCGGCGGATCTCGGCCTCCTTCTCCGCCAGCGATCGCTGCCCGGGCCGATGCGGCACGAGCACCTGGAAGGTGCCGTCGAGGCAGATGTCGGTCCAGAGCATCCGCGCCGCGTCGTCGGCGAAGCGGAATTCCTTGAGCCGCAGCTCCTCGGCCCGCCAGAGCCGCGAGAAGATCGAGATCGCCAGCACGCAGCCGATGAAGATCGACGCGATGATGATGCCGTCGGGCCGCTCGATCATGTTGGCGATGGTGGTGTAGACGAACACCAGGCAGACCAGGAAAAAATAGGCCTGCGCGACGCGGCGGCCGAGCACGCCCCACCCGTCGGCAGGCGGGGGCCTGTGGCCGATGTCGACGAGCGTGGCGATGGCGGCGCTCGTCATGAGCACGAGCACGCCGGTGGCGTAAGCGCCCCCCTGCGCGGACACGTCGGCCCGGAAGGCCCAGGTGACGAGCAGGTTGATCACGGTGAACGCGACGACCAGCGGCCGGTAGGCGGCGGCCCACTCGGGCGCCATGCCGTACCGCGGCAGGTACCGGGGCACCATGTTGAGCAGGCCCGCCATCGCCGAGGCGCCGGCGAACCAGAGGATGAGGATCGTGCTGACGTCGTAGGCCGTGCCGAACACGCGGCCGAAGAGCGGACAGATCGGGTGCGGGCTCTCGCCGTGGGCCAGGTAGGCCAGGGCCCGGTCCATGGCCTTGCCCTTCACCGGCTCGAGCCTGAGCTCGTCGGCGGGGATGAGCGTGTCGGTACCGGTGACGAGTGACGAGCCGATCAGGAACACCGACATGATCATGGCGGCGGTAAAGAGCAGCTTCCGCGTGTTGGCGATCCGCGCGGCGGCGTCGTCGGGATCGTCCTTCGTGCCCTCCATGAGATGGATCTGCAGCACGCCCGTCTCGAAGCCGCTCATGCCGAGCGCCAGCTTGGGAAACACGATGCAGGCGATGCCCAGCGCCACCCAGGATCCGCTGCCGGAAATGGGGGCATGCTCGAGGTGGTAGCGGCCAGACGAGATCTCCGCGAACCAGTGCTGGAGCAGAGACGGGTGCGCGACCAGGTAGACGAGCCCCGACCCGACCACGATCGCCGTCATCCCCAGGTAGGCGACCACGAGCACGAGCGCCAGGCCCACGACCTCGCTGAAGCCCTTGAGGAACATCCCCCCCAGCAGCACGAGCAGGCCGCAGGTCACGACCATCTCGCCCCGCAGGAAGGCGGGCACGTGCGTGGCGTAGTACGAGTTGCTGACGAGATGTGCCGCCGCGTCGGCCGCGGAGAGGGTCTTCGTGATCACGAAGTCGGTGGCCGCGAAGCCCACGAGCACGAGCACCACGATCTTGTTCCACCAGCCGTGGAACAGCCGCTCGATCATCCCGATGGAGCCGACGCCGTCGGGCGTCTCCCCCGCCACGTGCCGGTAGACGGGCAGGGCGCCCAGCAGGGTCACGAGCACGAGGATCAGCGTCGCGACGGGGGCGAGCGTGCCCGCCCCCTCGAACGCGATCGAGGGCTGGTAGCCCAGGGTGCTGAAGTAGTCGACGCCGCACAGGCACATGATCAGCCACCAGGCATAGTGGTGGTGGTGCTGGTGCTGATCGCCCGCTGCGTGGCTCATTCGCGCCTGGCCCCCACCAGCGTGCCGATGCGTTCGCCCGAGACGGCCCGCTCGATGTTGCCTTCGCGCCGGTAGTTGAAGACGAGGATCGGCATGGCGTGTTCCATGCACTGGGAAATAGCGGTGGCGTCCATCACCCGCAGGTTCTGCTCGAGCACCTGCTGGTAGGTGAGGTCGCGGTAGAGCATCGCGTGGGGATTCTTCTCCGGGTCGTCGGAGTAGACCCCGTCCACGCGGGTGGCCTTCATGAGGATGTCGGCCTCCAGCTCGAGCGCCCGCTGGGCGGCGGCCGTGTCGGTGGTCACGAACGGGCTGCCGGTGCCTGCCGCCAGGATGATGATCCGCCCCTTCTCGAGGTGCCGCTTGGCCCGCCGCCGGATGTAGGGTTCGGCCACGCCGTCCATGCGGATGGCGGTCATCAGCCTCGTCTGCACGCCCAGGCTCTCGATGGCATCCTGCAGGGCCAGCCCGTTGATCACCGTGGCCAGCATGCCCATCGAGTGGCCCGTCGCCTCCTGGATCCCGACGTTCCCGGCCGTGAACGAACCTCCCCGGAGGATGTTGCCGCCGCCGATCACGATCGCCAGCTCCGCGCCGCGGCCGGCCGCCCGCACCGCCTGCCGGGCGATGTGCAGCACCTCCCCCATGCAGATGCCGCGTTCGCCCTGTCGGGCGAAGCTCTCGCCCGAGAGTTTCAGGAGCACGCGACGGTAGGGGCCGGCGTCCATGATGGTGCTGGGAGCGGACCGGGGGGTGGGTGCCAGGGGATGGGCGCCGGGCTCAGCCGCCGATGCGCCAGTTTTCCATGCGCTTCACCTGCAGCCCGGCGCCGCCCGTCAGCTGCCCGACGGTCTGCTTGTCGTCCTTCACGAACGGCTGCTCGAGCAGCACGCACTGGCTGAAGAAATTGCGGAGCCGCCCTTCGATCATCTTGGCGATGATGTTCTCGGGCTTGCCCTCCTTGCGGGCGGCGTCGCTCAAGATCTCCCGCTCCTTGGCGACGACGGCGGGATCGAGTTCCTCCTTGGTGACGGCCTGCGGCGCCAGGGCGACCACGTGCATCGCCACGTCCTTGGCCACCTCCGCCGCCTTCTCACCGCCCGTGTTGCCGGCCACCTCGACGAGCGCCGCCTTGGAGCCGTCGTGGTGGGCATAGCCGCCGCAGGGGGAGTCGATCCGGCAGATCCGCGACAGTTCGAAGACCTCGCGCATGCGATTGAAGAGATCGTCCTTCAGTTCGCCGAGCGTGCGGCCGGGATGCGTCTGGCTCTTCTGGGCGAGCAGGTCGGCGGGGGTCTTGGCGCCGGGCCCGAGCGCGAGCGTCTTGGCGATGTCGTTCACGAACTCCTTGAAATCGGGGCTGCCGGCCACGGGGGCGCTCTCGCACTTGAGTTCGATCATCGCCCCCACGCCCTTGGAGAGGTCGGTGTAGACGGCCAGGCGGCCGGTGGAGGTCTCCCGATCGGCCCGCAGCGCCTGTGTCTTCACGCCCTGCTTCCGCAGCCAGTCGACGGCCTGATCGGTGTTGCCCCCGCACTCCTGCAGGGCCTTCTTGCACTCCATCATGGGCAGGCCCGTCTTGTCGCGGAGGGCCATCACGGCCGCGGCGGTGATCTCAGCCAAGGTTGTCTCCTCGTGTCTGGAATTCAGGGTCGGGGTTGTCTCGGACTTTGTCGATCCTTCGGCTCTCGGCACCGGCTGTCCAGTGCGTCAGTGAGGGCGGCGGTTCCGGTGCGGCATGCAAGCAGGGCCGGCCGACGTCCTCACACCGCCGCCCCGCCGCCTCCTCGAACACGGTGCCCGCGGTCAGGCCTTCGGCGGCTTGGGCACGGCCCGCTTCACGTTGGCACGGGCCTTCGGTGCCGGCTTGGCAGGCTTGGCCTCCTCGCCCGCCTGGCCGGCGGCCTCGGCGCCCTCGGCCTTCACCTGGGTCTCCGCGGCAGAGTGGGCCTTGCCCTCGAGAATCGCGTCGGCCAATCGGGCGGCGACCAGTTCGATCGAGCGGATCGAGTCGTCGTTGCCCGGGATCGGCAGGTCGATGACGTCGGGATCGCAGTCGGTGTCGATCAGCGCGACCGTGGTGATGCCCATCTTCCGCGCCTCGTTGACGGCGTTCTTCTCCTTCTTGGGATCGAACACCACGAGGCACTCGGGCAGCCGGGACAGCGTGCGGATGCCGCCGAGATTGCGGAGCATCTTGCGGTGCTCGCGGCGGAGCGACGACTGCATCTTCTTCGAATAGCTGCCGAACGCCTCCGACGGGATCAGCACCTCGAGTTCCTCGAGGCGGGCCAGCCGATTGCGGATGGTGCGGAAGTTGGTGAGCGTGCCGCCCAGCCAGCGATCGCTGACATATGGCATGCCGCAGCGGGCGGCCTCGCGGGCCACGGCCTCGGCCCCCTGCCGCTTGGTGCCGACGAAGAGCACGAGCACGCCGGACGAAGCAACCTGCTTGAGATACTTCCGCGCCCGCAAGAGCCCGCGGATCGTCTCGCGGACGTCGATGATGTGGATGAGGTTGCGGCGGCCGTGGATGTAGGGCCGCATCTTGGGATTCCACCGGCTGGCCCGGTGGCCGAAGTGGACACCGGCTTCGATCAACTCTTGCGCCAAAACGTTGGACACGCTCACGTACTCTCAAGCAGGGGAGGAAATGGGTGGGACGCACCGGGCGGGGTCAGGGGGAACCTGCGCGGCCGAGCACCGCAAACTATCGGCTTTTTCCGGCCCGTGTCAACGCACGCTCGGCTTCCCCGGGGGTTGCCGCAAACCCGGCCGCGGCTGCGGCCCCCGTTCCTCTGGCCACGGCTTGAATCCGGCCAACCGCCCACACTACACTCGCCACCGTGCGTTTTCCCGCATTTTTAGCCGGCAACGCCCTTTTCCCCGCCCTTCCCAGCCCCCACGAGCCCGGCATCCCAGCCGACCGCCCCCATGCGACATGTCCTCTCGGCCACGGTCCAAAACGTCCCGGGGGTGCTGGCGCACGTGTCTGGCATGCTCGCCTCACGCGGCTACAACATCGACAGCCTCGCCGTTGGCGAGACCGAGGACCCCGGCTTTTCCCGGATGACCTTCGTGCTGCGGGGGGACGACCGCGTGCTCGACCAGGTCCGTCGTCAGCTGGAAAAGATCATCACGGTCGTGCGGGTCGACGACATCAGCTCCCGGAACTACGTGGAGCGGGATCTCATGCTGATCAAGGTGGCCGCCGCGGTGGGCCCGGCCCGCACGCAGGTGAAGGAGCTCGCCGAGATTTTCCGCGGCCGGATCGTGGACGTCGCGGTCGACAGCGTCGTCGTCGAGATCTCCGGCACCGAGAAGAAGATCGAAGGCTTCATCGAATTGATGCGGCCGCTGGGCATTCTTGAACTGGTGCGGACCGGCCGCATCGCGATGGTGCGGGGAAGCCCGCCGACCCGCGAGCTTACGGAAGCCGCCGGCGGGGGACTCCCCGCCGACTCCGGCAACGCCCGTGAATCACTGGCATGAAGGGCGGCGCGTGCCGTCCCGGCACCCATCTGCAACGACTCATCTGCAACTCATTGTCTCGTCATCTTGTTTCGTCATCTCGATCCGATTCTCAACCTGGGAGTGAACCGTGGCTGCGACGATCTACTACGACTCTGACGCCGACCTGAAGGCCCTCGCCGGCAAGACCATCGCCATCATCGGCTACGGCAGCCAGGGCCATGCCCAGGCCCAAAACCTGCGGGACAGCGGCCTCACGGTCGTGGTGGCCCAGCGACCGGGCGGCCCCAACTACGAGCTCGCCAAGAGCCACGGCTTCCAGCCGCTGAGCGTGGAAGACGCCGTCAAGCAGGCCGACGTGGTCAACATCCTCCTGCCCGACGAGCTGCAGGCGGACGTCTATCGCACGGCGATCAAGCCGAACCTCAAGAAGGGCGCCGTGCTGATGGCCAGCCACGGATTCAACTTCCACTTCGGCCAGGTCGAGCCGCCGGCCGGCCACGACATCATGCTGGTCGCCCCCAAGGGCCCCGGGCACCTCGTTCGCAGCGAGTACGTGAAGGGGGGCGGCGTGCCCTGCCTGATCGCGCTGGGCCCCGGAGCCTCGGCCGAGACCAGGAAGATCGGCCTCGCCTACGCCAAGGGGATCGGCGGCACGCGGGGCGGCGTGATCGAGACGACGATCGCGGAGGAGACCGAGACCGATCTCTTCGGCGAGCAGGCCGTGCTCTGCGGAGGCGTCTCGGAACTGATCAAGGCGGGCTTCGACACGCTCGTCGACGCGGGCTACCAGCCGGAGATGGCCTACTTCGAGTGCCTGCACGAGATGAAGCTGATCGTCGACCTGCTCTACCAGGGCGGGCTGGAATACATGCGTTACAGCGTGTCGAACACGGCCGAGTACGGCGATTACACCCGCGGCAAGCGGATCATCACGGAAGAGACCCGCCGGGAGATGAAGAAGATCCTCGAGGAGATCCGGTCGGGCCAGTTCGCCCGCGACTGGATCCTGGAGAACCGCGGCGGCGCGGCGATGTTCAAGAGCACGCGGCGGCGGGAGCGTGAGCACAAGCTCACGGAAACCGGCCGCCGGCTCCGCAAGATGATGAAGTGGATCGAAAGCAAGGAAGTCTAGTTTCACGCCCGCAGGGCCATCCATGGCCCCTGCGGGCTTGGGCAGCCGGAGGCAAAGCCAAGGTTTGCCTCGGCTGCCGGACGACCCGCCCTCCGGGCGGTCGAACCCCGCGCCGTCGAGGAGCAACATCATGACGCCCGAGGAATACCAGGCCCGCAGCCTCTACGAGCAGCTCCAGCCGGGTGACCGGGTGGAGGTGATCCACGGCGTCACGGTGGGGTCGAGCGCCAAGTGGAGCACGACCACGGTGGGGCAGGTGCTCCGCCGCGAGCGGCGGCGGCACGGGCTCCACTTTCGTCGCAATCCCGACGACAAGGTCTACAGCGACGTGCTGATCCTCTCCCGCGACGACGGTGAACTCACCACGGTGACGATGGACGAGTTCACGCGGCTGCGGAAGCTGTAAATGGGCGCAGGGCTGCGTCGCGTGGATGCGACGCCCGCACCAGCCGACGGAGGCCCGCCAAGGGCATCGGCCTGGGTGGCCGACACGGCAAGCTCGGCACGAGGCCGAGGCTTGCCGTGAAGACAGTCCCCGGGTTTCCACCCGGGGCTTTTATTCCAACCGAGCGCAACCATCAGTGGTCGCCCCCCGATCGAATAAAAGCCCGGAGCGGAAGCGACGGGACGGGTTCAGATCACGCGGGCGATCACGCACTTGAGATACTCCCCCTCCAGGCAGCTCGCGCTCACGGGATGATCGGGGGCGGCGCCGCGGCACTCGAGCAGCTGGATCGTGCGGCCCGACCGCTGGGCCACGCCGGCGAGCATCACGAGAAAATCCTCCCGCGACACGGCGCCCGAGCAGCTGTTGGTCACGAGGATTCCGCCCGGCTCGAGCAGGTCGATCGCCAGGCGGTTGATCCGGTGGTAGGCCCGCATCGCATCGTCGAGCGAGGCCCGGCTCCGCGCGAACTTCGGCGGATCGAGGATCACCATCCCGAAGTGATCTCCGGCCGCCTGGAGCGCGGCGAGCTTCTCGAAGGCGTCGGCGGTCTCCACCGTCACGTTGGCCGCGCCGTTCAGGTCGGCGTTGGCCTTGGCCAGCGCCGTCGCCTTCGCGCTCGAATCGACGGCCAGCACGCTCCGCGCCTGGCCGCTCACGGCACAGGCCGTGGCGAAGCCGCCGGAGTAGCAGAACATGTCGAGCACCCGGCGGCCGCGGGCGAACCGGGCCGCCGCCTGGCGGTTGTCCCGCTGGTCGAGATAGAAGCCGGTCTTCTGGCCCTCGGCGAGGTCGACTCCGAACCTGAGCCCGTGCTCCGTCACGAAGATCGGGCCTTCTGGAGCGACGCCCCGCACGAGTCGATCGGGCAGGTGCAGCCCCTCGAGCTTCGCGAGCCCGCGCTCCGCGCCCCGCAGGAGGATCCCCTGCGGCTTGACGACCGCCTCGAGGGCGTCGCAGATCGTGTCGAGCCGGTGCGCCATCGCGAGCGCAGTGACCTGCACGGAGAGCCATGCGCCGTAGCGATCGACGATCAACCCCGAGAGGTCGTCCCCCTCGCTGTTGACCAGTCGGGCGGCGCCGCCGGTGTCGGCCAGACCGAGCGACTGCCGCAGCCCCACCGCCGACGCGATCCGGGCCCGCCACAGGGCGTCGTCGAGCTTCGACGCCGCGTCGAAGGCGTAGAGCCGCACGCGGAGCTTGCTCGCGGCGTTCCAGAGCCCGCGGGCCACGAACGTGCCGTCGTGCGTGGCGAGGTCCACCACGTCGCCGTCGGCGGGCGTGCCGTCGACCCGGAGCACGGCCGCATCGAGCACCCACGGATGCCGTCCGAAGAACGGCCGCGCCCGCTTGGGCTTGAGGACCACCGTCGCCACGGGCAGGCCGGCCGCGTGAGACGACGGGCTCGGCGACTCAGGCATGCACGACCTGCTTGGCCGGGCCCGGCACCACGTGTGGCGCCGGCAGGTCGTCGCTGCCCGGATCGGCCTTCACCTTCCGCCGTCCCTCCCGCAGGGCCTTCTTCCGCTCCAGCCGCAGCACGCTCCAGCTGAAGACGGCGCCCAGCGGCCCGGACAAGAGCGCCGGCAGGAACACGAGGTTGCCGACCAGCGCGATCGTGAGCATCGCCAGCATCATGTGGCCGAACCGCTGCGTCGGTCCGAAGGGGGAGAGCGAGAACACCGACAAGCCGATGCCGATCACGCCCCAGCTCTGGTACATCGCCCGGGCACAGCCCTTGTACGCGAGCATGGTGGCCTGCTTGCGGTCGAGCCCGTCGGCGATGCCCTTGCGAAACCAGAGCATGAAGTGCACGACGTCGTCCACCGTCACGCCGAGCGCCACGCTCGGCGCCATCACCGTGCCGATGTCGATCAAGAGCGAGCCCGCATCGAGCGACTTGAGCAGCGCGTTGCCCCAGCCCATGCCGCCGAACACCATCAGTGCGGGAAACGCCGCCGGCAGCAGGAGCACGAGGCCCGCCGAGGCCGCCCGGCAGAGCACGATCATCACGACGACGATGATCGCGAAATCGTAGATGAAGCCGATCGTCAGGCCGTCGAGCAACGAGTGCTGCGCCTTGTAGACCAGCGGCACGAGGCCCGTGTAGTCGACCGACACGCCCTTCACGCCGTCGGCGTCGAGGTCGGCGAGAATCGGGTCGATCTTCGACTGCAGGTCGCGCTTGAAGAGGGCGTAGTCCACCTCCTTGGTCGCGCTGACGCGGGCGCTGATCCGCCAGAGCTCCTCCTGGCGACCGTCCGGCGATTCGGCCTCGCGGAGGTAGTCGCCGGCCAGGAATTCGTCACGATGGGCGGTGAGCCGCCGGTTCAGCACGCTCCGCTTGGTCCGCGAGCCGAAACCGATGGCCCGGGCCGCCGCGGCCCCGATGCCGTCGCCGCCGTCGCCGATGTCGAGGCTGCGGCCGAAGGTGACGGTCGAGAGCGAACTGCCCACCTCGTCGAGCACGCCGATCTCCTGCTGGATTCGGCCCACCAGTTCCATCCGCTCGAGGAAGGTGAGGGGGCAGGTCTCCTGGTCGACCCGCACGAGGATCTCCATCGGCACCAGCGGGCCGAGGTGCTTTTCCAGCCAGTGGTAGTCCTGGCGGATCCGCGCCTTCGGGGAAAACAACCGCATGAGCTGCACGCTGCTCTCGACCTGCGTGAGCCCATACCCCACGCCCGCCATCACGAGCAGGCAGGCGGCGGTCACGAGCCCGTTGTGCCGCGTGATCCACTGGCCCACGCTCCACCACGGGCTCGACTCGACCGGCTTCCAGGCGTCGCCGGCCGCTTCCTCGGCGAGCTTGCCGAGCTTGAGCTTCGGGGGGAACAGTTCGAGCAGCGAGGGCATGAAGAAGACGAGGATGAGGAAGCTCACCACGACGCCCAGGGCAGAGAAGATGCCGAACATCCGGATCGGCACCAGTTCGCTCACGGCCAGCGTCGCCAGGCCGACGGCCGTCGTGCCCGTGGCCAGCGTGAGGGGCAGCAGCGCATGGTGCACCGCCCGACCCGCGGCGCCTTCGACGATGCCGGTCTCGGCCAGCTGGTCGCGGTAGTAGTTGGCCAGATGGATCGCACCGCTGGTCGTCGCGACATACACCAGTGACGGCATCGTCAGCAGGATGGCGTCCACCGGATAGCCGGAATACCAGACCACCGCCAGGCTGGCGAACATGCTGTAGACGCCGGCGGCGAGCACCATGGCCACGAGCGCCTTGCTCTTGAGGCTCCACCAGCTGACGAAGAACCCCACCACCAGCGACAGCCCGAAGAGGATCGTCACGCTCGTCTGGCCGGCGCGGTCGATCGAGACGTTGTCGACCGGCGGCCCGCCCATGTGGAGCGACGCTTCCGGAATGCCACACTCGTCCGCGGCCACGTTCTTGATGAGATCGATGGCCCCGTGCAGGTTGGCACGGGCGGCGTCGGACAGCGTCAGCACCAGGCAGGTCTGCCTGGCATCGAGGTCGTCGGCCTCGTCCCCGGCGGCGGTCCCCGCGGGGGGCGGTCCGATGATCGCCCCGGTCAGCCGCTCGATCGCCTCCTCGCGGTCGAGGTTGAGCGGTTCGCCAATCATCCGCTCGACGGCCCGCGGGCCGGTCTGCGCGGTCTTGAAAAAGATCGGGCGGTCGATCCGGGAGGCTTCCTCCGGGGGCGGCAGCAGCTTTTGGGCGAGCAGTTCGAGCCGGGGGTCGGCCATCGTGCAGCCGTCCCAACTGACGAGCACGAATTCCTCGCCCTGGAAATTCCGCCGGAAAAAGCGATAGGTCTGGGTTTCAGGGTATTCGAGGGGCAGCCAGCCCTTCACGTCGTTGCGGTTGTTCCCCTTCGCCTTGATCGCCCCGACGAGCACCAGCGGCAGCAGGAAGATCAGGATCGCCAGGATCCAGACGCTGTTTCGCTGATAGAAGTTGGATCCGGGCTTCGACATCATGACGTCCCAGACGGGTGTCTGTGGCCTTGCGCGGACCGTTTTGCCGCGTCGCAGACCGTCAACCGTACAGGGGTTTGATCGGCCAGTCCATATCGTTCACGGGGCTTCAGGCCGGTTTTCCACAGCTGTCGGTTGACGCAAGTGTTTTCCAGAGAACACTTTACGCCCCCAACAGTCTTCCCCTGACCCTCATAACCGGGACAAGTCTTCACCGGCCTGCATCCGCCTCGCATCCGCAGGCTGCCCGCTCCGACGCTTGGAAACCGCAGGTTTTGTGGGAGCCGTCACAGAACGGCCGGTTCTTGGTCTGCCCGCAGCGGCAGAAGGCGACCGCCCGCTTCCCGGCGGGTACGGCAAATGCGTCACCGACATGATCGGTCACCCGGAGACCGAGGCCCTCGAATCGGGCGTCGGTCGGCATTTCGACCACCAGCGGCCCGTGCTCCCGGCACCTGATCGTGACACTATCCGGGGGCGCTGGCCGGCGAACGCCCCCGGGCGATCCAGAGGTGCCCCCGGCGCCCGCCCTGGCCTCCTCGGGTGGAGGGTCTGGTTCCGGGTCTGGCCGGGGTGGCTGCCGGGAGGTCCACCACCAGAGAGCCGCCGCCAGCCCGAGCAACGCCAGCGACACCAGCTGCGAGATCGACAGCGGCGTGCCCAGCGCCGGCGGCTCGTCGATCCGGATCGCCTCGAGCAGGAGCCGGGAAATCGGGTGGAGCGTCAGCACGAGGGCGAAGACCTGGCCGTCCCGCCGCCCGAGCGGCGTGCCCGTGGCCAGACAGGCCAGCACCGCCAAAATCAGGGCATCGACCGCCGCATACAGCTGGGCCGGATGCACCGGCAGGCTCCAGGGACGGCCGCCGTCGGCCGGCATGGCCGGCAGCAGGTTCCGTGCGGCCTGATCGAGCCACGGCGGGCTGTCCGGGGGAAACCTGACCGCCCACGGCAGGTCGCAAGGCCCGCCGTAGCAGCAGCCGTTGAGGAAGCAGCCGATCCGGCCGATGGCCAGCCCCAAGAGCAGCCCCGGGGCGATGCAATCGGCCAGTCGCGGCAGCGAGAGCCCCCGGCGTGTGGCAAACCGCCAGGCGGCCAGCGCCGCCGTCGGGAGGGCTCCAAACACCACCAGCCCACCGGCCGCCACATTGAGCACGGCGGCGAGCGATTCGAGCCACGACCGCCCGCCGCCGAAGAACTCACGGTGGTATTCGATTACGTAGAACAGCCGGGCGCCGACGATGCCCCAGAGAAACACCTCCATGCCCAGTGCCAGGATGGTGTCGGCATCGAAGCCCATGCGTCGGCCGCGCAGGATCGAAAGCCAGGTGCCGGCCGCCGCGGCCACAAGCAGCATCGCCCCGTATCCCCGCACCGGCACGCCCTGTCCGTCGTCGAGCACCGGCAGGAGCCAGAGGATCGCCGCCCCGGTGATCGCCAGCGGCGGCCCCAGGGTTTCCAGGGCGGCTCTCGTGCCGTGCGCGGTGGCCGTCCGCACGAGCATCACGACCGCCACGGCCGCCCAGAGCGCGAAGAGGAGCCCGAAGCCCGCCAGCGGCAGCGACGCGCCGCCCAGGGTGATCCGCGTCGGAATATGGAAGAGGGTGGAGAGCATCAGCGCGCGGGAAGTTCCAGGTTGTCGATCAGCCGGGTCGAGCCCAGGCGGCCGGCCACCAGGGCCACCGCCCGCGCGGCCCCCGCGCCGAGCGGCGCGAGCGACTCGGGGTCGACGACCGCCGCGTAGTCGATGGTGATCCCACGTGCCGCCAACGCATCGGCCATCGCCTGCTCGATCGCGTCGACCGCGGCGCCGGCCTTCCAGAGCTGCTCGGCCCGCAGGAGGCTCTCCCGCAGGCCGACGGCGCGGGGCCGCTCCGCGGCGGAGAGATAGGCGTTTCGCGAACTCATCGCCAGGCCGTCGGCCTCGCGCACGGTGGGACAGACGACGATCTCGATCGGCAGGCCGAGGTCGCGGACCATCCGCTTCACGACGAGCGTCTGCTGCCAGTCCTTCGCGCCGAAGTAGGCCACGTCGGCCGGCACGGCGAGGAACAGCCTCGAGACCACCGTGGCCACTCCGTCGAAGTGCCCCGACCTCCGCTCTCCCTCGAACGGCACCGCCGGTCCGCGCACGACGACCCGCGTGGCATCCCCCGGTGGATACACGGCCGCCACCTCGGGCGCGTAGATCCAGGCGACTCCGTGCGGCTCGAGCAGCGCCGCATCGGCCGCGAGCGTCCGCGGATACCTCGCAAAGTCCTCCTGCGGGCCGAACTGCGTCGGGTTTACGAAGATCGAGACGGCGACGGCGTCGCACTCGCGGGCGGCGCGGGCCACGAGACTCGCATGGCCGGCATGCAGCGCCCCCATCGTCGGCACGAACCCCACGCGCCGACCGGCGGCCCGCGCTTCGGCGACGAGCGCCCGCATGCGATCGGGATCGTGCACAAACTGCTGCATCACGCCATCGCCTCGATGGCGGCCACAGCTTCGCCGACGGCTTGGCCGAGATCCTCCGCCACGATCGTCACCACGGCCGCAGGCCGCAGCGTGTCGACGGCATTCCTGCCGCGGAGCGCCGCGACGAGCCCATCCTGCAGTCGCAGCAGCCGCGCCACCACCTCCGCCACGTTCGCGCACACCGCGGTGCCCGTCGCTCCGCCGAGGGCTGGACCGTCCGTCGCCGCGATCGGGAGATCGGCGAAGCTGTCGCTGTGACCGCCCGGCTGGCGGGAACGAAACGCGATCCGTTCCTCGAGCACCTCCGCGGAAACGACCAGCAGGATGGCGACCTGCGGCGGCACGGTCGTGGCGGCGATCTTCGCGAACCGCGTCTCGAATGCCTCGGAGAGGCCGACTGCGAGCGAGTCGGCGGCGGCCAACCGCAGCGCCGACAGCCAGTACTCCGCCACGGTGCCATGCGGATCCCGCGGCCACCCGGCCGCCGCCAGCGGCCTCGCACAGGCCTCGACCGCCCCCAGCCACGATGGCTCGCCGCGCGACGCCTCCGACTGCGGCGTCATCCCGCCGACCAGCGCGTATTCCGGCGGGGCGTGCACGAGTCGCGCGAGCGTGGCATCGGCGATCGCCGCCGCGACGAGGTCGGCCCCCGACCCCGGCACGCCCACCACCGCGACGTGCGGGTGGGCACGCGAGATGTTTTCGAGCAGGCAATCGAGCCGGCAGTCCGCCAGCGGGTGCACGAAATCGGCCGCGATCTCGACGCAGGGCTCGAGCACGAACCGCCGGGTGGCCATCCGCGGGTGGGGCAGCGTCAGCCGTTCGGTGTCGAGGACGACGTCCTCGTACAAGAGCAGGTCGAGGTCGACCGTCCGCGGCCCCCACCGTTCGCCGCGCTCGCGATGGAGCGTGTTTTCCACCGCCGCCAGCATGCCGAGCACGTCGTGCGGCGCGAGTTCCGTGTCGAGCAGGCAGGCGGCGTTGAGAAACGAGGGCTGCCCAGGGGGGCCGCCGATCGGCCGGGTGTCGCGGTAGCGGCTGACGCTCTCCAGCGTGACGCCGGGCATGAACCGCAACAGCTCGAGTGCCCGATCGAGATAATCACGCCGGTTGCCGACGTTGGACCCACATCCGACAAGGCATCGTGCCATAGCGTTTCATACCCGGAGGCGAAGCGACCCGATTCTATCCGCCCGCCCGCCTGCCGGAAAAACGCTGCGACGCCGTCCGAGCCCGCGACCGCAGGGCACCGGCCCGAAAATCCGGCCGGAAACCCCGCGGCAAGCGGACGTCGCGCACCACCCTCGCCATCGCTCGAAACCGGGGGGACATCCAGGCCACGACCAAAGTCGCCGACTGTCGCTCCCTCCAGTCGCCGCCCCCGAGATTTTCGAGACGATTGTTCGCCGGGTGTGCGTCGCACTGCCTCGGGCAGCATGCGTCGACGCGACCTTCATGTCTGCCGCTCGCCTGCACCCGATGGGGGGTCATTCTGTGAAGCCGATGGCGGATGTCAAGGACGCGCGACGGCGTGCGTCTCTCACGAGGAGATGGTCGACGCGAAACGGCTTCCGCGGGCTCTGTTTCACACCAAAAAAATTTTTGCCAGCAGTGCAAGCATTGTCGAAACCGTTCCCTTGACGCTGAGCTATGCTGATCATCCGTGGCAAAAGCCCTCCATGGCCCGATCAGCCGCGGAGCGGCATGAAATCCAATGCCACGAAGTCGACCGCGAACGAGGAACGCATGGCGCGATTTTCACCCGACGCCGCCGACGGCGATCGCGAAGACGGGGGATTCTCCGCGGCCTCCGGCCCGAGAACCGGGGATGCGCTGCATGAGGCCCTGTTCCCTGACGGCCTGCCGCTCGGAGGACCCCTTCCTGACGAACTGGCGGCGGATGCAGCGGATTCGGGCGATCGGCATGCAGTTGGCACGACGGACGACGGCTACTGGCAGCTCTCCCGCACGCCGCTGACGAGCCTCGTCTTCACGCTGCCGCTCGTGCTGGCCTACGAGGGGGGCGTGCTCGTGATGGGCCGCGGTTCGCCCCGCAACGGGGCCGACGTCTGGCTCCGCCACCTGCTGGACGCCGTGGGTTTCGGCCAGTATTTTCTGCTGCCTCTGCTCACCCTGGCGGGGCTCCTGACCTGGCAATTCCTCGCCCACGACCGCTGGCGGGTGAGCCTGCGGGTGATGCCCGGCATGGCCGCCGAATGCGTGCTCTGGGCGGTGGTGCTCGTCGGCGTCGCCAGGCTGCAGCAGAGCCTCTGGCCGTTTCAACCCGGGCTTTTCCCGTGGGAATGGCTGCAGGTGCCCGGGGGCGGGGGCGTGGTGTGGCATTCCGCGCTCGCGCGGATCATCGGCTACTGCGGGGCGGGGCTCTACGAGGAAGTGCTGTTTCGGCTCCTCATCCTGCCCATCGCCGTCTGGGCGTTCGAGCGGCTGGGATGCTCGACGCTCGCGGCCGGCTTCTGGGCGGTCCTGCTGTCGAGCCTCCTCTTCAGCGCCGCCCACTACATCGGTCCGCTGGGCGATTCCTTCGGTCTTTACAGCTTCACGTTTCGCGCGGTCGCCGGATCGTTTTTCGCGCTACTGTTCCTCCTGCGGGGCTTCGGCATCGCCGCCGGCACCCATTTCTTCTACGACGTGCTCGTCGGACTGGCGTAGGCTCCGCACCCAAATGGGACTTGGCGTCCGGCTTGGTGCGGCGCGTGGCCACCACTTATAATCGGCGAATTGGAATCAGGCCTGTCGAGGCCGGCCGTCGGGGCCGGGCTGCGTGGCCGCTCTCGTGGAATGGTGTGTCGTGCTCTCGGCTCGTCCCAAGGTCGCCGAACTGGTCTTCCAGCTCTACGGGCGGGTGCTGCATCCCGAACTCTTCGAGATCCACTGTTCCCGCACGATCGATCGGGGCGAGTATGCGGCGGTCCTGGCGATCACGAGCGCGGGCCACCTGGTGACCTGGCGGAAAGACGGCCTGACGCTCACCGAGGTCGCGGCCGACGCCAACCAGCCGTTGCCGCAGAAGCGGAGGCTGCTCTCCCACCGGATCGTGGGCGAACGCAGCGACCGCATGGAGTGCCGCGGGGGCTGCTCGTACCAGACCTGTTTTCAGCTCGAGCGGGTGGCGCCCGAGGTGTTCTGGTCGTTCCAGGGCGAACTCGCCGCCGCCGGCCGCAAGCAGGGTCTGATCCACCACTTCGGAGCCTCGGGCCGTCTGGCGACGGGCGCGCTCAGCTGGATCAACGTCGAAACCCGTGCCAAGGGCCTCTTCGTGCAGACGTTCCACACGTTTCCCGAGGATCACGCGATCGTGAAGAGCCAGTCGCTTTTCGAGCTGCCCTGACCGCGCCGCCACACCTCACGAGCCTCCGCCCGATGCCCACATCCAAATCCGGCTCCCCGAAGACGCCCGTCCCCGCGCCCCGCAGCCGCGTGCTGATCGCCGACGACAACGAGCCCAACCGCGAGCTGCTCGAGGTCTATCTCGCCGAGCTCGATTGCGAGATCGCCACGGCGGTGGACGGCCGCGACACGCTCGACAAGGTGGCTTCCTTTCACCCGCACGTGATCCTGCTGGACGTGATGATGCCGAAGCTGTCCGGCTTCGAGGTCTGCGAGCGGCTGAAGTCGGACCCCGCCACCAGCCCGATCATGATCCTGATGGTGACGGCACTCGGTGAACTCGGCGACATCGAGCGGGCCGTCGAGGCCGGCACGGACGACTTTCTGTCGAAGCCCGTGAACAAGGTCGAGCTGGTGAAGCGGGTGGAGAACATGCTCAAGCTCAGGCACGTCAGCGACGAGTTGGAGCGGCTGCGGAGCTACATCAGCACGATGGACGACGAGTCGCCGCCCCGGCAGTCGGGCCACGGAAAATAGTCGGCCGGACGTGGTCGTTCGCCGCCGATCCCCCGGCTCGCGCCGGGGGGCTTGTATCGGGGCATACAAGCCCGAAGCGCGAGCGCCGGGATCGGCTCGGGCCCTGCCGGCGTCTACCGCACGGTCACCTGCCGCAGCACGCGGGCCGTCGCCGGCGACTTGTTGAGCACGTAGAAGTGGATGCCGGGCACGCCGCCGTCGAGCAGCCCCTGCACCTGTCGCGCCGCGAACTCGACGCCGGCCTCGAACTGCGCGGCATCGTCGGCGCCGGCCGCCTCGAAGGCCCGCGTGAAGGCGTCGGGCAACCTGGCCTTGCAGAGGCTCGCGATGCGGCGGATCTGGGCGTAGTTCGTGACGGGCATCACGCCCGGCACGATCGGCTGCGTGATGCCGATCGCGGCGCAGCGGTCGCGAAAGCGGAAGAAGTCGGCGTTGTCGTAGAAGAGCTGCGTCACGACGACGTCGCCACCGGCCTCGCACTTCCGCTTGAGGTTCTCGAGGTCGGCGTCGGCGCTCACCGCCTCCTGGTGCGTCTCGGGATACCCGGCCACGAGGATGCCGAACTCGGGGAACTCGCCGCGGACGAGCGCCACGAGCTCCGACGCATACCGCAGGCCGCCGGCCGCGGGCGTGAACGACATCTCCCCTTTCGGCGGATCGCCCCGCAGCGCGACGATCGCCTCCACGCCCCGGTCGCGGGCCTCGCGGAGATAGTCGCGGAGTTCGTCGATGCTACTGCCCACGCAGGTGAGGTGGCTGGCCACCGGCACGGCATGCCGTGACCGCACGCCCTCGATCACGTCGAGCGTCGTGCCGCGGGTCGATCCGCCGGCGCCGTAGGTGCAGGTGACGAGCACGGGATCGAAGGCCATCAGGTCTTCGACGGTTTGCCACATCATCGCCTCCGATTCGGGCGACTTGGGCGGAAAGAGTTCGAACGAGAGGCCGAAACGGCCGTTCTCGTAGGCGTCCTTGATCGACACGGGAAGGCCTCGAAAAGGGGATTGACTCTCCGGGAACGGGTTTCATTCTATGCAGGTGGGCGGTCGGATGCGCCGGCCAGCGACTCGAGCAGCTCGCGGTCGGCCGGCAGCAGGTCCAGCCCGCGGCGGGCCATCATCCGCTCGAGGATGACGGCCGCCTGGTCGGCGGTGGTGCGCTCGCCGCCCGGCACGACCATGTTCGTGAATGCCGGCACCAACTCGGGCACGAGGCCCCCGACCGTCGCGGCGACGCCGATCCGCGCGCCGCAGGGGAGCGACGTCTGGATCGTGGTCTTCACGAAATCCCCCACGAGCGCCCCGAGCAGCTGCCGTCCGGTGTGGGTCGTCGCCCGGCCGCCGTCGGCCGTCGGCTCGTGCATCCGGACCGGACCGTAGGTCGTCTTGAGATTGCCTGTGGTGGTGCCGGCGGCGAGGTTCACCCAGCTGCCGACGTGGCTGTGACCGAGAAAGCCCTCGTGCGGCTTGTTCGAGAAGGGCTCCATCACGGCCGCCTCCACCTCGCCGCCGACCCGGCAGGCGGTGCCGATGGCGGTGCCGGCGCGAATCCACGCGTGCGGGTTGACCCGGGCGTGGCCGGCGATCCAGATCGGGCCGTCGAGGCAGACGAACGGCCCGATCTCGGCGGCGGCATCGACGACCACCGGTCCCTGCCGCACGACGATCTGGTCGGCGATCCGCGCCTCGGCGGCGGCGAAGAGGCCGGGGCGGATCTCGCGAAACCTGCCCGAGTCGATCTGCACGGCAAGCGCGCCGACGATGGCCCGCTCGTGCGCGCCGACCACCTCGTGGGGCAGCGACAAAAGTTCGAGGTCGGCGTCGGCCGGCGGCAGCCCGAGCGTGCCGATGGCGTCCGCGGCGACGGCCGCATCGGCGAGCATCGCATCCGCGCACGCCTGATCGGCGCCGCGACCGTCGGCGGATACGTGCAGGATGGCCGCGGCGATCGCGTCGCCCTGTCTGACGGCGGTGCGATGCCCAGCCTCGACCAGGCTGCGGAGCGTGATCAGGTTTTCGCGGCTGGGAACGACGCGGGCATTCACCACGAGCACGACCGCGCCGTGCGAGGACGCCGGCGGGCGGGCGGGCGGAACCGCGGTCGATCCGCCCCACACGGCGACGCGGCGGCCGGCGACGGCCGCGAGGTAGCGGGCGAGGTGGGGCCGCACCGTGCGGTGCACGGGGCCGAAGTGGCCGAGCAGATCGGTGAGCGTGGAGCAGCCGATGGTGAGGTCGCAGGCGGGCCTAGCGGCGGCGAGGAGGCCGAGTTGTTCGACCGCCCGATCCTCGAACACGATGGTCTTCATGCGGGTAGCGTAGGGAAATCCAGTGGTCGACTGCCAGCCGGATCCATGGTGACACGCGGGGGATGCCCCGATCTCTGGCATTTGGCCGGGGCGGCGCGTAATCTCACGGTGGCAGATCGCCCCTCACGAGCCGGAGTGGCGGAATGGCAGACGCGGCGGACTCAAAATCCGTTGCCCGCAAGGGCGTGTGGGTTCAAGTCCCTCCTCCGGCATTCAGTTTCGACGGGAAAGAATGGGGGTCGCGCTCGGGCGGCCCCGCGTGCTCGGTCCCCACAAGGGGCAACTGTTTGGCAGCCTATTAGGTAAATCGCCAAAAAACGCTTGGACCGTCGCCGAGATCAAGTCGTGCTGCAGGCTGGCGTCGCTCTTGGACGTCCCGCTCGTCAGGCATCACAGAACGTCGTACCCGTGGCTGTCACTGCGGGCTACAAGATCGAGCAACTCCGCCAGTGGGCCTCGGGTCGGTGCCTGTCGGCGGATCGGGCGGGCATGTCTTCGCGGGAGCAGGAGCGGGCTGGCGGGCGAGTGCGGAGAGTTGTACGGGAGGCATCATCGTCCGCCGCAAGCCCGAGGGCCGTGGCATCGCGCGGCGTGCCGAAATTCCCGATGGCAAGAACCGTGAAGGCGGGCCTGAGCTTGTGACTCGGGGCGAAAACCCCGTGATGTCGGTGCCGATACTTCTGCGGTGGCGGCGCGAGGTCTGAGTGCCTGTCGTCCCTTCGCCCGCTTCTTCACGCCCGCTGAATGCCGCGTCACTCCGCCGACAGGATCCCTCTGGCGGCCTTCGTGATTGCCGCGACTGCCGGGTGCTTGATCCGTTTTTCCACTGAGATCGCGTAGAAACGTTCGCGAATCGACTTCTCCCGGCCAATCACGCGCACACCGTATGCGCGAATCACCTCGGCCTCCACCGCGGTGGGCACGGCGAACAGGCCGTCGCCGGAGGCGCCAAACGCCTTCAACAGCCCGCTGTCGGCGAATTCGGCACGGACCGTGGGACGAATGCCGTTGTCGTCAAACCACTGTTCGAGCGACCGGCGGAGCACCGTGTTGCCATACGGCAGCAGAAATGGCGCCCCAGACAACGAGCGAGGGAAGTCACGCCGATGTCGTTTGGCGAGCGCCGGCGTGGCACAGAAACTGACCCCACATTCGCCAAGCACGTGATTGAAGAACTTCAGTCCAGGCCTTGGCTGCGACGGATAGTCGCTGATGACGAGATCCAATTCGTGCAGCGCCAAGTCAGCCAGCAGGCGATCGGGTTGTCCGTCGATGCACGTGATCCGCACCTCCTCGCGGAGCGCCGCGGCCGGCGCGAGCAGACGATGGACGAGAACCTTGGGCAGCGTGTCCGCCACGCCCACGGCGAAGCGCAAAGGCTGGCCGCGCGGGCGGTCGTGCAGCGCATCCTGTAAGTCGCGTCCCAGTGCGAAAATCTCGTCGGCGTAGCGATAGACGAGCCGGCCCGTGTCGGTGAGCGCGATCGACCTGCCGGACCGCTCGAAGAGCCGGGCCTTGAGGGCGCGCTCGAGCTCGCGAATCTGCCCGCTCACCGTCGGCTGTGTGAGATGGAGGACGCGACAGGCCCGCGTGATGCTGCCTTCCCGCGCGGCCGTCCAGAAATAGAGGAGGTGGTGGTAGTTGAGCCAGTGCATGGCGTGCTCCCGGGTGCTCACCAATCATAGGAATTTTCGATGTGTTGGACAGAGAGATTCGAGGGTGTCGCTTCATGGCGGGAGGCGAAGAATAGGATCGTCTGTCACAAACCACGAACCCACTGGAGGACGATCCATGAAGTGGCTTCTCAAGGCCCAGGGCGCGACGTATCCCGCAACCCTCCTCGACCACATCGAGCGACGTCTACGGTTCGCCCTCGTCCGCTTCGGCGACCGGGTCGAACGGGTGATAGTGTTCCTGCAGGACAACAACGGGCCGAAGGGGGGCATCGACAAGGAGTGCCGCATCCTGGCCAAGGTGCAAGGGTGCGGGGTAATCATGGCGACCGTCGCCGACTCCGAGTGGACGGCGGCTGTCGACCGGGCCACCACCCGCATCGGCCACACCCTGTCCCGCCGGATCGGGCGACTTCGGGATCGACGCATCCAGGCATGCCGGAAGTCGGTGGCCGGAGTCGCGTCACCGGCCGCCCGGTGAGAGTCGCGCCGCTCGGTCGGGAGAACGCCGATGCAGACGCCGAGCCACGCCGACGCCGGCGGCCGCGACATCGTGTTGGATGCCGCCGCCGGTCTTCCGCACGAACC
>JBIIYN010000166.1:0-8616 GCA_044346795.1 Pirellulales bacterium
TCCGCAAGGCGGCCCGCGCCGAGCAGGAAATCGTGCGGTTGGAGGCTGTCGTCGCCCTTGGCGACATCGGCCCGGCCGCCGCGTCCGCGATTCCGATCCTGGAACTCGTCTCCGAGGAGGATGCGGCCCGGACGGTGCGGGCGGCCGCGGCCGAGGCCCTCGCGAAGATCAAGAGCAGGTAGGCCCCGTCGCTCGTGCGTCAGCTCGGAAGCCGAGCGGCCCGGCAAGGTGTGACGGCCCCCCGGCTCGGGCTCCAGCGACCTGCCCCCGCTGGCCGACTCCTCCTCTGGCCGGCGGATGGGCGCCGGCCGACGGATGTCAACGGGGCGGAGGGGCGGCAGCGATGGCGAAGTACGGCCTGTTGCAGAGACTGTGGCTGACCAGGTTCTCGCAGCCGGCAAAGGAGCGGCCGCTCTACCGGCATGCCCTGAAATCGGCCCCGAAGCGGATCATCGAACTGGGGCTGGGCACGCTCACGCGGACGGAGCGGCTGCTCGGGCTCGTGCGGGCGGTGCACCCCGGCAACGAGGTGCACTACGTGGGGCTCGACCGCTTCGAGGGCCGCCTGCCGGACGACCCGCCGGGCGTGACGCTCAAGCAGGCTCACCAACGGCTGCATGGCCTGGCCCGCGTGCAACTCGTGCCGGGCAACGTCGACACGTCGTTGTCGAAGCTCTGCAACCATCTCGGCTCGTTCGACCTCGTGCTGATCTCGGCCGACAACGACCCGCGCTACGTCGATCGCTGCTGGTTCTTCATCCGGCGGATCGTCACCCCCCAGACGGCGATCTTCGCCGAGTCGCGGACGGGCGGCGGCGGCGCGTGGACGGCCGTCCCGAAGGCCCGCGTGGACGAACTGGCCGCGAAGGCCGTGCAAAAACGCGCCGCGTGAGGCTTCAGCCTGTGCCTTGACAGGCTGTTCCCGAATCCCGCGCTGCCCCGGTTTGAGCCAGCCCCCGCGAACTTCCGCCGCCCCCGGCTCTCCGCTACAGTAGACCGCCGCAAGAGCTGGAGCGACGCCTTGGCAGCCCAGGAGAGGGAGGCGAAGGGGTCGGCGAAAGCTCGAGGAGCTTTGGGCTATCCTGCCCACGCGACGAGACTTTTGCCGCCCCGTAGCCGGTGCCATGCCAAAGTCGGATACACTCGACAGTCCAATGTGAACGCCATTTTTCCCGCCCCTGACGCCCACCGATGCCCTCCACGCCCCGCACGCTGCTCGACAAGATCTGGGACGCCCACGTCGTCTGCACTCCGCCCGGCGAACTGCCGCTGCTCTACATCGACCGCCATCTCGTGCACGAGGTGACGAGCCCCCAGGCGTTCGAGGGCCTGCGGCTGGCCGGCCGCCGGGTGCGGCGGCCGGAAGCGACCTTCGCCACCCCCGACCACAACATCCCCACCACCGATCGTCGGCTGCCGATCGCCGATCCGGTGTCGAAGCAACAGATCGACACGCTCCGCGACAACTGCCGCCAGTTCGGCATCCGCCTGTTCGACCTGGGGGACGCCGACCAGGGAATCGTCCACGTGATCGGCCCGGAACTGGGCATCACCCAGCCCGGCATGACGATCGTCTGCGGCGACAGCCACACCGCCACGCACGGCGCGCTGGGGGCTCTGGCGTTCGGCATCGGCACGAGCGAGGTGGAGCACGTGCTCGCCACGCAGACGCTGCGGCAGGCCAAGCCCAAGTCGCTCGAACTGCGGGTCGAGGGCACGCTCCACGCCGGGGTCACGGCGAAGGACCTCGTGCTCTTCCTGATCGGCAGGCTCTCCACCGAAGGGGGCACGGGACACGTGATCGAATACACGGGCCCCTGCATCCGTCGGCTCGGCATGGAGGAGCGGATGACCGTCTGCAACATGTCGATCGAGGCCGGCGCCCGGGCCGGCATGATCGCCCCCGATCAGACCACCTTCGACTACCTGCGGGGCCGCGACTACGCGCCGCGGGATTTCGACCGGGCCGTGACGCAGTGGGAGCGTTTCGCGGGCGACGCGGGGGCGGCGTTCGACCGCGTCGAGATGTTCCGGGGAGAAGACGTCGTGCCGCAGGTGACATGGGGCACCAATCCGGCCCAGGTGGTCGGGATCGACGCCACCGTGCCCGATCCCTCGACGTTCCGCGATCCCAATGAACGCGAGAGCGGCAGCCGCGCACTCGACTACATGGGCCTGACGGGGGGCACGAAGATCGTCGACATCCCGCTCGACCGCGTCTTCATCGGCTCCTGCACGAACAGCCGGATCGAAGACCTGCGGGCCGCGGCCAGCGTCGTGCGCGGCTACCGCGTGGCTGCGAACGTGCACGCGATGGTGGTGCCCGGCAGTGGCCGCGTGAAGCGGCAGGCGGAGCAGGAGGGGCTCGACCGCGTATTCCGGGACGCCGGTTTCGAATGGCGGGAAGCCGGGTGCAGCATGTGCCTGGGCATGAACCCCGACACGCTCGCGCCCGGCCAGCGCTGCGCCTCCACGAGCAACCGCAACTTCGAAGGCCGGCAGGGCAAGGGGGGCCGCACGCACCTCGTGTCGCCTGCCATGGCCGCCGCGGCCGCCGTTACCGGGCACTTCACCGACATCCGCCACTGGAACTATCGCTGAGCGACGCCGCCACCCCATGCAACCCTTCATCACCCACGCCGGGATCGTGGCCCGACTCGACCGGGCCAACGTCGACACCGACCAGATCATCCCCAAGCAATTCCTCAAGCGGATCGAACGGACCGGCTTCGGCCAGTTCCTCTTCTTCGACTGGCGGTTCCTCGCCGACGGCCGGCCGAACCCGGAATTCGAACTCAACCAGCCCCTGGTCGCGGGCGCGAGCGTGCTGTTGGCCCGGCGGAACTTCGGCTGTGGTTCGAGCCGCGAACATGCCCCCTGGGCGCTCGCCGATTACGGCTTCAAGGTGGTGATCGCGCCGACCTTCGCCGACATCTTCTTCAACAACTGCTTCCAGAACGGCATGCTCCCGATCCGCCTCACCGAGGAGGATGTCGACGAGCTTTTCCGCCGGGCGGCGGCGGCCGAATCGGGGGGCCGACCATATCGGCTCGACGTCGACCTCGGGGCCGGCACCGTGGCCGACGCGGCCGGATTCAGCCGCACGTTCACGGTCGATCCGTTTCGACGAAAGTGCCTCCTCGAGGGCCTCGACGACATCGGCCTTTCGCTCCAGCACGCCGACAAGATCGCCGCCTGGGAGGCGGCCCACGACATTCCGGCGGGGAAGTGAGACCGTCATGGGGACGCTTTCAGGGTGGCGACCGGGTCGCCCGAGGCGGCGACCGGGTCGGCGGTTCACCCGCGGCGTGGCGGCCTCGCTGGCGGTGGGCTTGGGCTGCTCGGCGTGCCTGGCCACGGCGGCGGCGGCTGATGCCCGGCGGGCCGATCTGATCACCGACATGCCGGCGGCCGGCGACCTGGCGGCGCCGGCGAACGGCCAGATGCTCTACGTGCTCGACGAGGCACGTGGCGAGGTGGTGGCGATCGACCCGTTCGAGCCCACGAAGCGCCGCCGGGCCGTGACGCCCCGCGACGGGGGTGGCGCCGGCGGTGGCCCCGTCGCGATCGGTTGCATCGACACGAGCATGCTGGCGGTCTTGTGCCGCACCCGCGACGGCTGGTCCCTGCAGACGCACCGCATCCAGCCCGACACGGCCGCCGATCACGACAAGCCGGCGCAAACCGTGACGATCGGCAAGGCCGCGGCCGATGCCGGCGCAACGCGGCCCGCGGCCCAAACGTCAGCACGCGGGCCATCCGGAGACGGGCCGCCGTGCCTCGCGGTCAGCCCCTCCCGCGACTGGCTCGGCGTCGTCGGCCTGCCGGCCCCTTTCCCCGCGGTGATGCGGGCTCCCATCGCCGGTTCGCGGATCGGCGGCCTGTCGGCCCGCTCCTGCCCGAGCCTTCCCGCCGGCCTGCGGCCCGCCGTGGCCACCATCAGTCCGGCGGAGGAATTCGTGCTCTTCGCGGCCGATGCCGCCGCGGAACGGGCGGGCGTCTTCGTCTCGTTCTATCTGCCTCCCGATCCGCGGCGTCTGCTCCACCTCGACACCTCTCTGCCCCGGATTCGCGACGCCGCCTACTGCCGCACCGATGGCACGCTCTGGGTGGTCGGCGGTGACTCCGAGAACCAACCAGCAGCGCAGCCCGAGGGTCTCTGGCGGATCGACGCCGTCTTCCGCGACGGCAGGCAGGCGGCGAGCGCCGTCTGCGTGGCCCGGCTGCCGGGAGCCCGGGCCGTCATCTGCCTCTCGGACCGGGCGATCATCGTGACGCACGGCCGCGAGGCCCGCACGGTGTCGCGGATCGACCCCACCCAGCCAGCGAGCCAGCCATGACAGGCCAGCCCTCCCCGTCCGGCCCGACCAGCCGGCGCACGAAAATCGAAGCCATGCTGCGGGACGATCCGGACGACGTGTTCCTGCGCTACAGCCTCGCGCTGGAGCTGGAGGCCGCGGGGGAATGGGAGGCGGGGCTCGAGATCCTCGAGTCGCTCGCCCGCGGGGCGGCCCCCTACGTGCCCGCGTTCCAGATGGCCGCCCAGCACCTCGTGGCCCGCGCGCGGATCGAAGAGGCCCGCGGCGTGCTCCGCGAGGGCATCGAGGAGGCCCGCCGCCAGGGCAACGCCCACGCCGCCGGCGAAATGTCGGAACTCCTCATGAGCCTCGGCAGCTGACCCCAGCCGCCGTCATGCCAGGGCGGGCAGCGGCTCGGCCGATTCGGCGCCGCGGGTGATCACGAACCCCATCTCCTCGATCATGCGGTAGTCGGCCTCCGGCAGCTGGCCCTTCGTGGTGAGGTAGTCGCCCACGAACATCGAGTTGGCGGCGTAGAGCCCCAGCGGCTGCAGGGTGCCGAGGTGGAGTTCGCGGCCGCCCGCGATGCGGATCTCGGCGGCAGGGTTCAGCAGTCGCATCATCGCCAGACCGCGGAGGCAGTCGCGGGGGCTGACCCGGTTGTTCCCCTCCAGCGGCGTGCCGTCGATGGCGTTCAGAAAGTTGAGCGGGATCGACTCCACGCCGAGGCTCCGCAGTTCGAGCGCCATGTCGATGAGGTCGTCGTGGGTCTCCCCCATCCCCATGATGCCGCCGCTGCAGAGCTGCAGGCCGGCGGCCCGGCAGGCCGCCAGCGTCGCGATGCGGTCACCGTAGGTGTGCGTGGTGCAGATCTCGCCGTAGAAACGCTCGCTCGTGTTGAGGTTGTGGTTCACCTTGTCGACACCGGCGGCCGCGAGCCGCCGGGCCTGTTCGGGCGACAGGAGGCCCAGGCAGGCGCAGATGTTGAGGTCGTACTGCCTCTTGATCTCGGGCACGATCGTGCAGACGAAGTCGATCTCCCGTTCCGAGGGGCCGCGGGCGGAGATCACGATGCAGAAGGTCTTCGACTGCCGCTCGGCCGCGAGCTTGGCGGCCTCCAGCAGCTTGGGGGCGGAGAGCAGGTTGTAGCGGGGAATGTCGGCCTCGGAGACCTTCGACTGGGAACAGTAGCCGCAGTCCTCCGGGCACAGGCCGCTCTTGGCATTCATGAGAAAGAAGAGCTGCACGGTGTTGCCGAAGTGGTGGTGCCGCACCCGCCAGGCGGCGGCCAGCAGGTCGAGCAACTCGACGTCGGAGGATTCCAGGATCGCCCGGGCATCGCCCCGGTCGAGCGTGCCACCGTCGAGGACGCGGGAGGCCAGCGCCTGCCAGCGGGTGATGTGGAAGGGTGCATCCTGGGCGACCTGGGCGACCGACATGCTGAGTGCTCCGCTCTCGAGAGGTGGGAAGGCAGGCTGGGAAAGGCCGGCGAACCGGGCGACGAGACTGGGAATGTATGCGATCAGGCCGTCGTTTGCCAAAGCCGGCGAAAGGCCGCTGGCGACGGGGCCGGCGACCGGGCGGCACAAGCTTGGGGGGGCGCACGACCGATACCACCATGCAGGTCGAATTTCCGAATCGCATGCCGGACCGGAATGGTTCCTCCCGTTTGCTTCCCGCTCGCAGAAGGGATCGATAGCATGTCGCGCTCGCGTCTGGCCGAGGCCACCCTGATCGGATGCCTGACCGCGTTGGCCAGTTTCTGCGGCTTGTCCGCGCGGGGCGGAGAGACCTACGCGATCGTGGCACAGTCGAGTCGCACCTCGGCCGCCACCGGTCGCCGCCCGCTGGCGGAACGGATCGCCGCGGCCAACCTCCCGATCATCGCGGACTCGTCCTCCGCCACAGCCACCGTCCAGCCCCGTGACGTGGCCCGGCCGGATGCCCGCGTCGCCCCAGACCGGGCGGGGAGCGGAGAAAACATGGCCGTCGCGGCCGTGCGGGTCGATCAGCAGGAGCCCGTCACACCGCCGCCGCGGCCGGCGGTGACACCGCCCGTGCTCTGGCCGTTTGGCACCAAGCGGGCTGAAGCTCCGCGGGCTGAGACCCGGCACGCCGAGGCCCAGAAACGCCCGGCCGCCCGGCCGGGGGCCGCCGAAAAGCGACCTGCCACGGCCGCCGGACCGACGGTCGCGAAGGATCGCACCAACGCGGCCCCGGGCAAGGCACCCCAGCGTCAGGCCGACGCCAGATCGAGCGGAAACGGGCTGAGCGGTTCCAGGCCCGCCGCGGTGACCAGGTAGTTGTTTTCGATTCTCATGCCGCACCGCAGGGCGGAATTCGAGCCCGCGCTCCCGGCGGCATCGTAAAGGGCCGGCTCGACCGCGATCACGTCCCCATCCTCGAGGACATCGTCCCACTCGGGATTGAGGTGGGGGGTCTCGTGCGGAAAGAGCCCGATGCCATGCCCCAGGTGGCTCGACCAGCTGCCGAAGGGGGCCGTGGCCAGCCACTGCCTCACCTCCTCGTAGATATCACGGCACCGCACGCCCGGCCGCGCCCGCCGCTCGACCAAGGCCAGCGCCTCGCAGACATGCCGCCAGGCCGCGAGTTGGGCGTCGGTGGGGCGGCCGTCCACGGCGATCGTGCGGGCGTTGTCACTGAAATAGCCGCGATAGGCCGGCCCGAGGTCGAGGATGTAGAGTTCGCCGGCTTGGCAGATCCGCTGGCGGGGCGGGCCGCCACGGACACCACACGCATAGTCGTTGCCGGTAGCGGTGAGCATCTCCCCACACTCGTCCACGGCCGCCGCCTGGAGGGCGGAGAAGATCTCCAGCTCGGAAACACCCGGCCTGATTCGCTGCCGCGCCACCTCGTACATCGCCCCCGTCGCGGCGATCGCCCGCCGCAAGACGGACAGTTCGTCCGGATCTTTCCGCCGCCGCAGCGACAGCAGATCCGGGTCGACGTCGACCACGTCGGCGTCGGCGAGGAGCCGGGTGACGTGCGGCGGGCAGCTGGAAAACTCCACGCCGACGCGGGCCAGCCGGCCGCGCGTGCCGAGCCAGTCGCCGAGCACCGCCGAGGAGGCCTCGGGCTGGTCGTTGCGGAGCGTGGAACGGCGCTTCGCGGCGTACGTCCGCACCTCGCTGGCGGCGGCCTGCTCCAACGCCACGGGCTTGTCGGGGCAGACCAGCAGCGTCTCGCCGGTGATCAGCATGGCCACCGCGGGCGCGAACCGGAAATCCCAGCGGTGGCCGGTGAAGTACTGCACGTGCTCGGCCGCCACGAGAATGACCGCATCGAGCGAACGCTCTTGCATGCGGCGTCGTAGCCGTTCCTGGCGGAGACGGCAGGCATCGAGATCGAGCAGGGGGTGGAGTCCGTTCATGGCGGCGAAAAACCTCAGTCGAGTTTGGAGAGCAGGCTCGAATCAAAGGGGGGGAACCGTGGATCGAGCCGCTCGAGCGTGGCCCGCAGCAGCCTGGCCACCACGAGGTTCCGATACCACTTCTTGTCGGCCGGCACGATGTACCAGGGGGCGTGCTCCGTGTTGCACTGCGTGAGCGCGTCGTCATAGGCCTTTTGGAATTCGTTCCAGAGCCGCCGGTCCTCGAGGTCGCTCGGCCCCAGTTTCCACTGCTTCCTGGGGTCGCGGAGGCGGTCTTCGAGCCGCTGCCGCTGCTCCTTGTTGCTGATGTGGAGAAAGCACTTCACGAAGGTGACGTTGCCGTCGCTGAGCAGCTTCTCGAAGGCGTTGATCTGGGCATAGCGTTCCTTCCAGACATCCTTCGGCACGAGCTTGCGGACGCGCACCACCACCACGTCCTCGTAGTGGGACCGATTGAAGATGCCGATCCTGCCATGGGCCGGCACGGCCGCGTGCACCCGCCAGAGGAAATCGTGCGACAGTTCGAGGGCGCTGGGCGCCTTGAAGCTCTTCACGTCGAGGCACTGCGGGCTCACGCCGCCGGCGATCATGCGGATCGTGCCGTCCTTGCCGGAGGTGTCGATCCCCTGCAGCACGACGACCACCGCCCGCCTGGCCTCCGCGAACAGCCGGTAGGCCAGCTCGTCCAGCTTGTCGCAGTGTTTTCCCGTCTCGGCCTCCGCGTCGGCGCGGTCGAGACCCTCGTGAAAATCGGGGTCGAAGTCGGCCAGCCGGATGTCGCGTCCGGGGGGCACGGTCAGCGGTTGGGTCATGGGAGGGCCTCGCCGGGGGAGGCCGTAACCTTACAGAAAACCGGGCGGGGCGGATACGCTCCGCTCGCTGCGGCGGCTCGGCGGCAGCGTCGCCTTTTGCGTTTGGAACGCGTTC
>JBIIYN010000009.1:0-25932 GCA_044346795.1 Pirellulales bacterium
GAGTCGACTGGAAGACGAGGTCGAGGCGACCAGGCTGGCACTCCGCGACACCGCCGATGAACAGGCACTCGGCCGCCTTGGCGATGTGTCCCGCCGGCTCCTCACGCTGCGATCGCGGGCACTCACCGGTCGACGTGTGCTCGAGGAACTCGTCTCGCGCAAGACGACGCTCGTCAGTGAGGCCACGCTCACGTTCCTCGAGATGATGATCCAGAGCCTGGAGCGGCTGCTCGCCGACATTGCCACGAACCGGGAGATCCTCGAAAGCGCCCTGCAAATCTCGCTCACGGTGATGTCGCACCGGACCAACCAGACCATGAACCGGCTGGCGGTTGTCAGCACGATCTTCCTGCCCCTCACCTTCCTCTGCGGGGTCTACGGCATGAACTTCACCGTCATTCCGGAGATGAACTGGCGCTACGGCTATCTGTATTTCTGGGGGGTCTCCGGTTTGATCACGTCGGTGTTGGTGTGGTTGCTGCGCCGCGCCCGGCTGCTCTGACCGCCGCGGGCAGTTCGGCCCACCGCGAGGATGATCGCCGCCGCAGCTGCGGGCTTCCGACGCGCCGTCCTGCAACTCCTCAGGGCTGGCCCAACTCGGCGGCGATCTGGGGGGCGAAGTAGGTGAGGATGGCATCCGCCCCGGCCCGCTTGATGACCAAGAGGCTTTCGCGGGCGGCCTTCTCGCCGTCGAGCCAGCCGTTGGCCGCCGCGGCCCGGATCATCGCGTATTCGCCGCTCACCTGGTAGGCGAGGGTCGGCACGCCGAACGCCTGCTTCACGCGGTGGATGACGTCGAGCGAAACCCCCGCCGGCTTCACCATCACCATGTCGGCCCCCTCGGCGAGGTCGAGGGCCACCTCCCGCAGCGCCTCGTCGCCGTTGGCGGGATCCATCTGGTAGGTCTTCTTGTCGGCCGTGCCGAGCGCCCCCGCGCTGCCCAGGGCGTCGCGAAAGGGGCCGTAGAAGGCGGAGGCATACTTCGCGGCATAGGACAGGATGCAGACGTCCTGCCGACCGGCGGCGTCGAGCGCCCGCCGGATCGCCCCCACCCGCCCGTCCATCATGTCGGAGGGGGCCACGATCCCGCAGCCCGCGTGGGCGAGCACCACCGCCTGCCGACAGAGCACCTCGACCGTCTCGTCGTTGAGGATCCGGCCGTCCCGCAAGAGGCCGTCGTGGCCGTGGCTCGTGTAGGGATCGAGCGCGACGTCGCAGATCACGCCGATCGCGTCGCCCAGCTGCCGGCGAAGCGCCCGCACCGTGCGACAGACGAGGTTTTCAGCGTCGGTCGCGTGCGCCGCGTCGTCCGACTTGAGCCGCGATTCCACCACCGGAAAGAGCGCGATCGCCGGGATGCCGAGCCTGACGGCCTCGTCGGCGGCCCTGACGATGCCGTCGATCGAGAGCCGTTCCACGCCCGGCATGCTCGGCACCGGCAGGCTCGCCTCGTGGTCGTGAACGAAGAGCGGCCAGATCAGGTCGGCGGCCGAGAGGTTCGTCTCGGCAAGCATCCGCCGCAGCCAAGGGTGCTGGCGATTGCGGCGGAGCCTGGTCGCGGGAAACGCTGCTGGATAGCTCATGACACGTCCCCTCACCTGCCGTCGATCAGCACGGCCGCCGCCAGCTCCACGGGGAGTTCCGCCGGATCACCCGCCAGCGCCGCGACGGCGCAGGACTCGTCGGTCTCCCAGACCGCCACCTTCCGCGCCACCACGCCGAGGTCGCCAAGCACGCTCGGCGCCACGACTTCGAGCAGGTAGCGGGCCATGTTCTCGGCGGTGGGATTCCAGGGCATCACGAAATACTTCGTGGGCTCGACCATGCGGATCGCCGCCAGTGCGTTTGCATCCTCCTCGAAGACGAGAAAGGCGTGGTCCCAGTTGGCGTCGAGCCAGGCGAGCATCCGCTGCTTGATCAGCGAAAAGTCGACGATCCGGCCGACGGCGTCGACCTCGCTGCCCCCCGCCGCCGCCACCACCTCGATGTCGACCCGGTAGTTGTGGCCGTGGAAGAAGGCGCACTTGCTCTCGTGGCGATGGAGGCGATGGCCCGCGCAGAACCGGAGTTGTCGGATCAAGGAGAGGTGCGTGGAGAGGTGCGTGGTGGAGGACTCGTGCATGGCTCGGCTCCAAAGGGTGAGGGCATCGGTCGCGCGGAACCGAACCTCACCCGGGGCGAATCCGCCATCATATCCTCAAACCCCGGCCTCGAGACAGCCGCCGATCCGCCGCCCGAGTCGCACGGCCGGGCGGCCGTCTGCCTGCTTGCACGTCCGGTCCGGCATCCAGTAGCGTTGGGGGGATCGTCGTCTCCTTCCTTCCCCGAACCGTGACCACATGAACCGCAAAGGGATCGTTCTCGCCGGTGGCTCGGGCACCCGGCTTCACCCCGTGACCAGGACCGTCTCGAAGCAACTCCTGCCGGTCTACGACAAGCCGATGATCTACTACCCGCTCAGCGTGCTCATGCTGGCGGGAGTGCGGGACGTGCTCGTCATCTCGACACCCGACGACACGCCGCGGTTTCGCGACCTGCTCGGCGACGGCCGGGACTGGGGCATGCGGCTCGAGTACGCCGTCCAGCCGCGGCCCGAAGGCCTGGCGCAGGCGTTCATCATCGGCGCCGACTTCGTGGGGGACAGTCCGTCGGTGCTCGTGCTCGGCGACAACATCTTCTACGGACATGGGCT
Source organism: Pirellulales bacterium (assembly GCA_044346795.1). Lineage (GTDB taxonomy): Bacteria > Planctomycetota > Planctomycetia > Pirellulales > UBA1268 > CAMCQY01. Next base: position 2,693 of record JBIIYN010000009.1, read on the forward strand.
GGCCGACCGGCTCAGGTCCGCCGATGCCCAGCCGGACGGCGCGACGGTGTTCGCCTATGCCGTGGCCGATCCGCAGCGGTATGGCGTGGTCGAATTCGACGCGGCCGGCCGGGCCAAGACGCTCGAAGAAAAGCCGCCGCAGCCGCGGAGCCGCTACGCCGTCACGGGGCTGTATTTCTACGACCGGCAGGTGGTGGAGATCGCCCGAAACATCAGGCCATCGGCCCGGGGTGAACTCGAGATCACCGACGTCAACCGGGTCTATCTCGACCAGGGACAGCTCCACGTCGAGATCCTGGGCCGCGGCGACGCCTGGCTCGATACCGGCACGCACGACAGCTTGCTCGAGGCCGGGCAGTTCATCCAGTCGCTCGAGAAGCGGCAGGGCCTGAAGATCTGCTGCCCCGAGGAGATCGCCTGGCGGAATGGCTGGATCGACGACGCCAAGCTCACCGCGGTCGCCACGGCCTGCCGCAAGAGCGGCTACGGCGAATACCTGCTCGACATCATGCAGGACAAGATCTACTGAGTTCCCTGACGCGGCGAAACAACCTGCATGAACGTCACCCCGACCGACATCCCCGACGTGCTGCTCTTGGAGCCGAAGGTGTTCGGAGACAGCCGCGGCTTCTTTTTCGAGAGCTTCAACCACCGGGTGTTCGAGGCGGCGATCGGCCATCCGGTGCGGTTCGTGCAGGACAACCACAGCCGCAGCGGTCGCGGCGTGCTGCGCGGGCTGCACTACCAGGTGGAGCAGCCGCAGGGGAAGCTCGTGCGGGTGGTGGCGGGCGCCGTGTTCGACGTGGCCGTCGACATCCGCCCCGGCTCCGCCACGTTCGGCCGCTGGACGGGCGTGGAACTGACCGCCGACAACAAGAAGCAGCTCTGGGTTCCGCCGGGGCTGGCCCACGGGTTTCTCGTGCTCTCCGAGACCGCCGAATTCCTCTACAAGACCACCGATTACTACGCGCCGAGCCACGAGCGCTGCATCATCTGGAACGATCCTTCGCTCGGCATCCGCTGGCCGCTCGCCGACCCGCCGATCCTCTCTGCCAAGGACGCCGCCGGCCTGCACTGGTCCGTGGCCACGGCCGCCGGCCCGCCCTCTGCCTCGCGGGCGTGAGGCCGGACGCATGAGCGACCGCGTCGCCGACTCCGTCGCCGTCATCGTCGTGAATCGCAACGCCGGCGGACACCTCGCGCGATGCCTGTCGAGCCTGGCCGCCCAGCAGCCGCTGCCCGCGCGGATCGTGGTGTTCGACAACGGCAGCGACGACGGATCGATCGCCGCAGCACGCCAGGTCGCCCGGCAGGACGACCGCCTGGCCGGACGGACCGTGTTCCATCTGGCAGAGGCCAATCTCGGGTTCGCCGCGGCCAACAACCGCGCGGTCGCGCTGGTCGCCGCCGAACTGCCGGGGCTCGAGTTCGTCGCGGTCTTGAACCCCGATGCCTTCCCCGAACAGGGCTGGCTGGCCGCCCTGCTCGACGCCGCCCGCCGCCACCCCGAAGCCGCGGCGTTCGGCTCCCGGCAGGTGCTCGACGCCAGCCCCGATCTGCTCGACGGGGTGGGAGACATCTACCACGTCAGCGGCCTGTCGTGGCGGGCCGGGCACGGCTGTCCGCCGACCGCGGCCGACGAGCATGACGCGGAAATCTTCTCCCCGTGTGCCGCCGCGGCCCTCTATCGGAAGGACGCGTTCGACGCGGTCGGCGGCTTCGACGAGGACTTCTTCTGCTATTTCGAGGACGTCGACCTGGGGTTCCGACTGCGGCTGGCGGGACACCGGGCACGCTACGTGTCCACCGCGGTCGTCCGGCACGTCGGCGGGGCGTCTGCCCGGACCGTTGGTGATGATTTTGCCGTCTTTTACGGCCATCGAAACCTGGTCTGGTGCTTCTTCAAAAACATGCCGGCTCCCCTGCTGGCCGTTTTTTTGCCCGCCCATCTTCTCCAGACTATCTTCAGTTTGATGACTGCCCTGCCCCGCGGCCGGTTCCGCGCGATGGCGGCAGCCAAGTGGCGGGCGGTGTGCGGGCTGCGAACATGCTGGCAGAAGCGACAGATCGTGCAGGCGCAAAGACGGGCGTCGCTCGCCGCGATCTGGCGGGCGCTGGACAAGAGCCTGTTTCGCCGGCGGATGCGGCCGGCCGGCGGTCGCCCGTCACGGTCGTGATCGTCAACCACAACGCCGGCTGGCTGCTCTTCGACTGCCTGCGGTCGGCGTTGGCCCAGGCCGCCGAAGTGGTGCTCGTCGACAACGCCTCGGACCCCAGGCGGTTCGAGCCGGTGCTCGCGCGGCTCGGTGCGCAGCCCCGGCTGCACGTGATCCGCGCGGCGGAGAATCGCGGCTTCGCCGTCGGCTGCAACCTGGGGGCACGGCGGGCCACCCAGCCGCTGGTGCTGCTGCTCAATCCCGACTGCGTGCCGGGCCCCGGGTCGCTCGCGCGGCTGTGTGCGGCGATCGGACGGCAGCCCCGCACCGCGATGGTAGGCGGCCTGCTCACCTATGCCGACGGCCGGGAACAGGGCGGGGGCCGCCGCGCGGTGCCCACGCCGTGGCGGTCGTTCGTGCGGGCCTTCGGCCTGGCGCGGCTGTCGCGACGCTGGCCGAAGCTGTTCGACGATTTCCATCTCCACGAGCAGCCGCTGCCGGCGGCCCCGCTGCCCGTCGAGGCGATCTCCGGCGCCTGCATGCTCGTCTCACGCGAGGCCATCGCGGAGATCGGGCTCATGGACGAAGGGTACTTTCTGCACTGCGAGGACCTCGATCTCTGCATGCGGGCCCGCGGCCGCGGCTGGCAGATCCTGTTCGTGCCCGACGCGCCGATCGTCCACTTCAAGGGCGGCTGCAGCCGGGAGCGTCCGGTCTTCGTGGAGTGGCACAAGCACAAGGGCATGGTCCGCTTTTACAAGAAGCACTTCCGCCACCAGTATCCGGCCGGCCTGATGGAGCTCGTGGTCATCAGCGTGTGGCTGCGGTTCGCCGCCATCGCGTCAAAGTGCCTCGCCATCGGCCTGCGGGACCGCGTCCGCCGCGCGGCGGGCATGGTGTGGACGGGCCGCTTCTCGGCGGCACGGCCGCTCTCCGCCGGCAGCCGATCGACGCCCGACACCGCCGGCCTGCCGCTCGTGGTCTCCACGCATCCGCTCACGTCCTGATCCACCCGACTCCCGGCAGAATGCCCGAGCGTGGGCGATGCACCGCGAACCCGCCACGGACCGGAGCGTCGATTCCACGCCGGCCCCGGCGGTGCTCGGGGCCGCGCGGCTCGCCATGAATGCCCCGCCTCCCCTGCCCGTCGTCTTCCTCGGGTTCTTCGGCTTTCTGCTCGTCGGCCTCGGCTGTGTCGTCGACACCGCCGCGCTCGACGTCACGCTCGTGCCGCGTCTCCTGGCGCTGTCGGCCTTCCTCCTCGTGGCGGTGGGCGTCGTGCTGGGCACCCCCGTGCGCGACCGGGTCGATTGGTCGGTGCTGGGGGCACCCGTCGTCCTCCTCTTCGCAGGCTACGTGCTCGTCACCTGCTGGTCGCTCCTGGTCGCGGTCAACGCCACCGCCGGATTCACCGACGTCTTCCGCACGCTGGCGACGTTCGTCACGCTCTGCCTGTCCTGCCTGCTCTTGCCGATCCTGCCGCGGTGGCGCGAGCACCTGCTCCGCTTGTGCGTCGTGGCCGGGCTCGTCGGTGTCGCGGTGGGCGGCTTCGAGATCGCCACCAGGCTCGGCCCGGGGCTGCACGGCCGCCGGGCGATGGAACAGATCACGGGGCTCATGTCGGGCGTGAATCTCTACGCCGGCATGCTGTCGCTCATCCTGCCCTGGTGCCTGTGCGGCGTGGTGATGCTCCGCCGGGGGTGGCGCCGGCTGGCGGCCGGCGTGGCCGCCGCGATCCTCGCGCTGATCCTGCTGCTGCAGTCGCGGGCCGCCTGGCTGGCGGTGCTTGCCGGGGCCGCCGCCGCCGCCGGCGCGCTGCTCATCGAACCGACCCGCTTCAACCTCTCGCGACGTGCCCGCCGATCGCTGGCCATCGCCTGCCTGGGAGGGCTGGCCACGCTCGCGGGCGGCATCGCCGCCGCTCCGGCCGACAACCCCTTCGCCCAACGGTTTCGCAGCATCTTCATGGAATCGGCCGACCCCGCCGCCCTGCCCCGGGAGGGCGGCCGGCTGATGATCTGGGGGATCACGGCGCGGATGATCGCCGATCACCCGATGACGGGCGTGGGGGCGGGCAACTTCACGGTGCGGTTCCACGAATACTTCGACGACGGCGACGACCTCGACTTCTCCACCGTGCACACCAACTGGGTGCAGCCGCACAACGACTTTCTCTGGGTGTTCGCCGAGAAGGGCCTGATCGGCATCCTGCTCTTCGCGGGCCTGTTCGTGGCCGCCTGCACCGCGATCCGCAACATCCTCGCCGGCGACTCATCAGCGGCCGACCGGTGGCTGGCACTCGCGGCGCTCGCCGGGCTCGTCACCTACGGCACGCTCTCCTGTTTTGATTTTCCCCTCGAACGCATCAACCACCAGGTCGCGTTCGCCCTGCTCCTGGCGGTCGTCACGGTGCTCAGTCGCCCCGTTCGGCCGGCGGTCGGGCCGCCGTGGGGCCGGGGGGACCGGAGCCGCTGGCACTTCCTGACCGGGCCCCTCCTGACCGGACCCCTTCTGGCCGGACCCCTCGTGGTCGTGGCCCTCGGACTGGGAGTCGCCTACTCGCTGGCGGCCGTCCGCCAGGAGAAGGAGGTGATCGCGGCCCGTCGCGCCTGGGAGTCGAGCCGCTGGGACGACCTGCTCGCGGCCGCCCGGCGGGCCCGCACCCCGTGGAAGACACTCGATCCGCTGGCGACCCCGGTGGCGTTTCTCGAGGGCATGGCCCAGATGCAACTCGGCCGGGCGCCCGAGGCGATCGAGTGCCTGGAGCGGGCACGGCACGACAATCCCAACCGCATGTACATCGTCAACAACCTGGGCATCCTCTATGCGAGCACCGGTCGGTTCGACGAGGCGATCGAGTGTTTCAACCAGACGGCCAACCGCTATCCGCACCGCATCGAGCCGTTCAACAACCTGGCCGGCTGCCTGATCGAAGCCGGCCGCGCCCTTGAGGCGGTGGAGGTGCTCGAACAGATTCCCGAGCCGCTCCGCAACGAGAGCATCCGCAGGAATCTCGAACTCGCCCGGGAGCGGGCGGCGGCCGGAGACGACAGCCGCCCCGAAGCCGGTGCTTCACCACAGTTGGATGCGCCCTAGCAGCCCGTGGATAAAGTCAGCCGCCGCGGGATGCGGCGGCCGTCGACCCAGGAAACCCTCGGCGTTTCCTGCGGTCGACTTCGTGGAAAAAGGCCAGGGATGGCTTTTTCCACAGACAGCTAGAGCTGCGTGGGATTGGGGGCGTCGCCGTAGACGGCCTTGGGATCAAAGGCCTTTTCGTGCTCGGTGAATTCGAGCTGCGTGCCCTGCGTGCGTTCCGCCCCGACCGGCACCCGGCGATAGAAGCAGGAGCGGTAGCCGACGTGGCAGCTGGCGCCGCCGGCGATCACGACCCGCAGCCAGACGCAGTCCTGGTCGTCGTCGATCCGCATCTCGGCCACCCGCTGCACAAGACCGCTGGTGGCCCCCTTGTGCCAGAGCTGCTGCCGGCTGCGGCTCCAGTAGTGGGCCTCGCCCGTTTCGATCGTCCTGGCCAGGGCCTCGCGGTTCATCACCGCCACCATCAGCACCTCGCCGGAGGCGTGGTCGGTGGTCACGCAGGGGATCAGCCCCTGGGGATCGAACTTGGGCGCGAGGTCATGTCCTTCCTCGACCTGTTCGACGGAGAGCCGTTGGCCGAACGGCGGCTCGGGACTGGGGGAAGCGGCTGCAGACACGGCGTGAGCACTCCTCGGCTTGCGGTCGGTGGTGACAGGTTTCCTGACCAGACCCTACCATTGAAACGGTTGACCCGTTGCTCATCCAGTCCCTACTCTTCCCCGGGGTGCCGCACCTTCCAGGAGGCTTTTGTCATGTGCATGACCGAGATTCCCCGCCCGTCCCGCCCGGCCCACCCCTTGAGTGTTCGCCGGTCTGCCCGCGGCTGGTATCTGGCGCTGCCTGCCCTCGCGGCGCTCGCCTGGGCTTCGGCGGCGGCCGGACTGGCGGCCGACTGGCCCACCTTCCGCGGTCCGGAGCGGACCGGCGTCGCCCCGGACACCGATCTCTTGGAGACCTGGCCGGCGTCGGGCCCCAGGCTCATCTGGCAGACCGCCGGGGCGGGCCGCGGCTATGCCAGCCTCGCGATCGCCGGCAACCGGATCTTCACGCTCGGCGACGGACTCTCGACGGCTGCCGACCAGGATGAATACCTCACCTGCTTCGATCGCGAGACCGGGCGGCAGCTGTGGAAGACGAAGACCGGTCAGCCCTGGGCCGAGGGTCCGGAATCGTGGCAGAGTTCGCGGAGCACGCCCACGGTCGATGGCGACAGGGTCTACGTGCTCACGCCCCACGGACAACTCCTGGCCTGCGGCACGGCCGACGGCCGCGAACTGTTTCGCATCGACCTGAAGGCCCAGTTCGGCGGAAAAAAGGGGGATTCCTGGGGCTACAGCGAGTCGGTGCTGGTCGACGGCGAGCGGCTCGTCTGCACGCCCGGCGGCGAGCAGGCCACGCTCGTGGCCCTCGACAAGAAGACCGGGAAGCCCCTCTGGACCTGCCCGGTGAAGGGGGATCGGGGGGCGGGCCACTCCTCGGTCGTCATCGCCAGCCTCGCGGGCCGGAAGATCTACGTCCAGACCACGGCCGCGGGAGCCTTTGCGGTGGATGCCGCCACGGGGCGGTTTCTCTGGGCGTATCCCATCGACCAGACGACGGCCGTCATCCCCACGCCGATCGTGCGGGGTGATCTCGTGTTTTTTGCGGCCGGCTACAAGCGGGGTGGGGCGCTCGTGCGGCAGGTGGCCGGGCCGAATGGGAGCGTGATGATCCAGGAGGTCTATGGGCTCAAGAAGGATCTGGCCAACAAGCACGGCGGGATCGTGCTGGTCGGCGACCACCTCTACGGGGATTCCGACGACGCGGGGATCCCGTTTTGTGCGGAGCTGGCGACCGGCAACGTGGTCTGGAAAAAGCGGGGCAGCGGCAAGGGATCGGCCACGGTGACGGCCGCCGACGGCCACCTCTATGTGCGGTTCGCCGACGGCACGCTGGCGCTCGTGAAGGCCGATCCTTCGGCCTACGAGGAGGTGGCGGCCTTCAAGATCCCCGGCAGCGACGCCCGGCCGAGCTGGGCCCACTCGGTGATCCTCGACGGCCGGCTCTACCTCCGCGAGCAGGACGCCATTCTCTGCTACGACCTGCGGAAGTGAAGTTCGCCGAAACCGGGCGTTCCCTCGCTTGCGCTTCGGGCTTGCATGGGAGGGGGCAGGTCGTCCAGGCCCGAAGCGCAAGCGAGGGACTGTCTGTTGCATCGGCATTGAAGCCCAAGCGCAAGCGAGGGACTGTCTGTTGCATCGGCATTGAAGCCCGAAGCGCAAGCGAGGGACTGTCGGTCAGCCTCATCCCGCGGATTCAGTCGGCCTCCGACACGGCCTTGTAGAGGGCCCCGCCGAGGATGCCGCCCACGATCGGCGCCACCCAGAAGAGCCACAGCTGCTGCAGGGCCCAGCCGCCGGCGAACACGGCCGTCGCGGTGCTGCGGGCGGGATTCACCGAGGTGTTCGTGACCGGAATGCTCACGAGGTGGATGAGCGTGAGGCACAGCCCGATGGCGATCGGCGCGATCGCGGAGCCCGCCTTCTTGTCGGTGGCTCCGTGGATCACGAAGAGAAACACGGCCGTCAGCACCGTCTCGATGATGAAGCAGCTCTGCCAGGGATAGCCGCCGGGCGAGTGGTCGCCGTAGCCGTTCGAGGCGAAGCCGCCCGCCGCCGCATCGAAGCCCGGCAGGCCGCTGGCGACGAGATAGAGCACGCCTGCGCCGACCACGCCCCCGGCCACCTGGGCGAGGATGTATTTCGGCACGTCGGCGATGGGAAAGCGTCCGCTGGCGGCCAGCCCCGCCGTGACGGCGGGATTCAAGTGGCAGCCGGAGAGGTGGCCGATGGCCACGGCCATCGAGAGCACCGACAGCCCGAAGGCGAGCGAGACTCCAAGGAATCCGATCCCCAGGTCGGGAAACGCCGCCGCGAGCACGGCACTGCCGCAGCCTCCGAGCACGAGCCAGAAGGTGCCGATCGCCTCTGCCACGAGCTTCGTCGTCATCGCCACCTCTCGTCTCTCTGGGCCATGCTCCGGTCGTGTGGGCTGCCGGATTGCGCGGGCCCAAGGGCCCGTACGCTAGCCACCACCCAGAAAAAACGTCAAGACGCCATCGACAAGGGCAACGCTGCCCGGGCCGTCGGCCCTTTTCGTCACCTATTTTTCCCGATTCGTCAATTTCACCTTGCTTTAGCGAAGCACCCGCTTGACCCATTCCCCCCAGACCAATAGCGTATGCGTCGGTCCGGATACTGCGCCGCCGCTGATTTCTAAAAGTCTCTCGGCTAGTTGGTTGCCCACCCATGGTGGCACTTGGTAAAACTTCGCTTCTGAAACTCGACCGCTCGATTTCGGTTCCCGTCTCGTCGCTCCGCTTTCGCACTGCAACAACGAACAATCGCTAGTTAGTCCCTCAGCAAAAAGGCATTTCTGATGACTTCCCTTCTCAGGTCTCTCCGAGCAATCCTGTTTGTGCCCGCGGCACTCGCAGCGTTGCTGCTCTTCGCTCCCCGTTCTGCTGACGCCACCGTCTACACGTGGCGGGATACCGGCACCACCTGGAACACCGGCACGAACTGGCTGCCTGGACTGCCGGTCGCCAGCTCGACCAACTCGCTCCTGTTCCAAGGTGCCGGCGGCGGCACCCTCACCAACAATCTCAACGCCTTGAGCACGGGTGTGGGGGGGATCACGTTCTCCGCCGCAGCCGGTGCCTACACAATCAACGGCTCCTCGACGCTGGGCCTCGGCAACATCACGAATTCCTCCTCGAGCACCCAAACGTTCAACGGCCCGATCAGCCAGGTCTTCGCCGGAACGTATTCCGGACCCGGCAACATCGTCATCGCCGGCGGATTCAGCGGTTCGCAGAATGTTTCGTTCACCGGCACCGGCGATCTGGAGTTCAAGTCGTCCGGCAAGACCTACACGGGCACGGTGTCTGCCTCGAGCGGTAGGGTCCTTTTGAACGCGTCCATCACAAATGGCGATCTGGCACTTTCGAGCAACGCTAATTTTGAATCGGGTGCATCCGTCGTGGTGAAGAATTTTTCTAACACCGGTAGTGGGACGATGACGATCGGTAGTTCGGGCGAGAGCACGCTCAGCACGACCAACTTCGATTTGACCGGGTTCACTGGCACGACCTTCATGACTGCGTCGGGTCCCGGCGTTAGTGACCTCGTCAGCACCGCCAGTATGAACACGTTTGGCGGCACGCTTGACATCTCCCTGAACTACCTGCCGACCAACTTCGATCACCTGCTGCAAGGCGAGAGTTGGGATTTCTTTTCGGCTGCGAGTTCCGCCGGTAACTTCTCTGCTATCAATCTTACGGTCAGCGGTTCCACCTACAGCCTCGTCAACAACGGTGGTTTCTGGTCGACCCCGGCCTTGGGGGGTAGTTTCGGAGCCCAGGACGGTTTCTTCTTCTCGACGCAGGACACCACGATCACCTTCAGCGGCGAGACGGTGACGGTGAAGGCCGGCACCCTGTACGCAGTGCCTGAGCCCTCCACCGTCGTGTTCGCCGGAATCGGTGCCGCGATGTTCGGCTGGAGCACGTGGACTCGTCGTCGGGCCAAGGTCCGTCGGCGGGCCATCGAGGCGGCGATTGCCTGATTGCGAGATTGCGGAGCGAAGCGGTTCAAGAGCCGCGACAGTGGAAACACTGTCGCGGCTTCTTTTTTGGGCGGGCGGAATCACAGCCAGGCGAGGACCCGCGGGCCGAACACCGTCAGGCCCACGACAGCAGCCGTAATCGCGGCCACAAGGACGGCGGCGCTCGCCATATCGAGGGCATCGCGGAGCCGGGGGTGCCGCCGGCTGCCGGGGCCCCGCGCGAGCGACTCGATCGCCGTGTTCATGATCTCGGCCATCAGCACGAGGCCGATCGCGAGGGCCAACAGGCACCACTCCCATGCCTGAATGCGAAAAAGCCCGCCAGCCGCCACCACGCCCCCGGCGGCGACGAGATGCACCGCAAAGCTCGTCTGGGTGCGGACGGCCCGCCAGAGCCCGCGGAAGGCGTCGGCGAATTTCCGGGACCAACTTCGGGGCGTTTTGGTTCGGGGCCTGATGCGGGGCTGGCTGAGGAGATGGGTTCGCCAGGATACCCGGGACCGGCTCGGAAACTCCGTCGGCCACCGACCGGCCATGCAGCCTACCCCACCTTCACGTAGGGATCGCCCTTCTTCCAGTTGCAGGGGCAGAGTTCGTCGCTCTGCAAGGCGTCGAGCACCCGGAGCACCTCGGCCACGTTCCGGCCGACACGGCCCTGGTTGACGTCCACCCACTGGATCACGCCGTTCGGATCGACGATGAACGTGGCCCGCAGGCAGTATCCCTCGGTTTTTTCGAGGATGCCCAGCTCCGCCGAGAGCTTCTGGGCGGCGATCAGCGGAAACTTGAGGTCCGCCAGATCGGGGTGGGCCCGCCGCCAGGCAAGGTGGGAATACTCGTTGTCGGTGCTGCCCCCCACGATGCTCGTGTCGCGGTCGCCAAAGGCCTTCACCTGCTTGTTGAATTCGGCGATCTCCGTCGGGCAGACGAACGTGAAATCCTTCGGATAGAAGAAATACACGACCCACCGGCCGGCGTAGTCGGCGTTGGTGAGCAGCTTGACGTCATCCTTCCCGGTGCCGACACAGGCCTGGGCGGAATAGTGGGGAAACGCGTCGCCGACGGTGAGCATGGTAAGGTCTCCGGGGAAGAGCAGAAGAGTGTACGGGCCGTACCGCATGCGTTCAACAGACCAGCCACCCAGTCTCCGCCACGACCCGCTCACCGGCAGGACGGTCGTCGTGGCTCCCGGCCGGGCCGACCGGCCCAACGAGCTCGCAGGCGACAGCGTCCGCTGCCCGTTCTGCGCGGGCAACGAGTCGCTCACCCCCCCCGACCTGCTGCGTGCACCCCGTTCTCCGACCGAGCCCTGGCGGGCCCGGATCGTGCCGAACCGGTTTCCCGTCGCGATGGATGGTGACGCTCCTTTGGCTCGCGCCGCCCCTGAACGTGCTTCGGGAGCGGACCGACCCTCCCATGGGGTGCACGATGTGGTGATCGAGTCTCCCGCACACCTGGCGAGCATCCTGGCCATCGATCCGGTCGGCTGGCGGGAGGTCTGGGAACTCTGCCGCGAGCGGCTGGCGGAGCTTTCGTGCCGCGGCGACCTGGCCTGGGCCACGGTCTTCAAAAACTCGGGCGCCCGCGCCGGCGCCTCGCTCGCACACGTGCACAGCCAGCTCGTCGGCCTCGACTTCGTGCCGCCGGCGATCGAGGCGGAACTCCTCGCCGCCGGCCGGTCCGACGACCCCTTCGGCGACTGCCTCCGTCGGGCGGCGGCCGAGGACCGCATCGTGGAGGAACGCGGGGAGTTGGTGGCGGTGGCGGCCGCCGCCCCGCGTCAGCCGTTCGAGACCTGGATCCTGCCGCGAACCGCCGAACGTCATTTCCACGAGACCTCCGCCGACCGCGTGGCAGCCCTCGCCGCCCTGACGCAATCGGTCATCGGCCGGCTCGACCGGCTCGTGCCCGGGGCGCACTACAACTGGTGGCTCCATCAGGCCCCGTATCGCGCTCCCGCCGGCACGAAGTCGCCGCCGACTCCGGCGGCCGACCCAGCGGCCGACCGCTGGCACTGGCATCTCGAAATCCTGCCGCGGATCAACGGCCTGGCCGGGTTCGAGCTGGGGGCCGGCTGCCACATCACGACCGTCACGCCTCGCGACTCGGCCCGCCTGCTCCGCGAGGCGTGAGGCGGCCCGGGCCGGCCAGTTTTCCCAGCCGGCACGAGCCCTCCAGCCGGTCGGATGAACGGGCTCGGAATCATCAAAATTGGAACGCGGGCGTTTGGCGCGGGTGGGCCCAGCCCCGACAATCGCCGGTCGACCCCGCGCGGCCTTCTGCGCCGGGTCGTCTCCCGGGCTCCCGCCTGCTTCCCCGTCCTCTCCGGTTGCCACATGTCGCCCGCCGTCCGGTTCGTCTTCGTGCTCCACGACCACCAGCCCGTCGGCAACTTCGACGGCGTCATCGAACAGGCCTACCACGACAGCTACCTGCCGTTCCTGGAACTGCTCGAGCGGCATCCCGGCATCCGCCTGGCGCTCCACACGAGCGGTCCGCTGGCCGAGTGGTTCGACCGCCACCACCCCGACTATCTCGACCGTCTGGCCCGCCTCGTCGCCGAGCGGCAGATCGAGATCGTCGGCGGCGCGTTCTACGAGCCGGTGCTGGCGATGCTGCCGGCGCGGGATCGCATCGGCCAGATTCGGATGTCGACGGAATGGCTCGAACGCCGGCTCGAGACGAAGGTGACCGGCATGTGGGTGGCCGAGCGGGTCTGGGATCCCGGCATGACCCGCGACATCTCCGCCGCCGGCATCGAGTGGACGATCCTGGACGACTCCCACTTCAAGGCGGCGGGCCTTGCCGACGACGAGCTCGATCGCCACTGGCTCACCGAGGGGGACGGCGCCACGCTCGCCGTCTTCCCCGTCAGCGAGCACCTCCGCTACGTGATCCCCTTCGCGGCGCCGGAGGCCACGATCGACCACCTGCGGTTCCTCGCGTCGCGGCGGCACGGGGCGCTGGCCGTCTTCGGCGACGACGGCGAAAAGTTCGGCGTCTGGCCCGACACGCGGAAGACCTGCTTCGAGGATGGTTGGCTCGAGCGGTTCTTCGGGCTGCTCGAGGCCAACGCCGACTGGATCCAGATGAGCCTGCCGTCGGAAGTGGTCGGCGAGGTGCCGCCCGCGGGCACGGTCTGGCTGCCGGAATGCAGCTACCGCGAGATGATGGAGTGGGTGCTCCCGCCCGACGCGCAGCTCGCCTGCATCGAGGCGCGACGGACAAGTGCCTCCGATCCGCGGCTGGCCCCCGTGGCCCGGTTCCTGCGGGGCGGTACCTGGCGGAACTTCCGCCGGCGGTATCCGGAGGCCAACGAGATGTACGCCCGGATGATGGCCGTGAGCCGCCGGCTGGAACGACTGTCCATGTCACTCCCGACGGCCGGCGGCCCCGCTGCCGCGGCGCTGGCCGAAGCCACCCAGTCCCTCTACCGCGGGCAGTGCAACTGTGCCTACTGGCACGGCGCCTTCGGCGGCATCTATCTGCCGCACCTGCGCAATGCCATCTACCGCGAGCTGATCGCCGCAGACGCGGCGGCCGACCGGGCGGAGGGCAGGCGGGGACCGTGGGTCGAGGCCGCTTCCGACGACTACGACTTCGACGGCCGCACCGAGGTCCGGCTCTCCAGCGACGGCCTCGACGCCTGGATCGCGCCGGCCCGCGGCGGCATGCTCTACGAACTCGACCTCCGCGACCAGCGGCACAACCTTCTCGCCACGCTCGACCGCCGTCCCGAGGCCTACCATGCGCAGGTGCTCGCCGGTCCGGGCAACGCCCGCAGCGTGGTCGACGCCTCGCAGGCGGCGAAGTTCAAGCAGGAGGGGCTCGAGCGGATGGTCCGCTACGACGCCTCGCGGCGGAAAAGCCTGATCGACCATTTCTGGGACTGCGACGTCGATGCCGGCGAAATCGTCGCGGGCGCGGCGCCCGAGCGGGGCGATTTCGCGGCCGGCGGCTACGAGGCGAGCATCCGCCGCAATCCCGGTCGGATCCAGGTGCTCCTGTCGCGGGCCGGCAACGCCTGGGGCATCCCGTTCACGCTCTCGAAGGCCGTGACGCTGGAGGCCGGTTCGCGGACACTGGAGATCGCCTACAAGCTCGAGGGCCTGCCCCGCGACTTCCGCCAGCACCTCGCCGTGGAGTTCAACTTCGCAGGCATGCCCGATCGGGCCGAGGGAAGGTTCTTCTACGACGATCAGCGGCCGAATCTCGGCGACCTGGGCGGCCGGCTCGACCTGGCCGACGTGCGGACGATCGGGCTGGTCGACGACTGGCTCGGAATCGACGCCAGGCTGGCGTTCGCCGAGCCGAGCAACGGGCTGGCGGCGGGAGTCTGGACGTTTCCGATCCAGTCGGTGAGCCAGTCCGAGGGCGGTTTCGAACTCGTCCACCAGTCGGTGGTGGTCATGCCGCACTGGATCGTCACACCCGATGCCGACGGCGTCTGGAAGGTGGCGATGCGGCTCTCGATCGGGAACCTCCGGGCGGAGCCGGTCGGCGGGCCCGGCCTGGCCCGGGATGGCATCATGTCGGCGTCGCGGTGACCGTGCCCGGCGAGCCCCCCGCTTGGCTTCCTGATTGGGCGCCTGCTTGGCCGCCTGATTGGGCGAGCGCGAGCCAGTCGAGCTCGGGCTCGATCATGTCGGCACCGTGGGCGAGCATCGTCACCGGCACCGCATGGAGCCGATCGGCAAGATCCTCGGCACTCTGCCGCGCGATCGCCCGCGGACTCGCCGGATCGCCGCCGCCGCAGGCCCACGGCTCGACCTGCGAGAGCACCACGGCCGCCAGTCGCAGTCCCCGGGCTTCCGCCGCCGCGGCGATGGCCAGCGTGCGGCCGATGGCACCGAGCCGGGCCGCATCCACGACCACGAGCGGCAGTTCGAGGTCGCAGGCCAGATCGACATTGAGCGTGGCGTCGCCCAGCGGCGAATACAATCCGCCCGCCCCTTCGACGATCACGAGGTCGGAGGAGTCGCGCCAGGGCACGAACCCCGCCCGAAGCAGCCGTTCGTCCACGCGGCGGCCCTCCACGCGGGCCGCCCGCGGCGGTGCAATGGCCGCCGCGAACCATTGCGGACAGACCGCCTCGACCGACAGCGGCCGACCGGCCGCCTCCCAGAGCCGCCTCGCGTCGCTCGCCGCAACCTGCCCCGCCGCCACGCCGCTCGCCACCGGCTTGTAGACGCCGACCCGCAGGCCCGCCCGCAGCCCGGCCCGCGCGATCGCCACCGCCACCGCCGTCTTGCCGACGTCGGTATCGGTTCCGGTCACGAACAGACCGCATCCGGCCATTTTCGCGGCCCTTTCCTGCCACGGAGTTGCCCTGCCCGGAACGACGTTCTACACTGGAGTGCTGATTGAGACTGAGTCTCAACAGTAGAATCGTTCCGCTTGAAGTGGCGAAGGCCGGCGTTCGATCAGCCTCGCCTGGCAACCAGTGATGCCAGAGGAGTTTGCCCGTGTCGCTTGAACAGGTTGGGATCGGTTCCACGGCGCTGGTGGCCGACATCACCGGGAACGACGCCACGTCGCTGCGGCTCCTGGAAATGGGCCTCACGCCCGGCGTGCAGGTTCGCGTGGTCGGGACGGCGCCGCTGGGCGGGCCGCTGGAACTGGAACTCCGCGGGTACCGGCTCTCCATCCGCCGCCACGAGGCGGCCCGTGTGGCCATCGCGAAGTGACCCGCAGCGAACACCATGACGCCCAAGCCTGACGGCCCCACTTCGCCCGATGGCATGCCTGCGGCCACCGGGGAAAACCGGGGCTCCCTCGTCGTCGCCCTCCTGGGCAATCCCAACACCGGCAAAAGTACGCTCTTTTCGGCCCTGGCCGGTATTCCCACGCGGATCGGCAACTACCCGGGCGTGACGGTCGAGGAAAAAATCGGCCGCTTCGCCCATCGCGGCCGGACGATCGACTTGATCGACCTCCCCGGCACCTACAGCCTCGTGCCCAAGAGCCCCGACGAACAGGTGGCCGTGGACGTGCTGCACGGGAGGCTCGCCGGCGTGCCTGTTCCCGCCTGCGTGGTCGTGGTCGCCGACGCCACCAACCTCGAACGCAACTGCTACCTCGCCACGCAGGCGCTCGAAGTCGGCCTGCCGACCGTGATCGCCCTGACTGTGTCCGACGTGGCAGAGGAGAAGGGCATCGCGATCGACACCGCCGAGCTCGGCCGGCGGCTCTGCTGCCCGGTGATCCGCGTGGTGGCGCCGAAAGGCGTCGGGATCGAGCCGCTCGGCGACGCCATCCTGACGGCGGTAGCTTCGCCCTCGCCGCCGCCGCGCGGACTCGACCGCCACCTCGCAGCGGTGGATGCCGGTCGGGAACCGGCCGCCCGTGAGGCGATCGCCCGCTACGCCTGGATCGAGGAACTGCTCGCGGGGGTCGTGCAGCGGCAGCCGCCAGCCCACCCTCCGCTCGGCGAGCGGATCGACGAATTGCTCACGCACCGCCTCTGGGGCACGCTCGCGTTCGCGGCCACCATGCTCGCCATGTTCTCCTCGATTTTCTGGCTGGCCACGCCGCTCATGGATGGCATCTCCGCCGGCGTCGATCTGGTGAGCGACCGGGTCGGGGCTCTCCTGCCGGAGGGCGCCATCCGCTCGCTCGTGGTGGACGGCGTGCTGGCCGGCGTCGGGGGGGTGGTGGTGTTCGTGCCACAGATCGCGATCCTCTTCCTGTTCGTGGCCCTGCTCGAGGGCTGCGGCTACCTCTCGCGGGCGGCCTACCTCATGGACCGGCTGCTCTGCGGCGTGGGACTCGGCGGCAAATCCTTCATTCCGCTCCTCTCGAGCTTCGCCTGCGCGATCCCGGGCATCATGGCCGCGCGGACGATCGAGAATCCGCGCGACCGCCTGCTCACGATCCTCGTCGCTCCGCTGATGAGCTGCTCGGCCAGGCTGCCGGTCTACCTCCTGCTGTGCGGCGCTTTCGTCCCGAACATCGCCGTCGGTTTTTCCTGGCTGCGGCTGCCGGCACTGGTGCTCGCCGGGATGTATGCGGTGGGCGTGGCCACGGCGGCGCTCGTGGCGTTCATCCTGTCGCGGACGCTGTTTCGCGGTCCGCCGCAGCCGTTCGTGCTGGAATTGCCCGGCTGGCGGTGGCCGCGGTGGCCGGTCGTGCTCGAGCGGGTGCGCGAGGCGGTCTGGTCGTTCCTCCAGAACGCCGGCACGCTGATCGTGGCGGTGAGCATCGTCGTCTGGGCGCTGGCGAGCTACCCGCACGACTCGAAAGCCATCGAGGCGGAGGTGACCGACCACCGCGCGTCGCTCGCGGCGCGGCTCGCCGGCCTGCCGCCAGACGATCCCGACCACGACGAGGTGGCGGAGGAACTCGCCTCGCTGGACACCGATCCGGGGCTCGAGGCGGCCCGCCGCGGCGCCGCCCAACGGCAGAGCATCCTCGGCCGGCTGGGCCGGGTTGTAGAGCCTGTCGTCAGGCCGTTGGGCTGGGACTGGAGGCTGGGATGCGCGGCCATCGCGAGTTTTCCGGCCCGCGAGGTGGTGCTCGGCACGCTGGCGGTGATCTACAACCTCGGAGACGTCGATCCAGGCGAGGAGCAGGGGGGCTCGGCGCTCGTGCGGCGGCTCCGCGCCGCCACCTGGGACGGCACGAACCGCAAGGTCTTCACGCTGCCGGTGGCGCTCTCGATCATGGTGTTCTTCGCCCTGTGCGCCCAGTGTGCCAGCACCCTGGTCGTGATCGGCCGGGAGACCGCCAGCTGGCTGTGGCCGTTCGTCACGTTCACCTACATGACGGCGCTGGCCTGGCTGGCCGCCTTCGCCACCTACCAGATCGGCACCTGGCTGGGCGGCTGACCGCGGGCCGCCGAGTGATCCGACCGATGCAGGATGTGCTCGCCATCGCCGTCTCCGTGGCCGCGGCCCTGTGGCTCGTGCGGTCGCTCGTGCAGCGGTTCTTCGCCCCCCCCTGCCGGCCGCCGGCAGCCCCGGGCGGCGGCGACGGGTTCGTGCCGCTCGACCAACTCACGGGCACCAAACGGCCCAAAAAATGAGCCCGGCCGGCAGGGCCCGCCCTTGCGGTGCCCTGCCGGCCGTGAGCCTATGCCGTCGCCTGCCCGATCGAGGGCGGCGGAATCAATACATGTCGTAGTCGCCGCCGTGGCCGGCGCCGCCGGCCTTGGGCTTCGACTCCTTCGGCTTTTCCGCGATCAGGGCGTCGCTCGTCAGCAAGAGGGTCGACACGCTGGTGGCGTTTTGCAGTGCCGTCCGCGTCACCTTCGCCGGGTCGATGACGCCCGCCTTGACGAGGTCTTCGTACTCGTTGGTGGCGGCGTTGTAGCCATAGTTGCCGCTGCCCGCGAGCACCTTCTCGCACACGATCGAGCCATCCTGGCCGGCGTTCGACGAGATCATCGTCACCGGCGCGCGGCAGGCCCGCACCACGATGTTGAACCCGACCGTCTCGTCTTCGGAGAGCCCCTTCGGCTTGACCTGTGAGCTCGCCCGCAGCAGCGCCACGCCGCCGCCCGGCAGGATGCCCTCCTCCACCGCCGCCCGGGTGGCGTGGAGCGCGTCCTCGACACGGGCCTTCTTCTCCTTCATCTCGCTTTCGGTCGCGGCACCGACGTTGATCTTCGCCACGCCACCGGCGAGCTTCGCCAGACGCTCCTCCAGCTTTTCCCGGTCGTAGTCACTGGTGGCGGCCGCGATCTCGTGGCGGATCTGCTCGATCCGCGCCTTGATCGCGGCGGTCTTGCCGGCGCCCTCGATGATCGTGGTGTTGTCCTTGTCGACGATCACCTTCTTGGCCCGGCCGAGTTCGGCCAGACCGAGGTTCTCGAGCTTCATGCCGAGGTTCTCGAACACGGCCGTGGCTCCGGTGACGATGGCGATGTCTTCCATCATCGCCTTCCGCCGGTCGCCGTAGCCCGGGGCCTTCACGGCGCAGACCTGGAAGGTGCCGCGAAGCCGGTTGATCACGAGCGTCGCGAGGGCCTCGCCGTCGACCTCCTCGGAGACGATCAGGAGCGGCTTGCCGGCGTTCACCACGGCCTCGAGCAAGGGCACGATGTCCTTGACGGTCGAGATCTTCTTCTCGAACACGAGCACGTAGCAGTCCTCGAGCACGCACTGCATCTGCTGGGGGCTGGTGACGAAGTAGGGGGACAGGTAGCCGCGGTCGAACTGCATGCCCTCGACCCATTCGACCTCGGTCTTCAGGCTCTTTCCCTCGTCGACCGTGATCACGCCGTCCTTGCCGACCTTGTCCATGGCCTCGGCGAGCAGGTCGCCGATTTCCATGTCGTTGTTGGCGGCGATCGCCGCCACTTGAGCCATCTCCTTCTTCCCCTTGACGGGAATCGCCATCTCCTTGAGCTTGCCGGCGATGTCCTCGACGGCCCTCTCGATGCCGGCCTTCATCTGGATCGGATTGACGCCCGCCACGACGGCCCGCAGACCTTCGTTGAAGACCGCCTCGGCCAGCACCGTCGCGGTGGTGGTGCCGTCACCGGCCACGTCGCTGGTCTTGCTGGCGACTTCCCGCACCATGCGGGCGCCCATGTTCTCGTAGACATCCTCCAGGTCGATCTCCTTGGCGACCGTCACGCCGTCCTTGGTGACCGTGGGCGAGCCGAAGCTCTTCTGCAGGATGACGTTGCGGCCCTTGGGACCGAGCGTCACCTTCACGGCGCGGGCCAGCTTCGCGACGCCGCGCCGCATCGCCTCACGCGCTTCCTGATCGAATGCCATCATCTTGGACATGGGTCGAATCTCCTCGGAAAGGGTGCCTGTTGTGGAACGAAATGGAAGGGAGTGTGGGAAACCGAAAAGGCCGCCGTCGCTCAGCCGAGCACGGCCAGGATGTCGTCCTCTCGCATGAGCAGCAGTTCGTCGTCGCCAACCTTGAAGGCTTCGCCCGCGTAACTGGTGAACACGACGCGATCGCCCGGCTTCACCTGCAGGGGATGACGATGCCCCTTGTCGTCGAGCTTGCCCTCGCCGACGCTGACCACGGTGCCGCGGGCGGGCTTGTCCTTGGCGGAATCGGGCAGGAGGATGCCGCCGGAGGTCTTCTGTTCGCTCTCCTCCCGTTCCACGACGACGCGGTCACCCAGCGGGATGAGAGTGGACTTCTTCTTGGCAGGCTTGCTCGCGGTGGCTGTCATGCTCGAAACCTTTCTGCAGCGATTGGAAGGACAGGGGATTGGAGATGCGGTCTGGAACGAGGCCGGGAGGCGGCGCACTGCCGGTTCAGCACGCCATCAGACAGGCCCCATCGGAAGAAGCAACTGGCGCGCCGAATGGACGGGATTTTGCACCATTCGCAGCGGACCCGGGCGAAAATCAGCCTTGCTGGCCAAAACCGACCAACGGAGGAGCGGACCGCGTGCTGCCAGTTTGACAGGGAAAACCGCCTTTCCGCATCGCATCGATGGTAAATCACGAGCCGAGCCGGTACGCTCTCGAAAACGCGTCGCCCGGCCCCGCAATCCACTCTTTCGGGTGGGACGAACGGACGAAGCTTTCCAGCGAGAGCCTGCATGACAACGCATCGGCGGATCGACGTCTCCAAGGTGGGCGACGTCACGGTCGTGAAGTTTCTGGACAAGAAGATCCTCGACGAGACCGGGATCCTGGAACTCGGTGCCGAACTGTTCGGCCTGGTGGAGCAGGACAATCGCAAGAATCTGCTGTTGAATTTCAGCGGTGTCGAGTTTCTTTCCAGTGCCGCGCTGGGCAAGCTGATCACGCTCGATCGCAAGGTGAAGTCGCACAGGGGACGGATGAAGATGAGCTGCATTCGGCCCGAAATTCTCGAGGTCTTTCAGATCACGAAGCTCAACAAGATCTTCGACATCCGCAACGACGAGGCAGAGGCCGTCTCGGCCTTCGAGTGAGCGACCTGTCCGACGCTCGCGCGACGCCGGAAGACAGGCTGAAGACAGGCTATGGCACAGCAGAAAAACCAGGCACATCCGTCCGCGACCGCCGATGCGCCGACATGGCGGCGGGAGATCGAACTGCCGAGCGAGCGGGGCGCGAGCCGGCTGATCACCGAGGAATTGCTCGAGCAACTCGGCGCCCATGGCTGGTCACCGTCCGACATTTTCGCGATCCACCTCGCCGCCGAGGAGGCGATCGTCAACGCGATCGTCCACGGCAACAAACTCGATCCCGGCAAGGTCGTGCGGGTCGCCTGTCTGGTCACGCCGACGCTGGCGCGGATCGAGGTGGTTGACGAGGGCGCCGGCTTCGACCCTGCCTCGGTGCCGGACTGCCGGCTGGAGGATCGCCTCGAGGCGCCCAACGGTCGCGGCGTGATGCTGATGCGAAACTTCATGACCCGCGTGGAGTACAACGCCCGCGGCAATCGGGTCATGATGGAAAAACAACAGCCGCCGACGGAGGGCTGAGCACGAATCGGCTCGAGAGGGCACGTTTCCATCGGGTCCATGCCGGCCACCGCCGACGTGAGCCCCCCGTCGATTTTCAGGCCACGTTCGGGTATTTTAGAACGCAGATTCCCCGATAGCTCAACGGTAGAGCGGCCGGCTGTTAACCGGTAGGTTGTAGGTTCGAATCCTACTCGGGGAGCTAAGCCATCTCGGCAACGAGTGGCAGTCAGAGGCAGGAGGTGGCAAAACCTTCTGCCTCTCGGCGTTTCTGGAGGTTGTGGGGTTGGGTGGTTTCTCGATCTGCCACGCCCTGCCACCTCCTGCCACGAATCCTTACGTCGCTTTCTACGTCGCTTTTTACGTCACCCCCCAAAAGCGAACTCTTGCGGCGACGACAGGGCAAAAGGATTCGAACCTCGAAGGGCAACTGGCACGATGGGTCGGCTCAACGTGAAGGTTGTACCAGGGTCGTCACGAGACCAGATCGTGGGCTGGTTGGGTGTAATGCCTTGAAGCCCCGCAAAGGGCGGCGAATCTTAGGCACCACCCTTCAATACGGAAAGCAGCCGGCAAAGGTGACAGCCGGACGGTGCCCCTGGGACGATTAGCCGCCCTCTGGTCACTTGGAAACGGTGTATCTCCAACGCCCCGCCCCAGAAACACTTTTCAACCAATTCGAGCACCAAACATGAAATCTGAAGAAGCTATGGAGAAGTATCTGGCTGACTACGACAGCGACACCTGGGAAGAACATTCGGACGGCTATCAGAGGCTGCTGGAGGAGTGCGGTGAAAGGCTTCTTCCTGCTCTGCTGAAATGCACGAAACACTCTCAGACAGAAGTCCGGGCCGGAAGCCTGTCTACGCCATCCGGCGGCCGTTGCAGGAGGGGCAGACGCCGCGGCCCTTGCAGCAAGCCATCGGCGGAAGCTGTTTCCGTCGTAGCGATCCTGCGGGCATCGGCCATGGCGAATGGTCCGGTCGTGCGGGCCATGCCTGCAGATAGTCCGGCAACCGGCTGCCATCAGCCGATTCCAAGCACCCAGGGGACTGGGGTGGCTGATCGGCTCGATGGCAGCCGACGCCCGGCGGACAAAGGACGATCGACCATGCGGCTCACAAACGCGCTGCTCTTGGCAGCTCTTGGCGCGGCTATCGCGGGGCAGGTAACGACCGCCCACGAGTTGGGCACACCGATCGACCTGTCGAGCTTCGGCGATATCGAGCAGGAGTCCTCGTCCGTCGAAAGCGACATCCCGCTTACGGAAGTGGCCCGGCAGTTCGGCGCCGCGCCGCGCCGATTTTACATCTCGGGCATGATCGGCCCATCGTTCGCAAACGTCACCAGCCCGAACGACTCGACGTTGGCGAGTTCCGACACGCTCTTCAATGCAGGCGGCGCACTCGGCGTCGCGTTCGAGCGGGAGCACGGCCGGCTGCGACTCGAGGTCGAGGGCATGGGCCGCAGCACCTACGACGCCCCCTTCACGTCTCCTTTGAGGCCCGACGCCGCCACGGTGCTCACCGACAACTGGTCAGTGATGCAGAACTTCTGGCGCGACCTGATGATCACCGACCGGTTCGGCATATACGGTGGCGGCGGCATCGGTGCGGGAGGCTACGTCTTCGGCCAGACGGTCGCTGGCTCGACCGAGTACACCACTCCGGCCGCCAACTTCGCCTGGCAGGCCGGCGGCGGCCTGCTCTGGCAACTGAGCGATCGGCTCACGTTCGACGTGGGCTACCGCTACTTCCACATCAACACGATCCAGCAGGCCGACGACGTGGTTCCCAACCAGTTCGCTGCCAGCGAGTTGATGTTCTCGCTGCGGCTCTACGAGCCTTTCCGCAACTGGCGGCGCTAATCGCCGCAGAGTCGCCGGTGACCTGCCCCTCTGAAACGGTATCACTTCAAGAGAGAAAATCGAGAAGTGCAGAGAGGCAAGACTGTCGCGGGGGCGGTCAAGGCTGGCTGTGGTGGGCGCTCACTGTTGGCCCGTAAAAACCAAACTGAGA
>JBIIYN010000167.1:0-8552 GCA_044346795.1 Pirellulales bacterium
CTTCGACAGCTTGTCGATCTGACCCTTGATCGGCTTGCCGCCGTACACCGCCACGCAATGGATTCGTGAACCGAAGGCGAGCTTTTCGAATTCGTCCCGCACCTGCACGGCCAGTTCCCGCGTCGGCACCAGCACCAGGGCCCGCGGGCCTCCGCCGCGGCCCGGCTCGAGCATGCGTTCCAGGATGGGCAGCACGAAAGACGCCGTCTTGCCGGTGCCCGTGCGGGCCTGGCCCAGCACGTCGACGCCCGTGAGGGCCCGGGGAATCAGGCCGGCCTGCACCGGCGTCGGGGTCGTGTAGCCGGCTCGTTCGACGGCGGCCATGGTGGCGGGAGACAGCCCCATCGCGTGAAAACTGCCCGTCGGCTCCGCCGGCTGCCCGCCGCTCTCGTTCACAGACACTCGTGATCCTCTTTCCAAATACTCACAGGCCGCACACCAGGCCCCGACGCGAAGCAGCAAACGACCGTATTTCCCTCCTGAAAACTACCACGACGGCCCCGCCACGGCAAACGCGGCCTGTCGGAATAGTCGTGTTTCCCAGCCCCGTCCCATCGCTTCCGCTCCGGGCTTCTTGTCAAGGATGATGCGACCGGCGATGGCAACGCACCGTTTGACAAGAAGCCCCGGGTGGAAACCCGGGGACGGGTCCGAAACACGCGCACCGCTCCGTTGCATCCGCGAACAGGACGGGCGGACCGGTCTGCCCGCCCCGCCGGGGCGTAGCACTACGGGCTACCGGTCGAAGATCTTTCGGATGGCCCACATCGTGGCCGCACGGCCGGCCCTGGCGATCGACCGCGTCAGCGGGATGCGTTTGGGGCAGACGGCGACGCAATTCTGGGCATTGCCGCACATCTGGATACCCCCCTGCGACGTGAGCGCCTCCATCCGTTCGTCGGCGATCATCCGGCCGGTGGGGTGGCCGTTGAACAGCATCGCCTGGCTGATCGCATGGGCGCCGACGAAGGCCGTGTCGAACGCCGCCTTCCGGCGGCCTTCGAATTCCTCCTGCGCTTCACCCTCCCGCCGCACCACCTCGATCTTCGTGAACTGCGGACAAGCCTCCAGGCAGCAGCCGCAGCTGATGCACTCCGACAGCGGATAGGCGTCCTCCTGCTCCTCCGGCGAAATCCGCGGCCCGGGGCCGTGGTCATAGGAATCGTCGACCGGCACCCAGGCCTTCACCCTCTCCAGCGAACGGAACAGCCGGCGGCGATCCACCACGAGATCACGGACAACCGGAAACTTCGACATCGGCCGCAGTTCGATCTCTTCCTCCTCGTCGAGCAGCCTGTCGACGAGGGCCGAGCAGGCCATCCGCGTCTTGCCGTTGACGCGCATCGTGCAGGACCCGCAGACCTCCTCCAGGCAGGAGCAGTCCCAGGCCACGGGCGCCACCTTGCGGCCGTCCTGCGACGTCGCCTGCGAGGCGATCTTCTGCAGGACGCTGATGACGTTCATGTTCGGCTCGTAGGGCACCTCGAACCGTTCCCAATAGCTTTCCCCACCCTCCACGTCCTGCCGCAGGACGCGGACGCGGATCCTGCGGACCCTCGCCTCGCCCGCATGCCCGTCGGCATGGCCGTTGGATTCGACTGCCTTGATCATCGTGTGTCTCCCGCATGGTTCCAGGATCGCCGCCCCGCAAGGCGGAATCGCCCGCTCCGATCACGCGCCGACGGCCACGGGCTTCGCGGCGCCCGCACGCGGTCGCTCTCCTTCCGCCGGTGCCTGACGCTCCTTCCACGCCTCCTCGATCGCGTCCGCGCCGACGAGGCCGTACAGCCGCGGACGAGGCTTGATCAGCGAGGTGTCGACGTCCTGATAGCTGATCTCGGGATTGCCGTCGGCATCGCACCGGGCGATCGTCGACTTCAACCACTTGGCCGTATTCTCTTCGAACCGGTCGCACCACTGCTCCGCCTCGCGCCGCTTGGCCAACGGATCGGTGGCGGCGAGCCCCGGCATGGCGAAGTCGGGCTTGAAGTGGGCGCCGCGGCACTCGTCCCGCAGCAGCGCCCCCTTCAGGATCAGCTTCGCCACCGGGAACATGTCGCCGAGGGCCTTCGTGAAGACCACGTTCTGGTTGGTCCAGTTTCCCGTGTCGGAGAGGGCGCACCGCTTCCAGCGGTCTTCCATCGCGCAGACCTCGGCGTATGCCGCCGCAAGCTGCTCGTTGCGGCGCACCACCGTGGCCACGCGGGTCATCAGCGCACCCAGCTCCTGGTGCAGGGCGTAGGGATTTTCATCTCCGGCGGCGCGGGACAAAAGGTCGTGATGCCGCTCCTCCTCGCGGCGCATCGCGGCGTCGAACAGCCGCTGGTCGGCGGCTTGCTTGCCACCCGAAGCGACGGCCGCCAACGTCGGGGCGACGAACAGCCCGCTGAAGATGCACGACAGGAGCGAGTTGGCACCCAGCCGATTGGCACCGTGGTACTGGTAGTCGCACTCCCCGATCGCGTAGAGGCCCGGGATGCTCGTCTGCTGGTTTCGCGGTGAACCCTCGACCATCCCGCCCGTGCCGCCGCGCTCGTAGTCCACCCACAGGCCGCCCATCGAGTAGTGGACGGCCGGGAAGATCTTCATCGGCATCGACCGCGGATCGACGCCCTGGAACTTCTCGTAGATCTCCAGGATGCCGCCCAGCTTCCGATCGAGCGTCTCACGGGGGATGTGGGTGAGGTCGAGGTAGACGCAGAGCCTGTCCTTCTCCACCGAAAGGCCGTCGGTCGTGCAGATGTCGAAGATCTCGCGGGTCGCGATGTCGCGCGGCACGAGATTGCCGTATTTCGGGTACCGCTCCTCGAGGAAGTAGGACCGCTCGGCCTCCGGGATGTCCCGCGGATCCCGCGGATCCTGCGGCTTCCGCGGCACCCAGACGCGCCCCCCTTCGCCACGGGCGCTCTCGCTCATCAGCCGCAGCTTGTCGGCCCCGGGGATGGCGGTGGGATGCACCTGGATGAATTCCCCGTTGCCGTACCAGGCGCCGGCCCGGTAGGCGCGACTCACGGCACTTCCCGTGCAGACCATCGACATCGTGGACCGGCCGTAGATCAGGCCATTGCCGCCGGTCGCCAGCACGACGGCGTCGGCCGGAAACGCGCGGAACTGCATCGTCACCAGGTCCTGGCAGATCGCCCCCCGGCAGCGGCCCGAATCGTCGAGCACGGGCCCCAGAAAATCCCAGAATTCCCATTTCTTGACCCGGCCCTCCACCTCCCGGCGGCGGACCTGTTCGTCGAGGGCGTAGAGCAACTGCTGGCCCGTCGTCGCGCCCGCGAAGGCCGTCCGCTTGTAGAGCGTGCCGCCGAACCGCCGCTGGTCACGAAAACCCTCGGGCGTGCGATTGAAGGGCACGCCGAGCCGGTCCATCAGGTCGACGATCCGCGGCCCCCAGTCGGCCATTTCCTTGACGGGCGGCTGGTGTTGCAGAAAGTCACCGCCGTACACGGTGTCGTCGAAGTGCTTCCACTCGTTGTCGCCCTGCTGCCGCGTGAGGGCATTGACGCTGTTGATGCCGCCCTGCGCGCACACGCTGTGCGACCGCTTGACCGGCACCAGGCTCACCAAGTCGACGCCGACCCCCAGTTCGGCAAGCCGCATCGACGCGGCCAGGCCTGCAAGCCCGCCGCCCACCACCAGGACCCTGGGTTGCGCCATGGCATTCACCTTCCTGTCTCGAGAGTGGCGGCGGGACGGATCAGCTCGGGCCGCTCACCCCGCAGCATCCGCTCCCGGGCCTCGCGTTCCTCGTTCATGATCGTCTCGATCGCCTTCGCTTGTTCGACATTCACGCCCCGCATGCCGCCCAGCGCGCCCAGACCGGCGACGCCCAGCACCAAGCCCATGACGACGCTCACCGCATTGGCCCGCCGCATCGCGGCCGGGCTCGTCCAGAGGCCCCAGGTGATGCCGAGCGTCCATAGCCCGTTGGAAAAGTGGAAGACGGTGGACAGGATGCCGACGGCGTAGAGGATCGAAACCGCCAGCGGCCGCAGGGCGACGGCGGCTGAGCTGGTCGCATGATGCGGGTCGAAGCTGCCGCCGCCGAAAGGGGTTCCCATCCAGTGCAGCTGCATCACGTGCCAGATGATGAACACGAACGCGATCATGCCGGTCGCCCGCTGCAGCGTGTAGCGGACGTTGCCCACGTAGGCGTACGAGCCGACGTTCGGCATGCCGTTGGCGATGATCACGAACCCCACCGCCGCGTGGAAGAGCATCGGCAGGAAGATGAACGCCCATTCGATGGGCACGAGCAGCGGGCCGAGCGAGTGGATCATGTCCACCCGCGACTGGAAGACACCGGGGCCGGCCAGCACCGACGCGTTGGTCAGCAGATGCACGATCAGGAACGCCCCCACGGGCACGAGGCCCGCCAGCGAGAACAGCCGGTAGATCAGGAACTGGTGGCGGGCGAAGAATGACTGGGTGGGGTCGGTCGCGGTCACAAACTGCCTCGCTGCACTGGGTTCGACGCCCGATTCGCCGCCGGCCGCCGACGCGGGGGGGCGGTTGGGCGGGCCGCCGACGAAGGGAGTATAGATTTGTGGAGACGAGCGGCAACGGCGGTTCTCCATTTGGCGGACGTTTCAACTGTTTTTATACTGCCAAGCGGTGTTCTGAGCGGTGTCCGGAGGCGCGTTGGTGCCGAATCCAGGTCCATCCCCGGTGAACGAGGAACCGAGCGGCCCGTGCGACGCCGCGGCCGTTCTGGAGCGACTGCCGGACGGGATCGCACTGGTGCGGGCCGACGACACCATCGTTTGGGCCAACACCCGCCTGACCGGTTGGTGCGGCAAGGCCGACCTGCGAGGCCTGAACTTCTTCGAGGCCCTCGATCGCCCGGACATGCTCGGCCCCGACTCGAGCCCCTTCAGTGTCGCGATCGCCACGGGCAAAACCACGACCGCCACCCTGAAGACCGCCGACAACCGCTACTACCATCTCCAGTCGGCCGTCGGCGGCTCCGTGGCAGGAATTCCGGTCGCGGTGGCGGCGATGCGAGACGTCACGCACGCGATCCTCGAACAGCAGAAGCTGGCGGCCATCCATCAGGCGGGCCAGACGCTCGCCGACCTCGCTCCGGCGGAACTGGCCGACATGACCGTCGAGGAGAGGATCGACCTGCTCAAGAGCAACATCCTCCACTACTCGAAGGATCTGCTCCAATTCGACGTCGTCGAGATCCGCCTGCTCGACCGGCAGACGGGCAGGCTCGAGCCCCTGCTCGCGGTCGGCATGCAGCCGGAGGCCGAGGCCCGCGTGCTGTACGCGCGACCGGAACACAACGGGGTGACCGGCTACGTGGCCGCCACCGGTCGCAGCTACTTCTGCAACGACACGACGAAGGATCCGCTCTACCTGGAGGGTTGCAAGGGGGCGAAGAGCTCGCTGACGGTTCCGCTGATGCTCCACGATCAGGTGATCGGCACCTTCAATGTCGAGAGCCCGGAGCCGGGCGGTTTCTCCGACACGGACCTGCGGTTTCTCGAGATTTTCTCGCGTGACGTGGCGGCGGCCCTGAACACCCTCGAGCTTCTGGTGGCCGAAAAGGCGTCGACGGCGGCCGAGAGCATCGAGGCCATCCACGGAGCCGTGGCCCTGCCGGTGGACGACATCCTCAACGACGCCGTGAGCGTCATGGAACGCTACATCGGCCACGACGCCGACGTCGTCGAGCGGCTGCAGCGGATCCTCCGCAACGCCCGCGACATCAAGCAGGTGATCCAGAAGGTGGGGGAACAGATGACCCCCAGTTCGGCCCACTCGCAACGCCGCCAGGGAAGCCGCCACCCGGCGCTCGGAGGACGGCGCATTCTCGTCGCCGATGCCGACGAGCAGGTGCGGGCGGCCGCCCACGCCCTGCTCGAGCGTTACGGCTGCACCGTGGAAACGGCCCGCGACGGTGCGGAGGCGGCCTCGATGGTGCGGGCCTGCGGCGCCGAGGCCTACGACGTGATCATCGCCGACATCCGCCTGCCCGACATGAGCGGCTACGAGCTGCTGCTCAGGCTGCGCGAACTGCGTGATGCGGTGCCCCTCGTGCTCATGACCGGCTTTGG
The DNA here is from genome assembly GCA_044346795.1 of Pirellulales bacterium. Lineage (GTDB taxonomy): Bacteria > Planctomycetota > Planctomycetia > Pirellulales > UBA1268 > CAMCQY01. The sequence goes on from JBIIYN010000167.1 coordinate 6,069, forward strand.
CTACGACCCCGGCCACTCGATCGTCAAGGCCCGACAGGCGGGCGTCGATCTCGTGCTCTTCAAGCCGTTCCGGGTCGACCAACTGCTCGAGACCGTGGAGAAGGTGATCGCCCGCTCCGGCGCGCTCGTGCCCGCCGCTTCCGGCTCTTCCGCGTCGGCACACGGGCAGCAGGCCGACTGACCCCCCTGCGTGGTGGTCTGCCGTCCCGGGAGCGGGTGAGCAGTCGCGGAAAAAGCCGCAGCGTGAGCCCTTCGGGCAGGCTGGGCGGGTTTGCGGGCGGCATATGCCCTTGACCCGCCTTCATCGCGCCAGCTACTCCTCCCCGCACAGATCCGGTCCTGCGCAGAGGAAGCAGCAGCAATGGCACGAGCGATCAGCCTGATGGCGGCGGCGACGGCACGCATCGCACCTTCGGCACCCGCATGGTCGCGGGCGAGAGCGGCCGTTCTCGCGCTGGCATGCGTGGTCTCGGGGCTGACACGAACCGGCGATGTCCGGTCCGCGGAGCCCGCGGCGGAGGACGTGCCGGCGGCCACCGCCGAGGCGGCGGCCGCGCGACGGATCATGGAAGAGGTCAAGTCGCGATCGGCCGCCGATCGCCGTCCCGGCCCGGCGCAGGTGCCCGCCGATCAGCCGACCGTGGAGGCGGCAGCCGTCCCGGACGACCTGCTCGTGGCACGGGTCTCCGCCGAGGTCGCCGCGAAGCAGCTGGAGGCCAGACGGGTGGCACAGCGATCGCCCGCCGACGCGCTCGCACTGCTCGACGAGGCGGCCGCCAAGATCGCCGATCCGGCGGTTCCCGAGAAGGTGCGAGCCCAGCTTCAACAGCGGATCGAACGGGCCCGGCGGGACGTCGAGGAATCGACCGGCAAGCGGCGGGGTGAGCTCGAGATGGAGCGCAAGAGCGCGCAGGTCGAGGCCCGCGTCAACCGGGAGAAGGCCCAGAAGGTCGAGGTCGACCAACGGCTGGCGATGCTCGTGGAGGAATACAACTCGCTCATCGACGCCCAACGGTTCCCCGAGGCCGAGGCGGTCGCGAAGAAGGCCGGGCAGCTCGCCCCCGACAATCCGATCGTTCGGCAGCTGCTCTCCCAGAGCCGCGTGATCCGACGGCTCGACACCCAGAAGTCGATCGAGGGGCTCAAGCGGCAGGGCTTCATGGACGTCGCCGAGGACACCGAACGCTCCTCCGCGCCGTTCGTCGGGCCGATCGAGTTTCCCACCACCAAGGACTGGTCGGACCTGACGAAAAACCGCACGCGGCTCCAGGCGGAGGGCCGCTCGCGGGCGACGCCGGCGGAGCTGCAGATCCAGAAGCGGATGAGCGTGAAGGTGAAGGCGTCGCATCGCGACCAGCCCCTCTCGGCCGTCCTCGACGCGCTCGCCAAGCAGGCCGACGTGCCGATCCACCTCGACATGGTCGGCCTGGAGCAGGAGGCGGTCCGCAGCGACACGCCGGTGACGATCTCGCTCGACCAGCCCATCTCGCTGAAAAGCGCCCTCAAGCTGCTCCTCGAACCGCTCCACCTCGATTACGTGATCAAGGACGAGGTGCTCAAGGTGACGAGCCCGAGGCTCGTGAAGGGGGAGGTCTACAGCGTCTCCTATCCCGTGGCCGACCTCGTCATCCCGATTCCGAATTTCTCGTCCGACGGCTTGGGCATCACCGGCGCCCTCCGCGACGGCTACTCGCGGCTCGGCCCGCGAAACGGCGTCTCCGTGCAGTACGGCCCGCCTCCGGTGGGCATCAACGGCGTGAGTCGCGCGGGGGGTGACGCCGCCGTCGATCCGGCGTCGCTGGCCCAATTCCAGGCGGGAGGAAACGGACCGGCCATGGGCTCCAGCCCGTCGGTCCCATTCGGACCGCCGACGGGCGGCGGCAGCCAGGCCGATTTCCAATCCCTGATCGACCTCATCCAGAACACCGTCTCCCCGCAGACCTGGAACACCGTCGGCGGTCAGGGCGCCATCCAGCCGTTCGCCACGAACCTCAGCATCGTCGTGAGCCAGACGCAGGAGGTGCACGAGGAGATCGCCGACCTCCTCGAGCAGCTGCGTCGGCTCCAGGACCTGCAGGTGACCATCGAGGTGCGGTTCATCCGGTTGAACGACACCTTCTTCGAGCGGATCGGCGTCGACTTCGATTTCAACATCCAGACCGGCGTCAACTCTCCGCTCAACATGACGGCCGTCCCGACGCAGAGCAACAGCTCGCTCGCGCCCTCGGCACTGGGCATCCAGGCCGACCCCGGCAACGGCAGCCAGACGATCGGCCTCGACAGCACCGGCAGTCCGGGCGTGGCGCTGGGGGGCGGCGGCACGACGGCGGGCGGCACCACGGCGGGTGGCGTCGGTGGTGTTGGCGGTCGTGGCGGCGTCGGTGGCACGACCGCGGGCGGCACCACGGCCGGCCGCGGCGGCGTCGGTGGCACCACGGCCGGCACCACGGCCGGCCGCGGCGGACAGAGCTTCTTCTCGATTCC
>JBIIYN010000010.1:0-25834 GCA_044346795.1 Pirellulales bacterium
GCCGATGTCCTTCCAAACCCGCCGCCGCTCTATTGATGGCCTCGGCGGTAGAGCCCCTTGGCCGTCCTCGCCCGCACCGCGGCCCCGTCGAACCAGATCTGGTGGGGGAACGGGTACGGGCAGAGACCGGCCATTTCGGCGGGGCTTCCGCTAGAATGCCAAGCCGTACGCGGAGTGACGTCGAGAGTCCCCGAGACGCACCAGGAGCCACCATGGATTCGATCAGCCGCCACGAACAGCTCCTCCGGGTGTTTCACCTGATCGACATCCTCTTCGGCGCGCGGCACGCGCTCTCGATCGCGGAGATCAAGGACCGGCTCCGCGACCGCGGCGTGATCGACGAGATGTCCGACAAGAACCTCCGCCGCGACATCGAGTTCCTCGAAAAGTTCGGCTACGCCGTGAAGCAGACGAAAAAACGTTCCGAGCGGGGCACCTCCTGCCATGCCTTCGAGATCGAGCCGGGCAAGGGCGCGGCGGAGCTCAAGGCCCCGGACATTTCACTGCCGGAGCTGCTCTCGCTGGTGGTCGCCCGGGAGTTTCTCGCGCCCCTGGCCGGCACCTGCTACTGGCGGGGCATCGGCCAGCTGCTCGCCAAGCTCGAGCGGGTGGCCACGCCGCAGCTGCTCGAATACGCCGAGTCGCACAAGGAGGGGCTGCTCATCCACCCCCGGCCGGCCGCCGCCAAGTATCGCTCCCGCACGCTCAATGCCATCAACCGGGCCATCCGCAATGCGGTCGAACTGGAGATCCGCTACACGAGCCTGACCGAGAAGACGCCGAAGAAATACACGATCCGGCCGGAGTCGCTCGTGGTCTACGACGGCAGCATCTACATCGCCGGCCACCGCGTCGCGTCGCCGGCCGCGAAGGCCCCACGGGGCACGATGGGAAGCGATGCGGCGAGCGAGGGCGGAATCCGGTTCTTCAAGCTCGACCGGGTGACCGACGCCAAGCCCACGTCGCGGACATTCACCAGGTCGGCCGAGTCGGTCGAGGAATCGCTGGCCGACAGCATCACGATCTTCCGATCGGCCGATCCACCACGGCGTTACCGGATCCGCGTGCAGGCGGCGCGGGCCCGCTGGGCCTGCGAGAAGCCGTTTCATCCGCGGCAGAGGGTGAGCCCGCAGGCCGACGGCAGCGTGATCCTCGTGATCGAACGGGCCTGGGACGACGAGATGATCCCCCAATTGCTCGGGCTGGCCGACATGGTCGAGGTGCTCGAGCCCGAGGACGTGCGCGACCGGCTGCTCGAGACGGCGCAGCGGATCGCCGGCCTCTACATGTGCCGCCATGTGCGGGAATTCGAGGCCATGCGGGTCGGCGGCTGAGCCCAAGGCCCGAGGGGGCCACGCGCAGGAATCCACAGATACCGGAGAGACGATGCGATGCGGTGGTTTTGGATCGATCGATTCACGGAGTTCGTTCGGGGCCGCCGCGCCCGGGCGGTCAAGGCGGTCACGCTCGCCGAGGAGCACCTGCACGACCACTTCCCCGGGGCGGCTCTGATGCCCGCCACGCTCGTGCTCGAAGGCATGGCGCAGACGGCGGGCCTGCTCGTGGCCGACTCGCTCGACTACCGTCGGCAGGTGGTGCTCGCGAAGGTGGGCGGCGTGCGGCTCGACTTCGAGGCCGTGCCGGGCGACACGATCGAGTATCTCGCGGAGATCGTCGAGTGCTCGGAATCGGGATCGGTCGTGAAGGTGACGAGCCGTGTCGGCGACCGGCCGCACGGGGAGGCGGAGCTTTACTACGGACACCTGGAGGAGGGCACCACGGTGCCGCGGCTCTTCAAGAATCACGAGATGATGCGGTGGCTCGACGCCCTGCGGATCTTCGACGTGGCGGTCAACGAGGACGGCCGGCCGGTCACCCGCGGGTCCGGTCCGCCGTCTTGAGTTTTGAATGAACGATTCATCGCCTGCCGTCTCAACACGACGGGGATCTGGCGTCGCTGCTCGTGAATCTCCTTTTCATCGGTCAAGAGCGGCAGCCTCCTCGACGGCGGCGAGCGGAACGTCGATCCAGTCGGGCCGGTTGTTGAGCTCGTAGGCGAGTTCGTAGATCGCCTTGTCGAGTTCGAAGACCGCGAGCAGCCCGTCGGCGGCCGCGGGATCGGCCGGCCACCAGGCCGATCCCGCCGCGACCTCGCGGTAGGCGGCCAGAAAGTGGTTTTTGAACCGTCGCAGGTCGGCGGCCGCATATGGTCGGCCGGTCGTCTTCGCCACGTGCCGCAGGAGGTAGTCGAACGATCGGCACATGCCGGCGACGTCCTTCGCGGCCGAGGTTTTCTCGCGGCGCTCGGCCAGCGTCCGACCCGGCTCCCCCTCGAAGTCGATGACGAGCACCTGACCGTCGTGCTCCGCCACGAGCGACCGGGGGTCGTGCTCCGCCACGAGCACCTGGCCCAGGTGGTAGTCGCCGTGGACGCGGATGTTGGCGGCCGAACGCGCGACCTCGCCGAGGCGGGCGAAACCGCGTTCGAGCCGTGGCCACGCGGCGAGCACGGCCCCGAGCCGACGGGCAATCGCCGGTTCCATGCTCGCCAGCCGCGAGGTGATCGAGGTACATACCCCCGCGGCGTGTTCCCTCATCCGCACGGCTGCAGCCTGCCTCCAGGCCGCCGTCGCCGGCTCCGGGGCGAACGCCGGCAGATCTGGACGCGAGGCGAGTTCGCGGTGCATCTCGGCCGTCGTGCGGCCGAGGGCGGTCACGATTCCGACGACCTCCTTCCCCGCGGGGCCGGCGAGCCAGTCGCCTCCCGGGGCAGCGGCCGAGAGCAGCGTGACGAGCCGCTCCCAGGCCGTCACGCAGGCCGGCGTGAACTCGTGCACCGTGGCGATCGCCGTGGGCGCGGCGGCCGTCCCGGTGGCACCCCCTTCGCGCGCCGGCTCGTAGCCCAGCCAGCCGCAGAACCGGGGCGTGCCCGGCCACGACGTGGCCGCGAAGAACTCGCCCAATTCCACCTCGGGCTGGATGCCCTCCCGGCAGCGGCGGAAGAGCTTGATCACCCAGCTGGCCGCCGGGGCGTGGATCACGAGCGACGTGTTCGAGGCGTCACTCCCGATAGGGCTCACGGTGACGGCGGCCGGCGGCAGGTGGTCGCCCTCGCGCCGGCCTGCGGGGCGGCCGATGAACGCGCCGTGTCGGCCAGCCAGCGTCACGCCGGTGAGCACCGTGCCGAGCAGCCCGCGGGCCGCCTGCGGCGTGGCCGCCGCATCGCCGCCGTCGGGAGCGACGATCGCGACGTAGCGTGCGGCCGTGGCCTGCCCCGCCAGTCGCACGTCGGCCAGGGCGAGTTCGGCCGGCGGCTCTGCCGCCGTGGCAGCCGTCGGCAGCACGCGCCGCTCGTGGAGCGTCACTCCCTCGATCCGCTCGGCCTTGTCGCCAAACCACCGCGCCGTCGGCAGCGTGGCGGCCAGGCGGGATGCGAGCGTGGCGTCGTCGGGTGTCATGGGGCCTGCGTCGTGGGCGTGGCGTCATCCGCCGGCTCGATGCGAAACACACGCACCGGCTCCTCGGGCGTGCAGAGAATCGTGATCGCGTCGATCGGCCAGGCCAGCTCGGCATGGCCGTCGTCGAGCAGGTCGTGGGCGTGCAGCACCTCGACTCCCTCCAGGCCGAGGGCCCGCAGGTCGAGCGTGATCGTGGCCGATCGCGGCTCGCCCGGGTGCATGTCGACGACCACGAGCACGCGATTGCCGCTGACGAGATCGTGCCGGCACCAAGCGAGCAGGTGTGGATCGTCGATCGCCTGGACGAGTGGCGGCCGCACGCGGGACAGACTCGGCTCGGTGCGGCGGATCTCGTTGAGACGGCGGATGAAGGGGGCCAGGCTCTCCGGCGCGTCGATCTTCCACCGCTTGATCTCGTACTTCTCGGAGTCGAGATACTCCTCGCTGCCCGGCTCCCGCGGCGTGGCCTCGAGCAGCTCCATCGCCGGCCCGTAGATGCCCCAGTTGCCAACCGACAGCGCGGCCAGCGCCAGCCGCACGAGGAACATCGGCCGTCCGCCGTGCTGGAGCGTCTCGTGCAGGATGTCGGGCGTGTTCGGCCAGAAGTTCGGCCGGAAAAAATCCGCGATCGGCGGCGTGGTCACCTCGGCGAGGTAATCGCCCGTCTCCCGCTTCTCCGTCCGCCAGGTGAAGTAGGTGTACGACTGCGTGAAGCCGAGCTTCGCGAGTCGATACATCGTCTTCGGCCGGGTGAAGGCCTCCGCCAGGAAGAGCACGTCGGGGTGGGTGCGGTGGACGTCGGTGATGAGCCATTCCCAGAAGGAGAAGGGCTTCGTGTGAGGGTTGTCGACGCGGAATATCCGCACCCCCTTTTCCACCCAGAACCGCACCACGCCGCCGAGCGCCTCCCACAACTGCCGCCACTGCTCGCACTGGAAGTCGAAGGGGACGATGTCCTGATATTTCTTGGGCGGATTCTCCGCGTATTGGATCGTGCCGTCCGCGCGGTGACGGAACCACTCGGGATGCTCCCGCACCCACGGATGGTCGGGCGAGCACTGGACCGCGAAGTCGAGGGCCAGTTCGATGCCGAGCGTCTCGGCCCGGCGCCTCAGCTGTTCGAAATCGTCGAACGTGCCGAGCTGACGATGGATCGCGGTATGGCCGCCGTCGGGGCTGCCGACACCCCAGGGGCTGCCGACGTCGTCGGGGCCCGACTCCAGGCGGTTGTTGCGGCCCTTGCGAAAGGCGGTGCCGATCGGGTGGATCGGCGTGAGGTAGAGCACGTCGAAGCCCATCCAGCGGACGTAGTCGAGCCGGTCGGCGAGATCGGCGAGCGTGCCGTGCTCGCCCGGCACCTGCCCCCACGACCGCGGAAACAGCTCGTACCAGCTGCTGAAGCGGGCCCGGGCCCGGTCGACCCAGACGGGCCGGGGCGGGTCGAGGCGGGTCTCGTCGCGGCGATCGGCGTAGAGCGTCATGAGTTCGCCCAGCCGATCGCTGCGGGCAGCCTCCTGCCAGGCCGGCGAGCGGAGCCTGACCGCGAACTGCTCGATTTCCTGGGCGACCGCCGCGGGTGCGGCGTGGGCCGCGGCGGCCACGATCTGGCTGCCGGCGACCAGATCGACCCGCAGGTCGTCGCCCGCCTGCGCGCGGCGGTCGAGGTCACGCAGCCAGGTGCGGAAGGTGTCGACGCGGGCCGACACGAAATAATGCCAGTTGCCGATCCGGTCGGCGATGAACGACGCCTTCCAGAGGTCGTTGCCCACGCAGGTCATCGGCATGACGGTCCACTGCCCCGTCTCGCCGTGCCGCACGTGCAGCCGGCACTCGAGCTCCTCGTGGCCGTCGCAGACGATGTCGGCCTCGACCCCCACCTCGTCGCCGCGGACCCGCTTCACGGCGAAACGGCCGCCGTCCACTTCCGGTGCCACGCGATCGATCGCCACCCGGCGTCTGAGCTGATTGGGCAGGTCCATGAATCCTTTCCGACACGGTCAAGCGGGAATGGCGGGCACGTGCCGCAAAAGTGTAGGAGCCGCCGCGAAAAAACGCGACAGCGACAGACGCTCCCGTGATCGTGCCCGCTTCAGGCGGCGGCCCGGATCGTGCGGGCAGGAGCGGCCGGTTCGGCGGACCGGCCGGCCGAGCGGATCACGTCGAGCATCGCGAGGAGCACCTCCTCGCGGATGGCAAGGTGATCGTCGTCGTCGCCGGTGAGCGCGACGGCCGACACCTCCACCGTGATCGCACCGGGGGTGGCGGAGGCCAGCCGCGCGCTGGCCGGCTCGTTGGCCAGCCGCGGGTGGTCGATGAGCACCCGGTGCAGCCGCTCGAGCAGCTGTCGCAATTGCCGCGGCGGGATGTCGGGCTCGAGCGTGAGCGTGAGCGACAGCGGGATGTGGTCGCGCTGCGTGTAGTTCACCAGCTGCATCTTGGCGAACTCGGCGTTCGGCACCGAGATCACGGATCGATCGGCGCCGCGGATCCGCGTCGATCGCAGGCCGATCCGCTCGACGTGGCCGCGGACCGAGCCGAACTGGCAGTCGTCGCCGATCCGCACCGGCTTGTCGGCGAAGATCACGAGGCCGGCGATCAGGTTTTCGAGCGTGTACTGCGAGGCGAGGGCCACCGCGAGGCCGCCGGCCCCGAGCCCGGCCATGAGCGGCGTCACGGGCAGGCCGATCGAGTCGGCGGCGTTGAGCAGGATCCAGGCCACCGCGACGAAGGTGAGCACCTTGCCGCCCAGCCGGATGAGTTGGCTGTCGATGCCTTCCGGCCGCATGCCCTGCAGGTTGATGAGCAGATCGCAGAGCCAGGCGATGCCGACGAGCACGCCGGCGATCACACCGGCGAGCGTCGCGAACCGCAGGCCGAGCTTGGCCGCAAGCAGGTTGTCGCCCGTGAGGCGGATCTGAAACGTGAGCAGGTTGTCGCAGGCGAGGCTGACCGCGATCAGCACGGCCGGAAAGAGCAACCGGCCGACGACTTTGTGGCTCGCGTGTCCGGTCGCGAGCCGCCGCGAGAGCCTCCATGCCTGCCAGGCCACGGCCGCGGCGGCGGCGGACAGGACGAGCGTGGCGATCCACTGCCAGATCGTTTCGCCAAGGAGCTTCGTGTGGGCGAATGCGGGGAGGTTGCGGATGAATGACTCGGGGATCATCCAGCCGCCGAGCGTGACGTAGGCTTCGTGGAGCCCCGGGCTGCCGGCATCGGCACGGTAGGGCAGGAGGCGGACGAGCTCGTAGAACTGTTCGGCCCGCGACACGGTCTCCGCGCTGAACACGTAGTCGCCCTCCCGCGGGCCTTCGCCGATGCGGGTCAGCGCGATCTCCGTGCCTGGCAGCCGCCAACGTTTCAGACCGTCGGCCTTGGCGGCCGCGGCGTCGGGGATCGATTCAGCGGGCGGCAGCGGGATGCGGTCGAGCACCTCCTTGAGGCAGACGAGCGCCTGGCGGCCCTCGGAGTCGGCCAGGGATGCCGGCAGTGCGGAGATGTCGAGGCAGGTTAACGCCTGCTGGATGAGGCGGCGGTTCGCGGCCCAGAGCGCCGGAGTGTTCTCCTCGGCGACGATGTTTGCATAGATCCGGTCGATCGTCGCGCGGAAGCTGGCGATCGTGGCCCGCGGGCTCGACGTGTCGAGCGGAGCCAGCGGGTTCTCGACGGCTGCGGTGTCGCGCCCGGTGGTCGCGGGGGCGGCGACGGCGGGCCTGGCCGCGGCGCCGGTCAGGAACACGAGCATGAGCAGCGCGAGCAGGCGCACGATCGCTGCCCACGGGGGCTCAGGGCTGGGCTCCCGTCTGATCTCTTGAAAGGGGTTTCCCATGCAAGCCCGAAGCGCGAGCGAGGGAATCCGGAGCGTGGATCGCATGTTGCCTCGCGTGCGGCTCGGGCTTCGATGAAACGATTTCCCCATGGCTCTTAGCAGCACGCTCACTGCCGGGCAAGGCCGTCGAGCCCCGTGTCACGGGCCCGGCGGGCACGGGGGCGTCTGGCCGCCCCCTTCCACGAACGTGGCCGGCATGACCGTGCCGTCGGCGCATGGCGGGCAGTCGCCGCCGGCCGTTGTCGCCACCATGCCGCTGGCCGCGGGCGGCGCCGCGACGACGGCGCCGGGAGGGAGCGTCACGACCGGGGCGGCACTGGCGGGCATGCCGGGGGCAGCCGCCGCGTAGCCGACCGGTTGACTCGCAGCCGGCGGCTGCGGATAGACGGGGGGCGCGTAGGGAGGCGCGTAGGTGTATTGATCCGCGCGGTGGTGCGCGCAGCCGGCCATGCCAAACGTGGCCAGCATGACAAGCATGACCAGCAGGCAGGTGCCGGCAGGTCGGTTGATTCGCATGCAGACCGTCTCCCTGAAACGCGGTCTTGAGAACGATTCAGGACGATTCCTGAACCACGCGGAGGGTAGGCGGATCGAACGGGCGGGGCAAGGCCGGAAAGGGCGGTCCTCGGCTCAGCCTGCCGGCTCAAAAAGCGCGATGCTGGCCGTGAAGCCGTGCAGGCAGTTGCGGCGGCCGATCGGCCCGATCTCCCCCTGCGCGAAGAATCCGGCCGCTGGCACGGGCCCCATCGATTCCTGCAGGCAGCGGGCGTCGTGGCCCGCCTCCGCGAAGAGCCGCGTGCCCCGGCCGTTGCAGGTGAAGACGAGGGCGCCGGCGGGCGCTGCGCCGCGGTCCTTCTCCCGGCCGAGGAGCGCGGCGAGATCGTCGTGTGCGCTCTGCGCGTCGCGCACGTGGAACTGGATCGTCTGCCCCGTGCGGACGAGGTCGCCCACGGCGATCACGCCCGAGTCGGGGTCGGCGCCGACCACGTTGCGGACGAGGAAATCTCCCCGCTGGAAGTGATCCTGGTATTCGCTGGCCACGCGGCCGATGTGGAGGGAGTTGCGGACGAGTTGGCGGTCGGCCGGATCGAGCTGGCCATACACCTCTCGCAGCCGCTCGAGCGCGGGCCTCCCGCCGAGTTCGATGATCACGTTCTCCTCCGACTTCGTGATCACCATCGGCCTGCCGATCGGGCGGCAGCCCTGGGAGACGACCGGCCTGATCCGCACGCTTCCTCCGATGACGAAGCCCACGGCACCCGAGTCGTATGACCGTGAGCCGACGACCAGCGTGTTGCTGCCGGGCTGGTAGCCGCCGCTCGCCATGCCGCCGACGATCGGCACGCCGGGACGATCCTCCTCGATCCGCCTGATGAGCGCGTCGACCGGGAACGAGAACGGATCGGCCAGGAGCACGACCGCGGCCTCCGCGGGCCAGCCGGCGTCGAGTTCGGTGGGCCAGCCCACGAACATGCCGCCGTCGGGCGTCTGCGCGTATTCGAGCGCGAACGGCACGATGGTCGCGCCGGGCAGGCGGGCCAGCCAGACTGCCGCCACCGGGCCCGACTCGTATTCGTCCGGTCCGGCGAGCACCGCCTCGGCGGTCGTGCCGATCACCGTCGGCGTGCCGACCAGGTCGGCGAGCCCTTCCATCGCGGGCCGGATCGCCGCGCCATAGGCTTTCGACACGAACACCACCGCGACGTCGGCGTTGCCGCCGAGCTGGCTGGCGGCCGTCGCGGCGGCCTCGCGGATGGCGGCGTCGATCTGCCCGGCCGTGGAGGCTGCCACGGCGCAGCGGATGTTCGTGGCGGTGGGCGGCGTCGCCGGCTCAGTGGGCATCGGGGGGCACCAATAGGGGGACGTGGGAGGCCGGGAAGGCGGGTGGACAATGGGCTCAGATCACGATCTCGGCGAACGATTCGAGCGGCTCGTGCTCGAGCAGGCCGCCGGGCTGGCGGTTGCCGGGGCGGATGGCCAGGGCCGTCGCCATGCCGGCCTGGCGTGCGGCGTCGAGTTCCTCCCCCACGTCGCTGATGAAGAGGATCTCCCGCGGGTCCAATTCCATGTCGGCGGCGATCGCGCGGTAGCTGGCGGCCTCCCGCTTCGGGCCGGTGGTCGTGTCGTAGTGGCCGCGGAGGTGGGGCGTGAGGTCGCCGGCGGCGGTGTGGCCGAAGAAGAGCTTCTGCGCGTCGATCGAGCCCGACGAGTAGATCCGCACGTCGAGCCCCGAGTCGGCCCACTGGGCGATCGCCGCCGGCACGTCGTCGAACACGTGGGAGACGAGTTCCCCCGACTCGAAGCCGCTCCGCCAGATCATTCCCTGCAGCGCCTTGAGCGGCGTGCTCTTCACGTCGCGGTTCATGAGGTCGATCGCGGCCAATGCGATACGGGTTGCGCCGGCCGGGTCGGCGAGCGTGGCGTCGGCCACGCCTGTCTCGGTCGCGAGCGCCGCGGCGGCCGCCTGCACGGCGGGGTCGAGCCGCTGGCGGACGAGAAACTCGCCGACATGCGTCCTGGCGAACGCGAAGAGCACGTCGTAGACGAACGAGATCGAGGACGTCGTGCCCTCGACGTCGAGCAGGATGCCGCGGCCCCCGAAGACGATCACGGCGCGGCCCTTCCGGCGCCGGCGATCCACGCCGGGCCCAGGCAGAGCGGCTCGTAGCCGGCATGGACGCCGTCTTCGAGATAATGGGGCGTCCAGCCGCTCATGTCCTGGAAGAGCCGGATGGCGCGGATGCGGCGATCGGTGCAGAGGTCGAACCAGTGCCGCGTGCCCAAAGGCACGCTGATCATGTCGCCCGCCCAGACCTCGATCGCGTAGACGGGCCGGTCGACCGGGTTGATGTGAAACACCCCCCTGCCCTGCAGGATGAACCGCACCTCGTCCTCGGTGTGCGTGTGCTCCTTGCTGAATTTCGCCAGCATCGTGTCGAGGTTCGGCGTGTCGGGATAGACGTCGATGACGTCGGCGGTGACGAAGCCGCCCCGTCGCTTCAGTTCCTCGATCTCCGGCTCGTAGGCCGCGAGGATGTCGGCCGCGGGCGCCGCCGGATCGACCCGGTCTTCGAGCGGCCAGACGTTGTAGTCGATGCCGTGATCGGCGAGGAACGCCTTGATCGCGGCCGGCTCGGTGATCTTCCGCGACTCGCTTGGAACGGTGACGATCGCCATGCTTGAGCCCTCGCGTGAGAAGTGTTGGTGTCGTGACGGGTGCTAGGCGGGCGACGCGGCCGCGAGCGTGCGGCTCCGCGCGACCACCTCGAAGAGAAACTCGAAGATCTCGACGTGCCGGCGGGCCTCGGCGAGGGTCTGGCCCCAGGTATAGAGGCCGTGCCGCGAGAGCAGGAAGCCGTGGCAGGGCGGCCGCTTGGGATTGCTCCAATCGGCGGCGGTGAGGCGGTCGCGGATCCGCTGCGACAGCTCCGTCATGTCCTGCGCGTTGGCGAAGATCGGCACCTCCTCGAAGGTCTCGTGCGTGCCGATGCCCTCGAGACCTTTGAGCATCTCGTAGCCCTCGATGCGGAGGCTGCCCCGCGAGAGGTCGGTGCCGGAGAGGATCGTGCTCCAGACGGAGTGGGTGTGGAGCACGGCACCCACCGGACCGCCACCGAGGGAGGGCACGAGTTCCGCGATCAGGCAGTGGAGAAGCGTCTCGGCCGACGATTTCTTCGTCGAACCGTCGATCACGCGGCCGGCGGCGTCGACGCGGACGAAGTCGTCCGGGCCGAGGGCCGACTTGTCCTTGCCGCTCGACGTGATGAGGAGTTCGAGCGGGTCGCGTGACACGACCACGCTGTAGTTGCTGCTCGTGCCGAGCGACCACGACCGAGAATGGAATTCGCGGCCGACGGCCCGCAGGCTCTCGATCGAGCCGGCCGGGGCGGCGGAGGCATGGAGGGTGGATGTCATGGACGATGAATCTAGGGTGTGCGCGTCCGGCTGACAACGAGCGGCAAAAAGAGGGTTATAGGTAGGGGCTGAAGAGCCTGGCGATGCCGTCGCGGAGCCGCACCGGCAGGCTGCGGCCGTCGACCTCGGCGAGCGTCTTGCGGCGGGAGCGGGCGATCACGGAGGCGATGTGGCCGTCGAGTGCCGCCGCCAGATCGCGGTCATAGGTTTCCACGTTGAACTCGAAGTTGAGCCGCATGCTGCGGTCGTCCCAGTTGCCGCTGCCGAAGAGCGCCCACTCGCCGTCCACGACCATCAGCTTCGTGTGGTCGAACGGGGGCGGCGACATCCAGACGTTGCAGCCGCGGCCGAGCACCTGCCAGAGCAGCGCGGTCGAGGCCCAGCCGACGAGGGCGAGGTTGTTCTGGTCGGGCAGCACGATGTCGACCGTCACGCCCCGCATCGCGGCCACGTCGAGCGCCTGGCAGACGGCGTCGTCGGGCAGGAAATAGGGCGTCATGATCCGCACCGATTTCTGGGCGGCGGCGAGCGCCCCCACGAGCACGAGCTTGATCCGGCCGATGTCGGGATCGTCGGGGCCGTAGCGGATGCCGCGAGCGAGCATGTCGCCGACGGCGTCGAGCCCGGAGGCCCAGGCGGCGTTCGATTCCCCGCTCGCGCCGTCGCCGAGCAGCACCTCGTCGGCGGCGAAGGCCCAGTCTTCCGCGAACACTTCGAGCAACTGCGTGACGACGGGCCCGCGGAGCTCGAAGTGCATGTCGCGGACGGGATGCTTGGGCTGTCGCGAGAGCCAGCAGCCGTCGCGGATGTTGAGGCCGCCGGTGAATCCGACCGTGCCGTCGACGACGAGAATTTTCCGGTGGTTGCGGAGGTTGGCGTAGGGAAAATAGAGCGGCACGCTCGTGGGCAGGAACCGCTCCACCCGCACCCCCTGCTCCGCCAGCACGTTCACGATCGAGGGCCAGGTATACCGCGAGCCGATGCCGTCGACGAGCACCCGCACCGCCACCCCGCGGCGGACGGCGTGGGCCAGCGCGGCGGCGAAGATCTTGCCGGTGGGATCGTTGTCGAAGATGTACGACGCCATCCCGATGCTCCGCGTAGCCGAGTCGATCGCGGCGAGCATCCGCGGGTAGGCCTCGTCGCCGCCGACGAGCGGCTCGATCCGGTTGCCGTCAACCAGCGGCCGCCCGGTCACTTCGCCGACGAGCGTGGCGAGCGACCGCAGCGGGGCATGGGCTGGCCCGATGGAGGCGTCGAGCTGCTCAGGAGTGGGCACCGCCTCCCGCAGTTCGTGGATCACGGCCAACTGCCCGGCCCGCAGTTGGCCGGCGCGGGAACGGATGCGGTTGACCCCGAGCACGGCGTAGGCGATCGCGCCGAACACGGGGGAGAGCCAGATCAGGCCGACCCACCCGATCGTGGACCGCGTATCGCGCTTGACCAGGATCGCGTGGATCGAGGCGGCGACGTTGATGGCGAGGATGGAGCCCGCCAGCACGTGCGGCCAGAGCACGAGCCACCATTTCCACGCCGTCGAAACGAGCGATTCCATGCGACAAAGCGTACTCTGTGGAGGGGCGTCCGCGAACCGGCCTCCTACGGGGTGGCGTTCGAGTCGTGCAGATTGAAGGGCTCGATCGAGGCGACGTGCAGGAGCGGGCAGATGTCGAACTCGGCCGGCATGCCGTCGTCGGCCACGTCCACGCCCACGAGGATGTCGTTGCGGAGCAATAGCGCCATCTCCGGATGGCGAACTTCGTAGGCCTTGCCGCTCGACATCACGAGACGAAACGGCTTGAACGGCTGCTGCCGGAGCAGTTTGCGAATGCCTTCAGGCGACATGGTTCACCTCTCGACGGGATGATCCAGAAGCATATACGCCCGTATACTTTTTGTCAACGGTGAAGCAGCGGTTCGCCCTTCGTGCTCACGACCTTCGACACGTCGCCGGTCCGGACGATCCGCATGGTCAGGCCGCGGGGTTCGCGAGAAGGCGGCCCTGCTTGAAGATGCGCACGCCCTGCTGCTCGGCAAACCGCAGGGTGCGGTCGGAGATCACATCGCAGGCGACCAGTGGGATCGCCAGCAAACCGGCGCGTTGCAGGAGGCCGGCCCAGCGCACGGCCCGGCGCACGTCGTTGACGTCGGCCTTCGACGACACTTCCGCGATGATGAACGTTTCCCGGTCGGCCACGAGTCCGGTGGCGATCGCGTCGGCCCGCGCCAAGTCTTCGAGCGACTCCTCGTCGAGCGCCGACTCGAGACGGTCGCCAAGTTCTGCCAGGCTGACCAGCCGACCACGCTTCAGAAATCGCCACAGGTAGGACGTCATCCGATCACGAAATTGCAATTCGAGCGAGCGACCGAGCACCGTGTCGAGCCGAGTGGACTGCCGCTTCACCACCTTGATCAGAAGGTGCAGCTCCAGTTCCGTTTTTTGTTGGGCAGCTGCGAGTTCGTCGAGCCGCTGCTCCGTGCGTTTCTGGGCCTCAGCGAGCTCTGCCAGGGCCGTATCAAGCCGGGAGGTGTCGCGGCTGACGTCGCTCTGAAGCGCGCGGAAGTCTTCCTTCGTGACCGACTTTTGCAGCTCCTCGAACATCGCCCCGAGCGTCTGTGCGAGCGCCCGCGCCGCCGGCTCGCCCAGAGATTCGCGAAAGTCCTCGTAGATGCGGAATGTGTTCATGCCAACGCGCGGCAGAAGAGGCCATGTTGTTCAACGACGACAGTCTAGGGCGCGGGGTATACGCATGTCAACCTTTCCGGCGTCGGGGCCTCTCCCGGCCGCTCCGCTCACCGAAACCGAAACGCAAAGACGTCCGCATCGGCGAGGAGAAATCGCAGCCGCACGGGCCTGCCTGCCAGCCGCGCGAGATCGGCCGGCGACTTCCCCTCGGTCGCCGTCCAGGCGACCACCCGCTCGATCTCGTCGCCGATGATCTCGGGGCAGTCGGCCGCGGTGAAGCCCGGCAGCGGCGTGCCGTCGGCACCCAGGATCTCGATCCGCACGCTCCCCGCGGCGCCGGTGCGGTAGTTGATTTCGAGCGAGTCGCCCGAAAACGTGAGCGGCTTGGTCACCATCTCGCCGCCGTCCCACGGCCCCGAGAGCGACGCGAAGCCGTCGGTCCGCACGAGCAACCGCTCGACGTGCCACGTCGGCTGCATGTAGTTCCTCGTAACAAACATTTGCATTCTGCCCGGGCCCGCCGGCAGGATGCCGGTGAGCGGGTAGTTCGTCCGCGACAACCAGTTGGAGTCGCCCGGGCCCGGCCGGATGAACGTCTCCATGAACGTGCGGTCGTAGGCGGTCGAGCCTGCACGGCTCGTGAGCAGCACGGCGTCAGAGCAGTCCTTGAAGTAGACGTGCGGGCCGGCCCGCTGGAGCCCCACCGCCTCGGCCCGCTTCTCGTCGAGCACCTGTCTCCCCTCCATGAACCGTGCGGCGGGGGCGAGATAGATATGCGGTGCCCGGAAGGAGGGCTGCGTGTTGTTGACGTAAAACTGTTCGCGGGGCGAGTCGCCGTAGTTCATGACGACCGGGTCGGACCAGCGCAGGAAGTCTTTCGAAGTCGTCCGTGCCATGGTGCGGCGAGCGCCGCCGACGTAGTCCATGCACCGGTAATACAGCACGTACTGCCCCTCCGCCTCGCTCCAAAACATCGTGTTGCCGCCGTCGAACGAGTTGGGAAGGTTGCTCACGAATTCGGGCTGCGGATCGAGCTTGCGAAATGAAAACCCGTCGGACGAAGCCCAGAAGACGAGCCGCTTGGGGCCTTTGGGATCCGTCATCGCCGTATGCTTCTCGCCGCTGACCGGCACGCTCTCGATCATCTTCACCCGTTCGCTCGAAGGCACACCCGGCCGCGTGTCGACGAAGGGCGCGCAGGGAAACGAAAACCGCGGCTCGCCGTCCACCGTGGCGATGATGCTGTTGGCCGGCCAGTCGGTCCGCTTCACGAGGTCGAGGGCGGGTTTCGTCCAGGTGGCCCCGCCGTCGCGGCTTTCGGCCACGCAGCCGACGCCGTTTTCGTCCTTGGCGTCGTTCGCGGGCCAGCCGCGGTAATACATGAGCAGCCGGCCGTCGAGTTCGATCACCGACATGCCGAAGTTGGCCGGCCCCTCCCAGGGCTTGTCGATCCCGATCGCCGTTCCGGCGGAGACCGGCTCGTGGAGTTTCAGCGTCGCGCCGTTGAGCGTGTCGATGAGACTGCGATCGACGAAGAGTTCCCGGCGCGAGCCGAGCGCGATCGGCGGCTCTGGCGGGGGGGCTGCCGGCAGCTTCCACTTCGACCAGAGGAGCGAGCATTTTTCCTCCTTGGCCGCTTTCTGATAGCAGACGGTGAAGAGGCTGCCGTCGGCCAGTTCGACGGTCGAGGGATAGCCGAGATCGCCGTCGGGGCCGTCGCCACGCAGGATCCAGTCGCCCTGCCAGGTCTTCCCGTCGTCGCGGCTGATCGCGACCCGCTGGCCGTAGGGTTTGTCGCGGTAGCCGTAGGTCATGACAAGCGCGCCCGAGGAATGCCTGAGGAGATGCGGCGGCGAGCCCTTGAAGCCCAGCCACCGCGGGATCGACCAGGTCGCGCCGCCGTCGGTCGACTCCGTCTGCAGGATCGTGAAGTGCGGGATGCCGGCCGAGGCCATCGGCTTCCCGGGAGCGTCATCGACGCGGATCGCGGCCACGAGCCGTCCCGAGGGCAGTTCCACGACGTGCGGCTCGTGGTAGTTGGATGGGTCGGTCCGCGGTGCCACCGGCACGCGGCCGACGAGCCGCCATGTCTGGCCGCGGTCGCTCGACCGGGCCGCGGCAATCTGGCCGGCTCCCATGTCACGCCAGGTGCCAAAGGGCTTGCCGACATAGAGCAGGTCGCCATCGGCCAGTCGGATCGGGCCGTGGGGCGCGGAGACGGGCGATCGCATGGGCTCGCCCCAGGTCGTGCCGCCGTCGTCGGACCGCATCAACCACGAGCCGACGAGCGGCTCGACCTGCGCGTCGGTCCAGGTCTTGAAGACCTCGGGCCACGTCTCCCGTTCGGCGGCCGGGATCCAGCTTTCCTCGGCATACCGCCGCGTGTCGCTGCGAAACCACGACACGAGCAGCGACTTGCCCCCGAGGTTCACCACGCCCGCGTCGCGGTCGTCGATCAGCGAATCCTGGATCACCCGCGACTCCGACCACGTGCGGCCGTCGTCCTTGCTCTCGTGCAGCACGGTCTTGCCGAACGGGCAGACATGCTCGGCCCGCAGGCCGGAGCTGACGACCATGAGCGTGCCGTCGTCCATGCGGGCGATCGTGGGCCAGCCGAAGTAGCTGAACCGCTCGCCCGGCAGCCGGCAGACGACGCCATGCTCCGCCTCGAGCGTGCGGCCAGCGACCGGCGGCGTGGCCCCAGCCACCGAGGTGGCGGCGCAGATCAGGGCCAGGAACCATGGCCAAACTCGCAGCACCGGTTGCTCCTTATGGCATGAGGAAGATGACATGAGGAAGGGTCTCCCGCAGGAGGCTAGCACGAGCCGTTGGTCGCGGGCAACCGACCTGCCGGTGATTCCCACGCCGCAGGTGCAGGCTGGCGATCTCCCGCTACCCTCGCTGCTTGATCGCCTTCACGGCCGAGGCTTCGGGCTCGAGCGCCTTGTAGTAGTCGTCGAGCGGATAGCAGCCGCTCCGGAGGCCGTTGCGGGGGGCGGTGGTGCAGTCGCTGAAGGTGCGGCAGATCGCCGTTCGCGCGAGCGGCTTGCCGGCGAGCGCGTCGGCGGGCAGGTCGGGATAAGAGAGCACCATCCGGCCGAGTCCCACCATGTCGATCCAGCCCCGTCGCACGGTCGCCTGCGCGGCATGCGCGACGTAGTCCTGCAGGTAGGTGTAGCCCGAGCCCACCATCACGAGCCCGGGTACGGCCTGCTTGGCCTGGCGGGTGGCGTCGATCTGCCGCCAGACTCCGACGAGCGGATCCTCCGGCGGCGGGTAGCCGTCGGACGGGGGAAACGCCGCCGGCCGCGTGACGTGCGGCACGGTGTAGGGGCTACCGGCCGAGAGATTCACGGCCGCGACGCCGATGTCGCGCAGGATCGCAAGCAGCCTGATCGGCTCTTCGAGATCGATCCGCGTCGGCTCACGCTCGTCGACGCCGAAGCCGCAGTCGTAGGGGAGCGCGTCATGGAAGGGCCAGGGCTCGCCCGTGTCGCCCACCTTGTGCCACGGCACCGTGTCGAAGAGCGAGAGCCGCACGCCGATCAGGAGCCCCGGGCAGGCGGCCCGCACCCGTTCCACGAGCGTGACGAGCAGCCGCGTGCGGCCGGCGAAATCGCCGCCAAACCGCCCCGGCCGGCGCCGGGCGGACAGAAACTCATGCACGAGGTAGCCGTGGCAGGCCTTGAGATCGACCATGTCGAAGCCGGCCGCCGCCGCGTCGCGGGCCGCCGCCACGTAGGCGTCGATGAGCCGCTCCACCTCGTCGTCCGACACGAGGCACGCGGTGTCGGCGGGGTCGACGCCGTGGCGGGCGTCGAGCAGCGGATGGTGGTAGGCGATCCTCGGCTGTCGGCCGGCGGACGAGGGCTTTGAGAAGCGGCCCGAGTGCGTGAGCTGCAGGGCGACGACCAGCTCGTCGGTGCCACCGTGCCGCTCGCGGTGACCCTCGCGGAGCGCCGCGAGCAGCGCGGCAAAACCCTCGCGGCCGCAGGCCGGGCCGCAGAGCTGGTTGGGGTTGGCCCGGCCCTCGGGCACGACGGCCACCGCCTCGCCCCCCCAGATGAGCTTGGCACCGCTCTCGCCGAACCGCCGCCAACGGCGGAGCAGCGTGTCGGTGGGCAGGCCGTCGGCGGTGGCGTCCCAGCCTTCCATCGGATGGATGCACCAGCGATTGCCGGCCTGCCGGCCGCCGATCGCGATCGGCGCGGCGAGCGGCGAGCCGGCCGCCTCCGAAAGCACGGCGTCGTCGAGCGGGATCGGCGCGGCGAGCGTGGCGAGATGGGCCCGGAGTTCGTCGGGGCTGCGAAACCTGGCGATGCGGGGATAGCGGGGCTGCGGGCTGCTCATGAGTGGGTGTGCTGCGGGTGGACCGCGTGCTCGGGACCGTGTGCGGGGCGACGTGCTTTGAGAGGTGCCATGATACGACGCCGGCAGGCCGCGCGGGCCGTGGAAGAAACCATCGGCAGCATGGCACAAAAGCATCAGTGCCAACGGTCGGCCCGCCGGCGGGCCGTCGGACGCTGGCGGGACGTGGTCGGGTGGTCGATACTGCGGGGCATGGTCCATGAAGCAACTTCGCCCACGCGGCAGATTCGTCGTCATGCCTTGATCACCGGAGCGGGCAGCGGACTGGGGCGGGCGCTTGCGGTGCGGCTGGGCCGCGACGGCTGGCACGTCGCGGTCTGCGACGTCGACGAAGCGGGGAGCCGCGAGACCGTCGCACTCGTGGAGCGGGCGGGCGGCACCGCGCAGGCGGAGCGGCTCGACGTGACGAGCCTTGCCGAATGGGAGGCCATCCGCGACCGGCTCCGCGGGCAGTGGGGGCGGCTCGACCTGCTCGTCAACAACGCGGGCGTGAGCGGAGCCGGCGAGATCGGCCGCTTTCCGCTGGAGGACTGGCGGTGGATCCTCGACGTCAATCTCTTCGGCGTGATCCATGGCTGCCATGCCTGCGTCGACTGGCTCCTCGACAATCCGCACGGCGGGCACATCGTCAACACCGCCTCGATGGCCGCGGTGGCCTCGGCGCCGACCATGGGCGGCTACAACGTCTCGAAGGCCGGCGTCGTGGCCCTTTCCGAGACGCTGTACGCGGAGCTGTTGCATCGCGGCGTGGGCGTGACGGTGCTCTGCCCCGGCTTCGTGGCGACGAACCTGCTGGCCGGCGGCCGCTGGCACCGGCCGGTGCTCAAGGTACGGGCGGAGCGTCACTTCGAGACCGCCCGCACCACCCCGGAAGACGTCGCCGAGGCCACGCTGCGGGCGATCCGCCGCCGCCGGCTCTATGTGGTGCTGCCGCTGCGGGGCCGGATCTTGTGGCGGCTCAAGCGGCTCATGCCGCAGGCGTTCATGACCACCGTCGCCAGGCTCGTGGGTGGGCGCGGTTAGAAGAGGCTGGCAAGCGGGACGCCGCCGTCGGTGAGGGGCACCGGGCGGGCGCCGTCGTAGAGCTCTTCGGCAGGGTTCGTGCCGAGTGCGGCGTGGATCGTCGCGTGGACGTCGGGGATCGAGATCGGATCGGCGACCGCATTCATCGCGAGATCGTCGCTCGTGCCGATCGCCTGCCCCATCTTCAGGCCACCGCCGGCCATCACCATCGAGAAGCACTTCGAGTGGTGCCCGCGGCCGCCGCCGCCGTCGAACTGCGCCGGCCGGCCGAACTCCGTGGCCACCACCACGAGCGTCTTGTCGAGCAGGTTCTTCTTTTCGAGGTCGAGCACGAGGGCGGCAAGGCCGCGGTCGAGCTCCTCGATGAGCAGGTGCTGCTTGAGCTGGCCCTCGTTGTGCGTGTCCCAGCCGGTGCCGTTGAGGAAGCCGAGGTTGTGTGAGACCTCGATGAACCGCACGCCCCCCTCGACCAGCCGGCGCGAGAGCAGGAGCCGCTGGCCGAACTCGCCGCCATATTCGTCGCGGAGCGAGGCGGGCTCGGCATCGAGTTGAAAAAGCCGCATGAAGTCGGGGCCGGCCATGCGGAATGCCTGCCGACTCGCCGCGTCGTAGTCGGCCATGATCTCAGGCATGTGCGCCGGATCGACTTGGCCCTTCCGCAGGTCGTCGAGCAGGGCCTCGCGCCGCCGCTGCCGGGCGCCTGTGATCTCCGGCTGGCGGGCGAAGCCGGCCGGTCCCATGCGGGTGTCGGTGAGGTAGACGAACCCCGCCTCGGCTCCGAGGAAGCCGGGGCCGCGGGTGACGTTGGGATAGCCGATGAGGATGTAGGCCGGCACGCGGTCGTTGATCGGTCCGCGGGTGTGGCTCACCGCCGAGCCGATCGAGGGGTAGGTGATCGTGCCGGCGGTTGGCCGGCCGGTGTGCACCTGGTTGGTCGCCCGCGCATGCTCGTCGATCACCTCGTGATGCACGGTGCGGAGCACCGCGAAGCGGTCGAGGATCGGCGCACACCGCGCGAGCGGCCCGCAGACCTCGACGCCGGGAATCGCGGTGGGGATCGCGTCGTAGTAGCTGCCCGCCTTGCCGGCCTTCGCATCGCCACGCTGCTTCGGATCCCAGGTGTCGATCTGGGCGGCGCCTCCGCCGAGCCAGACGAAGATGCAGTGCTCCGCCCTGCCGCGCGGGAAGTCCTTCGTCTCGGATCCGCGGGCGAGCGGCATGACCGCCGCCGGGGCGGCGGCGCTGACGGCGGCCAGAAAATCGCGTCGTGAAAGGCTCATGGCGTGAAGATGAACTCCGGAGTGTTGAACAGGGCCCAGACGAGATCCTCCGCCCGCTCCCGCCAGTCGGGATCGAGCCTGCCGGTGGGCGGGTCGCCGGCCGCAGCGATCCGGGCCAGCTCGCGTTTGGCCTGATCGGCCTCGTCGGTGAGATGGTTCGACCACGACACGCCCATCGGCCGCGGCTCGGGCGTCGCCGTGACCGCCCGGTCGGCGGCCAGGATTCGGGTGTCATATCCGGCTTCGAGAAGCGCGACCGCGGCGGCACGTTCCGCGGCAGTCGGCCGCCGCGACAGGATCCGCAGGAAGACGTCGTCCACGAAGGCCTCGACCGGCCGGTCCACCAGCGCCGCCGCCGTGAAGCCGCTCGACTCCGAGAACTGGCAGGCCCGCTTCACGGCCACGCCGTTGGCGACGAGTGCCGGCTGCAGGGCGTTGGCCGCCGTCTCGCGATCGGTGACGGGATTCTGCCGCTCGCCCCGCCAGCCGAAGGCCTCCATCAACGAGACCGAGTGCTGCGCGAAGGGAAGCGAAAGGCTCGGCCGGTCGCGCTCGTTGCCGAGAGTCGTGAACTGCCAGGCCCGCGTGGGCGTTCCAAGGTTCAGCGAGAGCGTGGGCGGCCGGATCGCGTCGACGTCGATGTTCATCGGCTCGACATCAAAGGGCTTCCCGCTGGCCACCGCGAGCGAATCGAGCAACTGCTCGGCGGAGAACCGCCGCGGCGTCCGGCCCGCGACCAGTTCCGGTCTCGGCAAACGGCCCTCGGCATCCGGTTCGGGGCTGCCCCGGCCGTAGGCGTGCGATGAAAGGATGAGCCGCGCCACCTCCTCCAGGGCATAGTCGTGGAGCACGAGTTGGCGGGCGAGCCAGTCGAGGAGTTCCGGATGGCTCGGCGCCTCGCCCTCCCAGTTGTCGGTGTCCTCGACGAGACCGCGGCCGAAATACCGTGCCCAGAGCCGATTGACGATCACCCGGGCGAACCGCGGGTTGGCGGGTGACGTGACGAGCGCGGCCACCAGCGCCCGGGAGTCGCCCGCGGCGGCCGCCGTGGTCGAGGCCACGAGATGTTCGAACGGCCAGGCGGGCGGCACCGACGTGCCGGGCTTGAGCGTCACCTTGATCGCCATCGTGGCGAGCCGTTCCGGCGAGACCGGCACGCTGCTCGTGGCCGGCACCTTCTCGGCCGCCCGCTTGAGCATCGCGGCGAGGCCGAAGAGATGCTCCTGCAGGATCTTTTCGCCGGGGGCGTCGTGGCAGCGGGCGCAGCCCATCTCCACGCCGAGGAAAGCCCGGCCGATCACGTGGGCCTTCGCCGCCATCGGCACGTCGTTTTCGGTGGCCAGCCCGAAGCCGGCCGGTCCGCCGAAGTGCCTGCTCCCCTCCATCATGATCAGCTGCGTCACGAACCGGTCGATCGGCGTGCGGTCGGCGAACGAGTCGTGGATCCAAAACCGGAACGGGCCGGTGTTGTTGAGCGTAGGGTTGATGATGTTGGGATTCTCGGCGAGCACGTCCTGCCAGTAGGGCGTCCAGTGGTCGGCCCAGCGCGGATGGGCGAGGAAGCGGTCGATCAGCTTCGCGCGTCGGTCGGGGGAGGCATCGGCGTTGAAGGCGGCGATCTCCTCGGCCGCCGGGATGATGCCGCGGACGTCGAGCGACAGGCGGCGGATGAAGGCCGCGTCGCCGGCAAGCGCGGCGGGCTTCACGCCCGCGGCGGCAAGCGAGGCATTCAAGAAGCGGTCGATCTCGTTGAACGTGGCGGCCGCAAGGTCGGGGCGATCGGTGGGGACCGCGGGCACCGTCGGCCCGGGCTCGGCCGAAACGATCCGCCGGGACTCCTCGTGCCGGCGGCTCCAGAAGTCGGCCTGCTTCGCGGCGGCGGTGCGGCGGGCCGCCGTGTTGGCTCTATCGCGCTCGGCGACGAGCCGCGCCGCAAGCGTCGCCCAGCCGGTGTCGGTGAGCGGCACCGGCTCGGCCGCGGCGGTCATCGCGATCACGTGCGGCACGGCATCGGGCGGCCCCATGCTCACTGAAAATTCACCCAGCTCCGGCCGCCGGCCCTTGCTTCCGACCTTCACCTCCACATGCACCACGTGCCACTCGCCGTCGCCTTCGACGTCGACGACCGCCTCCCGGTCGCCCGGTTGCACCCAGCGGATGCCGGCCGGCCCGGAGCGATCGGGCACGTACATCTTTTCATGGCCGTCACTCCGCTGGCCGGGCGGCTTGGTCGTCGCGACCTGCTTGCCATCGAGCAGCATCCGTGCCTCGCCCTGGGCCCGCAACCGGACCCGCTGCGGCCCTGCCGGCAGTCGCACGCGGCCGCGGGCCCGCAGCACGAGCGGCAGCTGGCGGTCGGCCAGCACGCCCGTGTCGGTGTAGCGGGCCGGCAGGTCGGCGAGGGCAAACGTATCGCCCTTGAATGATTCGCTCGGCCGCTCGAGCGGAATCCGCCAGCCTCCCAGATCCGGCACGCTCTCGATGAGTTCGAAGAGCACGGCCCCCTCCGGCACCGGCTCGAGCGCGATCTCCTCGACGGCCGGAGCGTCGTCGTTCACCTTCCAACGTGTGGCGATCCGATCGGGCGGGAGCGTGCGGCGATGGATCGCGACGTTGTCCAGGAACCCGACGAAACTGCTCGCTTCGTTGCCCCCCTGCGCCGAGCCGAGCCAGATCTCGTCGTCGTCGGTGACCGGCGCCGCCGTGGTCGCGCCGCCCAGGTCCCACTTTCCCGCGACGGGGCGGCCGTCGAGGTAGCCCCGCAGCGAATCCGGTTCACCGAACGTGTAGCTGATGGCGACGTGATGCCAGCCCGATGCCGGCTCGAAGCCCATGTCGGCGGTCCAGCGATGCAGCAGTTTCTCGCTGCTCTGCTGGTCGGTGCCGGAGCGGAAGAAAAAGCTCGGGCGGGCACGGCCCGCGTGGCCGGCCAGACGAAGCGACCAGTTCTGGTTGTCGGCGACGAATCCCTTGCGGCCGGTGCGTCCCTTGCCGATCACGTAGACCTGCTGCCTCTCGTTGATCGCGAGCAGATTGACCCATGCCTCGAGCGTGATCGAGTCGCCGGCCGTGAACTGAAACTCCTCGAAGCGGGCGGTGTCGGCGGCGACCTTCAGGGAGCTCTCTCCCACGCCGAAGAGCGCAGCGGCATTCGACTTCCCGAACGTGTTCCCGAACGTGGGCACGCGCGGCGGACGCGGTCCCGGCTTGCCGAATGACACGCGGCCGTTGACGGCCGCCGGCAGCCGCTCGGCTGCGGCCACGAGCGAAGCCAGGTCGGCTGGCCCGCCCGGCCCGGAGTCGTTGGGACGGTCGGCGGCGGCGTCGACCGCGAACCGTTCGGCGATCCCTTGCTCGGCACCGGCTCGGTCCTCGAACCGCCACACGGCGAGCGGCCGGTCGGCCAGCAGCTCCTCGTCGGCCCGGGCGGTCGCGGCGGCGATGCCCGCAGGATCTGCCACGCACGCCCGACCGCCGATGCCGATCACGAAAGCGGCGACGATCACGATCTCGCGGCAGCAGACGCCAGGCTTCGCGTTCTTCGATCGGGGGAAAATGGTGGTCATCGTTCCCTCTCTTCGACCTTCACGCGGGCCCCGCGTGAGCCGTTGTTAACGATAGAAAACGGCGGCGGTCGGGGCAATCGGCACTTGTGCCGAGGCGCGGCGGCTACCGCCGGAGCAGGCCGCGCTCGTAGCCGCGGGCGACGACCTGGGCGTTGTTGGCGGCGTCGAACTTCTCCTGGAGCGCGACGACATGCGCCCGGGCCGTGCGCTTGGCGATGCCGAGCCGGTCGCCGATCTCCTCGTAGGTGAGTCCGGCGGCGAGGAGTTGGAGCACCTCCTGCTCCCGCGGCGTGAGCGGGCTCGATCGCTCGCGGGCCGCGATCCGTCGGGCCACCGCCTCGCCGATCGGCCGGCCGCCGGCGGCCGCCTCGCGGATCGCCGCCACGAGTTCGTCGTAGCGGGCCGCCTTCGTCACGTAGCCCGCTGCGCCCGCATCGAGCGCGGCGACGGCGTCGGCCGCGTCGTCGGAGGAGGTGAGCATGAGCACCCGCGGTGCCGGCTCGAGGCCACGGAGTCGGCCGAGCGTGGCCAGGCCGTCGAGCCCCCGCATCGAGAGGTCGAGGAGCACGAGGTCGGGCGCGAGCCGTCGGCAGGCGTCGACCGCCTCCACGCCGCCGGTCGCCATGCCCGCGATGACAAACTCACTCGTCCGGCCAAGCGCCTCGGCGAGCCCTTCGAGAAACACCGGGTGGTCGTCGACGAGCAGCAGCCGGATCGTGTTCATGGGTTGTTCCTGAACGCACTCTGCGGGAAACGCCCCCCGTCGTCCACTGGCACTTGTGCCGATCGGCGTCGGCCCATCAGCCTCGCGAGTCCGGCCGCTTCTCACCTGGCCGAGCCGGCACGCGGATCGTCACGGTGGTGCCGGCCCCGGAGCGACTGTCCAGCGAGACCTCGGCCCCGATCCGCCGGGCCCGTTCGGTGAGCCCGCGGAGGCCGAAGTGACCGGCGGCGGGGTGCTCGTCTGCAGACTCGAAGCCGACGCCGTCGTCGGTTACCGTGGCCACGACGCCGCCCCCGGCGGCGCGCAGGGCGACGGTGATCCGCCCCGCGTGGGCATGACGTGCCGCATTGTTCACCGCCTCGCGGAGCATCTGCAGCAGGTGATGGATCGCCTCGGGATCGAGCGGGGGCAGCGGGGCCGTCGCCTCGAGCATGATCGGAGTGCCATGCACGTCGCGGAGCTCGGCCACGAGAGCTTCGACGCGGTCGGTCAGGCCGCCCCGCAGGCGGGCCGGATCCCGCAGATCCCAGACATACTGCCTCGTCTCGTCACGGAGCCGCGCGATGATCTCCCGCTGCCGCTCCATCAGGCGGCGAGCCTCGGGATCGGCCGTGCCGGCGGCGGCCGAATCGATCCGCAACGCGAGCCCGGAGAGATCCTGCTCGAGCGAGTCGTGAAACTCGCGGGCGATCCGCCGCCGCTCCTCCGCCACGGCCTCGGCCTGGATCTTCTCCTCGATCACCGCGAGCTGCCGCCGCACCTGCCGCCGCAGGAGGACGACCCAGCCGAATGCGACGGCCCCCGCCGCCAGGCTCGCTGCGAGGAGCAGGCCCAAGCGTCGTACGGTCCACCAGCCCGGTCTGCGGAGCATCACGACGTCGGCTGCCCGCGCGGGCAGGAGATCGTAGGCCGCAGCCTGCAACTGGTAGCGGCTCTCGCTCGTTTCGGTCACGAGGCACGGGGCCGTCACGCGGACCGAGGCCGCGGG
>JBIIYN010000168.1:0-8425 GCA_044346795.1 Pirellulales bacterium
GGATGCTGTTGAGGCCGGCATTCTGCGGCGTGAAGTAACTCAGCTGGGCCGGCCCGGAGCCGGTCAGCGTGTTCCCCGATTTGCTCAGGCCGCTCGCCTCGATCATGATGCGACCGACGGAGAATCTTCCTCCCGTAGCCTGGGGCCCGTTGCCGTCGCCGACGAAATTCGGGGCGTCGGCCCAGTTCTCGCGAAGGCCGCCCACGTCGGAGCGGGCGAACTGGTTGTTGAGGGCCCGCTGGACATCAACGGGCACCTCCGGGACGGCGGCGTTTTCCGCCTGCGCGGCCTCGGGCAGCGGCACGACGCCAGGCTGCGGCGGTGTGGCTGCGGGCACGGGTGGCTGGGCGGGGCTGCCAGCCGCGGCTCCCGGCGCTGGCTGGCCGCCGGCCTGGCCGCGGGGGGCCACGACGCCGCCGGCGCGTTGGCCGGGCTGCACCTGTTGCGACGCGAATTGGGCGAAGCTTCGGCTGCCGGTGCCGTCCGAGGAGATCGCGGCCGTCACGCTCGTGCGGCCGAGGGCCGAAAGCCCCATCGCCTCCCGCTTGGCCTCCTCGACGATCCGTGCAAAATCCACGTACGTGACGCTCGGCTCCGGGGCGACCGGCGCGGGCTCCGCCTCCACCACGGGCGTCGCCGCGAGGATCGGCGGCATCTTCAGGTTCGGAAAGTAGTCGGCCAGATCATCGCCGCGGACGGCCGCTGCTGCCCCGACCGTGGCGCAGGTGATCAACGCCGCCTGGAAAGTACTGCTCGCCGGTCTGAAGATGCCCGCCATCGTGAACGTTCCTGAAGTCACCGCTCAATCGGTTCGCGTGAGATAGCCCGCCGCCCTGCCGGGGAGGATCGGTCCCGTCGCGACCTTTGCTGAAGGGATATCCGGTGGCATTTGGGGAAATCGTCGCGGCTTGTGCCACCGCAGCCGGCATAGGCCGCACGGTCGTCGCCACCGGAAGCCTTGGGCGGGCGGATCGGGGGCCGCAGGCTTGCCGCGCTTTGCCCAGACCGTGCAGCCGGCATCTCGGCATGCCCGCGGAGTCTGCCCGGCCTGTGCGAGCCGCACTTCAGATAAACCCCTCAAGAGAGGGGTATAGGATCATTTCGGTCGAAGAGTCGCCGGTTCCTTCTCGGCGGTGTCGAGGCTCACGAGCGGCACGGTGACGTAGGGCACCAGGCTCTCCGGTGACACGGTCGGGTGCTGGGCCGTGTCGTCGTCGTTTCCCACGCGCGTCAGTTCCGGAACGTGCCTAAGCACGTAGTCGATGATCTCGTCCAAAGACACCACGCCGTCCGGACGGCCGCGGGAGAGCGGCTTTCGTTCGACGGCTGAGGCCGACTGGATGCGGGATCGGCTTCGCCCGACGTCGGCCCGGCCTTCGAGCGCCTCCAGGAGGATTTTCGTGAAGGCCCCGTGCCCCCACGTCTCGGCCTCCTGGCTCGGCTCACCGTCCCCCGCCGCCGCCAGCACGACGACCATGTTCTCCTGGAAATCGCGGATGGTTTCGCTGCGGGTGGCCGGGCCCAGCGCCCCGGAGTGGCAGGTGTCCACGAGGGCCAGCTTGCGGCAGGGAATGCGGGCCAGTTCTTCGAAATCATGCCACCGCAGCGATCCTGCCGCCGCTGGCACCGGCTCCTGATCCGCCGCCACGCCGATTTCGGCGTCGTGGCAGAGGTAGGCGTAGGTCCGCCCCGCCTCGACGTCCACCATGCCGTGGCCGGCCAGAAAGACCACGAGCAGGTCGTCCGGCTCCACCACGTCGCGGAGGCTCTCGGCGAGATTGCGGATCGCCGCCTTGCAGCCGTCGCGGGTGGCGGCCTCGTCGGCGATGATCCGGTCGGCGGCGAGATCGTAGAGCTCGAGTGAGCGGCGGGAGAGCGAGTCCCGCACCGACCGGGCGTCGGCCACCGCGAATTCGAGGTTCGAGAGGCCCAGATCCGAATAGCGGTCGGCGTGGGCGTAGCGATCGACCCCGGCCGCGAGCATGTAGAGCCGCGGCTCGCGGCGCGGGGGCGGCGCGACGGCCGCTCCCTCGACGGGCACTTCGTGCACGTCGGTGGGGCCCTGGCGGGTCGCGGCGAACACCTGCACGAGATGCCGTTCCTCGGCGGGCAGGGCCACCTTCCATTCATAGACCGTGCGGGCGGGGCGACCGGCCGCGGCGGGCTGCGTGTCGACCACCCGCGGCTCGGCGGCCGCCACCGCGCCGCTCGCATAGGCCCGCATGCGATCGATCTCGACCCCCTCCGGCAGGAGCACCTCGGCCTGCACCGTGAGCGTGTCGCCGGCGGCCGCGTCGCCGGGCCGGGGCGAGAGGATCCGCACGTCGGGCGCCTGGGCGATCTGCTCGGGCAGGACGATGGCCGAGGATTTCGGCACGTCGCGGCCGGCGGCCCGCAGCGCCGCGTCGAGACTGCCCAGTTCGAGCAGCCGCGCCATGACGTCGGGCCGTTCCAGCCGCAACCGAAATTGATTCGCCCGGAAGAAGCTCGGCAGGCGGTCGAGCCCGCGGTTGACCAGCCAGCCGAAGAAGGTGTCGCCGTTGGCGCTCGCGGCGTAGTAGCCCCGCGGTGTCCAATAGGCCCATTCGCGATTGGCCGCGAGGTGGAGCGAGGCAAGGTTTTCCCAGGCTGGAAAGCGGTTGAAGGGGTCGCGGGCCTGGCCTTCGCGCTCGGTGACGAACACCACCTGCGTGCTCCAGGCCACGCCGGCGAGGGCCGCGCGGATCGCCGCGCCGTCGACGTGCTCGGTCCGAGCCTGCGGGCCGGCGCCGTCGGCCCACGACACCTTCGTGATCACGTCGCCGGCCCGCACGTCCTTGCCGGCCAGCGGACCAGCCTCGTCCACCTTCTCGACCACCGCGCGGCCGTTCTCCACCGTGAGCCCCACGCCCCAGCGGTCGGTGAGCGGCTGATCGCGATCGATGTCGGAGAGCGACCAGAACATGACGAGCGCGTCGCCGCCGCCCGACACCAGCCAGCGGCCATCCTCCGACACGGCGAGCGACAGCACCCGGTCTTCATGGCCGCGAAACCGTCGCACCAGCGGGCAGGCCGCGGCCGCCGCCGGTTCGAGCCGATAGACGAAGATGCCGCGGTCGGTGCCGATGGCGAGGGCCCACGGCTCCTGGGCACCGGGCTTCGCGAGCCAGGCGATCGCGGTGCCCCCGGCCCCCGCCCTGCCCTGCCAATCGAGCGCGAGATCGACGATGCCGGCCGCCGCGGCGTTGCGGACGAGCTGCCAACGCTCCATTCCGGGCGGCGTATCCGCGGCGGCGGCTGGACGGATCGCCCAGCCGCCCGCCCGGCCGGCCGCGGCCGCCCAGTCGGCCTCCGCACCGACTCCCTCCCGCGACAACAGGCCGAGATCGAAGGCGGAATCGAATGCGGGTGGCTCGCGATCGACGCCGGCCTGCCGCGGAGGCAATGCGGTCGAGATCGCCACCCGGCGCGGCCATGTCGGCGGGGCTTCGTCGTCGGCCTTCTTTTGGCGGCGCATCACGTTACGTTGCCCGGCCTTCGGCGGTGGCGGCTCGGCGGCGGCCCGCGCATCGGCCGCGGCCGTGGAGAACGCCACCCGTGTGACGTTCCGGCCCACGCCGCCGAGGCGGCGAATGGCCGGTCTGTCTTCCGGCGGCTTGACGTCGGGCCCGTCGTCGTCGGCGAACGCTTCGACGAACACCTCGTGCCGACCGCCTCCGCTCCACGCCAGCCAGCGGCCGTCTCGGCTCGCCCGCACGGCCCGCACCGCGGCCGCGGCCGGCCGCGAGCGCACCATGCGGGGGGCCGCCGCGTCCCAGACCTCCATCCGCGGTGGCTGTCCGTCGTCGGCCGCCGCCACCCCCACGGCCACCCGCCTGCCGTCGGGCAGGAGGGCGAGCGCTTCGGCGACCGGCTTCACGACGAACTCGTCCACCGACCACTTGGCTTCCTGGCCATCGGCGGCCGCGGCCGCGTGAAAGACCCGCACGCGGCCCGCGAAATCGGCCGTGGCGAGATGTCGGCCGTCGGGCGTGGCGGAGACCGCCGTGACCACGCCAAGGTGGTCACCGGAGAGCGTCTGCCAGCGTGCCTGCTCGAGTGGTCGGTCGAGGCTCACGAGGCGGAGCCGCCAGACGGGTGTCGCGGCGGCGGGCTCCGACACGAGCGTCGGCACGGCGACGCGATCGACGCCGATCGCGGCGAGCGGCCGCACCGCCGGGAGCCTGCGGAGCAGGGCGGCGGCTTCCTTGCCAAGCCGCGTCTCTTCCCGAGCCGCGATCTCCACCGGCTTCCACTCGTCGGCCCGTTTCCAGCCGAAGACCTGGCCGTCGAGATCCTGGGAAACGAGCCAGCCGCCGTCGGCCGTGAAGTCGAGCGCGGCGATGCTCTGCCGATGGCCCGGCCGGTCGCCGCCGCCGAGCGTCTTGACGAGGGTGCCGTCCTTCGCGTCGAGCAGCAGGATCTCGCCCGTGCTCCCCATCGCCCCGCTGCCGGCGATGGCCACCACGCTCCGGCCCCGGTCGGGTGACACCGCGATCGCCTGGATGGCGCCGCGGGTGCCTCTCGCGACCTGCCAACGCAAGGCCCTTTCCTTCAGTCGGCGGCGGGCGATGTCGCGGGTGGCCCGCTCGCCTTCCGCGGGCTCGTCGGCGTCGTTCTCGGCGCGGCCGTCGATCGACCAGACGATGGCCAGTTTGTCGCGGCCTCCCGAGATGAGCCGGGTGGAGTCGGCCGTGAAGGCCAGGGCTCGCACCTCACCGGTGTGCCCGGGCAGGTCGAGCCGGAGGATGGGATCGGGGTTTTCGCGGGCCACGTCGGCCCGCCCCGACACCGGCACGAGAATCGACAAGCCGACCGCCGCCCAGAGGGCCGCGATCCAAACCCGCACGCCGGTCCCGCCGTCCATCTGATCTCCTGCTTCCTGATCTCCTGCTTCCATGCACGAAGATTACCCGCTCGCTCCGCCTTTTGCCTCATGCGATGCGGGTGCCGTGGTGTTGCCCGAGTTTTCCCGCGGCCGAAAGAGCGCAAGCTCCGCGGTGAGGCCGGGCCCGAAGGCCATCGCCAGGCAGGGGCCGGCGGCGTGCGGCAGCAGCCTCTCGAGGATGAAGAGGATCGTGGCGCTCGACATGTTGCCATGCGCCGCGAGCACCTCCCGCGACGTGGCGAGCGCGGCGTCGTCGAGCGCGAGCGAGTCGCGGACCGTCGCGAGCACCCGCGGCCCTCCCGGGTGCACGGCCCAGGCGGCGATGTCGGCCGACACGAGCCGCGCGGCGGCCATGGCTTCGGTCACGATGCCGGCGATCTCCCCGCCGATGATGGCCGGCACGCGGGCCGATAGCGACATCTCGAACCCCTTGTCGCCGATAAGCCAGCCCATCTCCCCCGTGGAGTCGGGCAGCAGCCGAGACCACTGCCGGTCGAGCCGCCAGTCGGCGTCGGCCGCCAGCGGATGATCGCCGCCGACGCCGACCAAGGCCGCGGCGCCGTCGGCGAAGATGCTGTTGGCGACGACGGCGTCGCTGCGACTGCCATATTGAAAGTGCAGGCTGCAGAGCTCGACGCAGACGACCAGCACGACCGCGTTGGCCTGTGCCGTCGCGAAGGCGTCGGCCACCCGCAACGCATTGAAGGCCCCGTGGCAGCCCATGAAGCCCACGTGGGTGCGGCTCACGTCGGTCGGCAGCGACAGCTCGCGGACGAGTTCGAGGTCGACGCCCGGATTCGCGAAGCCCGTGCACGAGCAGGTCACCAGGTGCGTGACGTCGGCCGCATCGATGCCGCCGCGGGCGAGGGCCGCGTCCGCGGCGGCGCGGGCGAGCGGCCCGGCGTCGGCGGCATACCGGGCCATGCGGTCGGCTGTCGACGGCCCCCCTGCCCCTTGCGTATCGGCAGGCGGAAAGAAAGTCTGCGCGAACGGTTTGTCGCCGGGCTCTTCGAGCAGCACCGAGCCACGGGTGCGGATGCGGGTCTGCCGGTAGATCGCGGCGAGGGCCCGCTCGTGGCCGGGCTCCGCGTTGGCGAATCCCACGGCGAGCGCGGCGGCATCGGCCTGGGTGATCTGCCGCTTTGGCGCGGCCGTGCCGATGGCGAGGATGGCGAGGCTCATGAGGCGGCTCCGGTGGCGAGGTGATCTCCGCGGCGCGGCGTGATCTCTGCTCCGATCACCGCCGGCACGGCGAGCCGGGCCGCCCATGGGGCCAGCTGCGCCGCCCGCACCGCCAGCCGCACGAGCCGCGGCAGCCTCAAGCCCGCGGCCACGCGCCGGCACCGCGCGTGTCGCGGGCGGAAGTGCCGGGCGTGGGCCTGGCAATAGCGGTCGGCCGCGACGCCGGCGGGCACGAGGGCTCCGGTAGCCGGTTCGACGATCGCCTCCGCGGCCAGCCGGCCGGCGGCCAGCGCCCAGCCCATGCCTTCCCCGGTGAATGGCTCGACATAGCCGGCCGCATCGCCGAGACGCATGATGCACCGGCCCGCGCCCTCGACGAGCGGCGACGAGCGCGTGAGGGCCGGTGTGGCACGGATCTCCACCGCATCGAGACCGTCGAAGGAAACGCCAGCGGTCCGCGTGCCGCACGCATCACGCACGATGCGGCGCAGCAGCGTGGCGGGGGCGGCTGCCGCGAGCGCGTGGCGATCCACCGCCGCAGCCATGTCGATCCTGCCATCCTCCAGTCTTACGACGCCGCAGTAGCCTGCTCGTGCGACGGCCATCAGGAGCTCGCCGGGTGGCAGCGTCGCCGCGGCGGCGGGCAGCACGGCTCCGATGCCGATCCGGCTCTGCGGGGCGATCGTGCGCGAACGGCCCGGGGCTTGCTGGTGGTGGTGGTGGTGGTGGTGGTGGTGGTGGTGGTGGTGGTGGTGGTGGTGGGAGAGCCGCACGTGGTCGCCAAGGCCCGTGGCGAGGAGCAGCCGGTGGCATGCGAGCCTGACGACGGGGGCATCGGGCGTCGCCCGCAGGGAAATGCCGACGCCTGCCGCGCCGCCACCGCGACCTTCGTCGATCGAGACGGCGGTCGTCGCGGGCAGCCATGCGCAGCCGGCCACGATGGCCGCGGCCACGAGGTCCGCATCGAGGGCCTCTCGGGAGAGCGTCGCGCCGCCGGTCACGTCGATGGGAGCCATGCGGCCGCCGGCCGCCACGCTGATCCGCCGCAGTGGCACGGCCCGGGCGAGCGGACCCAGCTCGAGTGGATCCAGCGCGGTTGTGATGGCGAGCCGCTCGAGCTCTCCCACGGCCGCCGGGGAAAGGCAGCAGCCGCAGAGCTTGCCGCGGGGCATCGTGCCCCGGTCGACGATGAGCACGCGGAGCCCGTGCCGCGCGAGCCGCAAGGCGGCCGAGCTGCCGGCCGGCCCCGCGCCGATGATCACTGCATCCCAGTGGATGGCGGCGGCCGCGGTGAGCGTGAGCGTGCGATCGAGGCTGGTCATGTCACACTCCCGGTGGCCGCCGCATCGGGCCGCCGCCAGACCACGACCGCCCGCTCCGGCCAGGTGCGGTGGATGGTGGCGGCTGCCAGGCCCGCGGCGGCCAGCAACCGGCGGTATTCGGGGATCGTGCGGGCCGCCCGCACCGACGCCGGACCGTCGACCCGCGCCACCCTCGACGACGACAGCACCGTCGTGCCCACGACCGCCAGCGCCAGGCCCAGCCGGCTGCGGATCAGATCCGAGACGACGATTCCCAGCCGGGCGGCCGCGGCCAGTTCTCGCAGGAGTGTTTTGCACGTCGCGTCGTCGAGGTGATGGAGAAAGAGCGAACTGACCGCGACGTCGCACGGCGGGCAGCCGTCGCGAAGCAAGTCACGGGCCTGAAACGTCGCCGTTGCCGCCCGGACGGTCGCCAGCCGTGCGGCCCGCTCGATGGCGCGGGGGCTGATGTCGATGCCGACGACCGACGTCTGCCGGTCTGTCGCCATCTGCGTGAGCCGCCGCTCGAGCGCGATGGTGACGTCGCCGCCGCCGCAGGCGACGTCGATCACCGTGAGCGGCGCGGAGGGATCGGGACGCAGGGCCGCGATGCCGCTGGCCAGGTGGGCGGCCGTCCGCGAGATCAAGTTGATCGTGCCCAAGGCGCCGAGGGCTGCGACGTGGTCGGCCGCCGGGAGGGCGGGATCGTCCATCAGTTCCGGCTCGCGGGACAGCGGCAGCGACCACGACGGCATCGGCAGCTCCGGGACGGGGGCGGGGCCCGCCGATGGGGCTCGGCGCGGACGTCACAGTATAGGGATCGAGGCCGATGGGCGGCTGAGGGTTCCAGACCAAGTGTCCGGTGCGTTTCTGTCGCATGCTTCGCGGCCGATCGACGCGGCGGCATGGATCACAGGCTTGGTGCAGTAGAATCGCGTCGTTGAAGGGGATCCGGTCGCCAGGGATGGGTGGCTCGGTGGCGCGGCGAAAGGTCGTCAGGAAGTTGTCATGGAGTCGACAGCCATGTTCGCCACGA
>JBIIYN010000169.1:0-8402 GCA_044346795.1 Pirellulales bacterium
CGACGTCGACGGCGGCGGCGGCGAAGAGCAGGCCGGTGAGCAGGCCGATGCCGACCGCCGACCAGAACGTGGCCGCGGTGAACGAACGCTCGAGCCTGTGCCCCTCGAACCGCACCGAGCCGCTCGGGGGAGAATAGATGCCGCTGATCGTGTTGAAGGCGGTTGTCTTGCCGGCGCCGTTGGGGCCGATCACCGAGACGATGCTGCCCGGCGGCACGGCGAGGTCGAGTTCCGACACGGCCACCAGGCCGCCGAACCGCACCGTCACCCGGTCGAGGTCGAGCAACGGCGACCCCGACACGCCCGGGAGGGGCGTGACGGCGGCCGGCGACGGCGGCTCTGCCTGCCTGCTCATGCGTGCTCCTCGTGGAGTTCGGCGGCGAGCCTGCGCGACGGCACGAGCCCCTCCGGGCGGAACCGCATCACGAGCACGAGCGCCAGCCCGAAGATCGCCAGCCGCCAGCCGCTGAAGGAGAGCAGGCTCGACCCCGACGGGTTGATGTTCATCTGCTGGATCCACGAATCGGCCCACGGCGCCAGCACCGTGTCGAAGCCGACGAGGATCGCCACCCCCAGGATCGTGCCGGAGATGCTGCCCAGGCCCCCGAGGATCACCGCGCAGAGCACCATGATCGAGCGGTTGAAGTCGTAGGCGTTGGGATCGGCGGTGGTGGAGAGACTCGCGGCGTAGAGGCAGCCGGCCAGCCCGGCCACGGCCGACGACATCGCGAACGCCGACAGCTTCACCCGCGTGGCGGAGATGCCCATCGCCGAGGCCGCCAGTTCATCCTCGCGCACGGCCACCCACGCCCGCCCGAGCCGCGACTGCTCGAGCCGCCGCATCGCCACCACCACACCGGCCAGTGACACAAGCGCGAGGTAGTAGAACCAGCGCGGGTCGATGGCGAAAGCCAGCCCCAGATCGACGCCGGCGACCCGCACGCCGGCGCCCGGGGGCGGCACCGGATTGAGCCCCTTCATGCCGCCGGTGATCTGCTCGAGGTTGCGAAGCGTCACCTTCACCACCTCCCCGAAGCCGAGCGTGACGATGGCGAGATAGTCGCCGCGCAGGCGGAGCGTGGGGGCCCCCAGCGCCAGCCCGATGCCCGCCGTGACCAGCACGCTCAGGATCGTGGCCGCCAGAAAACCGATCTGAAAGGGGTACATCGGCACCGTGAGGATGGCGAGCAGGTAGGCCCCGATGCCGAAGAACGATGCGATGCCCAGGTGCACGAGGCCCGTATAGCCCACCATCACGTTGAGCCCGAGCGCCAGGATGCAGTAGATGAAGAGGGTGGTCACCTGACCGCCCAGCGCGCCGCCGAGCGCCGGCACCACGAGCGGCGCGATCGCGAGCACCACGAGCGCGACCATATCCCACCGCTCCCGCAGCAATCCCCACGCGTCCTCGTTGGCTGGAGTGGGCGTCATACTTTCTCCTTCGTGCGGCGGCCCAGCAGGCCTTCCGGCCGGAACACGAGGATCACGATCAGGATCGCGAAGACGATCGCGCCGGTCCACCGCTCACCGACATACGCGCTCGACAACGACCGCACGAGCCCGATCACGAGCCCCCCCACGACCGCCCCCGGGATGCTGCCGATGCCGCCGAGCACCGCGGCGGTGAAGGCATAGAGGCCGTTCTGGAATCCCATCTGGAAGCCGATGGTGTTGATGTAGAGGCCGTAGATCACGCTGGCCGCCCCGCCGAGCGCGCCGCCGATGAAGAATGTCGCGGCGATCACCCGATCGACGTCCACGCCGACGAGCGCCGCCGCGGTGGGATCCTGCGCCACCGCCCGCATCGCCCGGCCGAGCCGGGTGGCCCGTACGAGCAGCGACAGGGCCACCATCAGCGGCACGACGACCACCATGACGAGCAGATCCTTCCAGGTGAACTGCAGGCCCTCGCCGGGCAGGAGGTTGGTGGAGGGGAGCAGTTCGGGAAACGAGCGGTCGGAGGGTCCGAGCCAGAACAGCCCGACGTTCATGAAGATGAAGGAGACGCCGATCGCCGAGACGAGCGGCGCGAGCTTGGGCGCGTTGCGCAGCGGCCTGTAGACGATCCGGTCGACGCAGACGTTCAGCGTGCCGCAGAAGAGGCCGCATGCCGCGACCAACAGCGCGATCCCCAGCCACGTGGCCGTCGGCCCCGCGGTCGCCAGCCCGCAGGCTGTCACGAGCGACAGGGCCAGGCAGGCCCCGAGCATGATCAGGTCGCCGTGGGCGAAATTGATCAGGCCGATGATGCCGTAGACCATCGTGTAGCCGAGCGCCACCAGGGCCACCAGCGCCCCGTTGGTCAGTCCGATCAGGCACTGCTGGAGGAAGAACTGCACTGACACGGGCGGACTTTCAGGAAGCGGGTGCGGTCGGCGGCGAAGGAGTTCTACCGCGCGGCGTCCGCGGGTGCTGCGCCGACGGACCCGCCTCCGGACGGCCGGCCGGCCGCGTCGTCTCCGTCGGTGCTGGCGTCGAGGATCTCCTCGAATTCGAACCGGCCGTTTTTCACGACGCTGACGGTGAGCGTCCGCATGGTGGTGTCGCCGTTGGCGTCGAACCCCCAGTGCCCGAGCGCCCCGTCGAAGTCGCGGATCGCCAGGGCGGCGTCGGAGATCGCCCGCCGGTCCTTCGTGCCGGCCCGCCGGATCGCCTCGAGCGCCACGCGGGCGGCCTCGTAGCCATAGACCGCGTAGGCCTCCGGGGTCTCGTGATACGCGGCCCGGTAACGGTCCACGAACGACTTGCCCTTGCCGGTGAGCTTCTCCGGAGGCAGACCGCCGAACGTGACGAAGCATCGCCCCTCCAGGTTCGCGGCACCGGCCGAATCGATGAACACCTGCTCGCGGCAGCCGTCGGGCACCATCAGGATCGCGGTGATGCCGGCGCTGGCCATGTCCTTGGCGAGTTGCCCGCCCTTGCTCTGCGTGGTGCCGCCGAAATAGACCAGGTCGGGCTTCGCCGCCTTGATGCTGGCCATCAACGACTTGAATTCCTGCGCCTTCGCGTCGATCGAATCGTGCGCGAGCACCTCGATCCCGATCTCACGGCACCGCTCGTCGAAGAGGTCGGCGAGCCCCTTTCCGTAAACCTCGTTGTCGTCGAGGATGCAGACCCGCTTCACGCCCCGCCGCTTCGCCCAGTCGGCCGACAGCGGCCCCTGCAGGTCGTCGGCGGGCACGACCCGCGTGTAGTTGAGCCGGCCGGTGGGCCGGTAGACCTCGGGCTCACCCGGCGCGCCGAGCCCGGGCTTGGTGAGCCCCACCGCCGTGTTGGCCGGCGACACCATGAGCAGGTCGCCCAGGTTGAGGATCGGCATCGACACCTTCGCGGCGCCGGAATTGAAGGTGCCGATGTAGGCGACGACGTCCGGATCCTGCAGGGCGCGACGGGCGTTGGCCGCCTCGGCCTCGCTCGTCCACTGCCCGGCCGCCGCCGTCGAATCGTCGAGGTCGAGATACTCGACGCGATAGGGCCCGGCCCGGCCCCCGGCCTCCTCGATCGCCATGCGGATGCCCCGCACGATCGTGTCGGACTGCTGCTTCGCGCTGCCCGTCCGCGGCAGGCTCGAGACAATGACGACGAGCGACGGATCGGCGGGACGACAGCCGGCCAGGAGCAGGCCGACGAGCATCGAGCCCATGGTCAGAGTGCGTGCATTCATGTTCCGTGAATGTAGGAGCCGTCGTGAAGAGCCGTCAAACCGGCCCCGATGAGGCCGCGCCGCCGGGACGGCAGAAGTCTCGTCGCAGTGGATTTTTCTCCGCTTCGTCAGCGGCGACGCCCTGCTCCCGTGAGGAGAAAAATCCAAATGCTCCTCGAGCTTCCGCCGATCCCGGCTCCATTGGGATGCGTCGGCGACGGGATCGTCGCGATAAAAGCCCCCGGCGCGAGCCGGGGGATCGGGCACACCGCGTGGCGGGCCCTATTTCTTCACCAACCGCCAGGCGCGGTGGATGCGTTCGTTCCGGAAATCTTCCGGGATCGTGCGGGTGGTGATCTCCCGAAACGTGTACAGCGCCGCCAATTTCTCCTCGGCGAGATGGAAGCGGCGAAAATTCGTCGAGAAGTAGACGACGCCCCCGGGCGCGAGGTTCCGCGCGACGAGTTCCAAGAGCTGCGCATGGTCGCGCTCCACGTCCCACGGCGTCTCGCTCTTCGCCGACCGCGAGTAGGTGGGCGGATCGACCACCACCAGGTCGAACGGAGGCTCACCGCGAAGGGCCCGATGCTCGAGGAAGGCACGGGCCTCGTCACGCACGATCCGGTGGCGGCCCGCGTCCTTGAAGCCGTTCTTCGCGAGGTTCGTCCGCGTCCACTCGAGATAGGTGTTGGAGAGATCGACGCTCACCGTCTCCACGGCGCCGCCCGCGGCCGCGTGGACGGAAAAACTCCCCGTGTAGCAGAAGAGGTTGAGCATCCGCTTGCCCGCGGCCTCGGCGCGCACCATCGCCCGCGTCTGCCGGTGGTCGAGAAAGAGGCCGGTGTCGAGATAATCGGAGAGGTTCACTTGGAACGCCAGCTCCCCCTCCTTCACCGCGAGCACCGCCTGCCGCTGGTCGATCTTCTCATATTG
Source organism: Pirellulales bacterium (assembly GCA_044346795.1). Taxonomy (GTDB): domain Bacteria; phylum Planctomycetota; class Planctomycetia; order Pirellulales; family UBA1268; genus CAMCQY01. The sequence goes on from JBIIYN010000169.1 coordinate 4,577, forward strand.
CCCGCCGTCCCGCTGGCGGCGCCGCACCTTCAGGAAGGTCTGCTGCGGCGGCACGCCCAGCTCCGACGCGGCCGCCTCGATCATCCGATCGAGCCAGACGTCGTGCTCGATGTCGGTGCGGTCGTGCGGCCGCTCGTACTCGGCGGCGTGGAGCCAGCCCGCATACCAGTCGACGACCAGCGGGATCTCGGGGATGTCGCGATCGTAGACGCGAAACGCCTCGATCCCCTGCCGACGGGCCCAGCGGGAGAGGTGCTTGAACCGCTTGGCGAGCCGGCGGCGGAAGTCGCCAATCTGGTCGTCGGTCGTGCGCGCGCGCGGCCGGCCGTGGGCCGGCGACTCGGCCGCGACGTCCATGGCGCCGGCGGCGCCGGGACGGCAGAAGTCTCCTCGCGGGGATCTTTCGCCTTCACCCGCCGCGGGAGCGACTTCCCCTTCAGGGCGAAAGCTCCCATGCTCGTCGAGCTTCCGCCGATCCCGGCTGGCGGCGGCAATGCGTTCACTCGGGGAAGCAGGCCCACGGCCTTCGACCTGGGAAGGAAGGGAACCCCCGGCGCGAGCCGGGGGATCGGCATCACGGCGACGCCTGATCTCCACCTCGACGAGCCGGCAGGCGATGGGCCCGTTGGCGAGGGGCACGCGGTGAGCGGGCCGCAGGCCGAGCTGGCCGGCCGCGGGCGTGTCGGCCGCGAGGATCGCCGCCCGCCAGCCCCCGCAATGCTGCACGAGCCAGTCGCCGAACCGCCGGAAGAAGGCCGCGGCCCGCGGGAGCGGCAGCCGCTCGCCGTAGGGCGGATTGGTGACCACGAGCCCCCCGTCGCCGCTCGGCCTGGCCTGCTCGAAGTGCTTCACTTCGATCGCAAGGGAGGAGGCCACGCCCGCCGCCGCGGCGCAGGCCTGCGCCGCGGCCACGGCCCGGGGATCGAGATCGCTCGCCTGGAAACTGCCAGCAGGCTTGCGCACGCGGGCCTCGAGCTCCGCCACGATGCGGTCGAACAGGCCGCGGTCGCAGTCGCGAAACTTATAAAAGCCGTGGGCCTTCCGCCGCGCCCGATAGAGCCCCGGCGCGATGCCCGCCGCGATCGTCGCCGCCTCGATGACGAGCGTACCCGAGCCGCAGAGCGGGTCGAGCAACGGCTCGCCGCTGGAAGCGTCGTGGGCAGGCTCGCCGGGCCGCCACCAGCCCGCGATCCCGAGGATGCCGGCGGCGAGCACCTCGGACAGCGGCGCCTCCACCTCGCCCATCCGCCAGCCCCGCTGGTGCAGCGACCGGCCGGCCGCGTCGCGGAAGATGGTCGCCGTGTCGCCCACCAGGTGCAAGCCCAGCCGGAGCGTCGCGCCCCGCAATTGCACGCTCGGTCGCTTGCCGCTCGGCGTGCGGAGCTGGTCCACGACCGCGTCCTTCACGATCTGGGCGGCGTAGAGCGAGTGCGTGAGGAACGTGTCGTGGATGGCGGCATCGACACGGAGCGTGTCGGAGGTCTTCAGCTGCTCCGTCCAATCGACCTCCTGCATCGCGCGGTAGAGCGAATCGGGCGAGTCGACGCGAAACCGGCCGAGCGGCTCGAGCACGCGGATCGCCGTGCGGCTCTCGAGCACCGCCCGGTAGAGCGTCTCCTTCTCGGCCCCGGCCACCGCCGAAAACTCGATCGTCCTGCGGCCCACGCGGAGCTCCCGCGCTCCCACGCGCTCCAGCTCCCGCGCGAGGATCCATTCGAGACCCTCGAGCGTCCGCGCGGTCAGCCGCGGCGGCTCGTCGGGCGACGGCGCCGGCAGCGGGCGAGGCACGGAGGGCACGGCGGGAAAAGAGATAGTCATGGTCCCACCGGCAGCCACCGATCGGCGCGGCCGCCCAGCTTACGAATGAGCGACGGCCGCTTCCGGAAACCGATCTTGGATCGGCTGCACGCCGAGCTGCTCGGTGCGGAGCGCCTCCATCGCCAGCACGCAGGCCTCCGCCGCCGGCAGGGTCGTGATGCACGGCACGCCGTAGAGCACGCTCGCGGCCCGGATGCGGCCCTCGTCGGTCCGCGCCCCCTTGCCCCGCGGCGTGTTGAAGATCAGCTGCACCCGGCCGTCGATCAGCGAATCGATCAGGTTCGGATGCCCCTCCTGCAGCTTCTTCACGATCTCGACGGCGATGCCCGCCTCCGTGAGGGCCCGCGCCGTGCCGGCGGTGGCGATCAGTTCGAAGCCCATGGCCACGAGGCGGCGGGCCAGCCCCACCATCATCTCCTTGGCCTGCGGGCTCGCCACGCTCAGGAAGATCCGGCCCTTCTGCGGCAGGAGGATGCCGGCCGCGATCTGGCTCTTCGCGAAGGCGATGCTGAAGCGGTCGCTCACGCCCATCACCTCGCCGGTGCTCCGCATCTCGGGGCCCAGCGCGATGTCGACGCCGGCGAACTTCACGAACGGGAAGACGCTCTCCTTCACGCTCACGTGCGCCGGCACCGGATCGGCGTCGATCCCCTGCTCCGCGAGCGTCATCCCCGCCATCACCTTCACCGCCACCTTCGCCACCGGCAGCCCCGTCGCCTTGGCGACGAACGGCACGGTGCGGCTGGCCCGCGGATTCACCTCGATGACGTAGAGGGTCGGCCGGCCGTCCTCCTTCTTCACCGCGAACTGCACGTTCATGAGCCCGACCACGCCGAGGCTCCGGGCCATGCCCGTGGCGGCCCGCTTGATCTCGTCGACCACCTCGGCCGACAGGCTGTGCGGCGGGATGCAGCAGGCCGAGTCGCCGGAGTGCACGCCCGCCTCCTCGATGTGCTCCATCACCCCGGCCACGATCACGTCGCGACCGTCGCAGATGCAGTCGACGTCGACCTCGATCGCGTCCTCGAGAAAGCGGTCGATCAGCACCGGCTGCCCCTGGGCCACGGCGAAGGCCTCGGCGACGTACCGCTCGAACTGCACGTGGTCGTAGCAGATCTCCATGGCCCGGCCGCCGAGCACGAAGCTGGGCCGCACGAGCGACGGAAACCCGATCCGGGCCACCTCGCGGCGGGCCTGCTCGAGCGTCTTCGCGATGCCGCTGGCCGGCTGCTTGAGACCGAGCCGGTCGAGCAGGTCGCGAAACTTCTCCCGGTCCTCGGCCGTCTCGATCGTGTCGACGCTCGTGCCGATGATCGGCAGGCCGGCCGCGTGCAGGGCCCGCGCCAGGTTGAGCGGCGTCTGCCCGCCGAGCTGCACGATCACGCCGTCGGGCCGGATGCGGTCGGCGATGTTGAGCACGTCCTCGCAGGTGAGCGGCTCGAAGAAGAGCATGTCGCTCGTGTCGTAGTCGGTGCTCACCGTCTCGGGGTTCGAGTTGACCATCACGCTCTCGATCCCCATCTCGCGCAGCGCGAAGCTCGCGTGGCAGCAGCAGTAGTCGAACTCGATGCCCTGGCCGATGCGGTTGGGGCCGCCGCCGAGGATCATCACCCGCTTCCTGCCCGGGGCCTTCGGACGGGATTCGTCCTCGTCCTCCCATGTGGAGTAGTAGTACGGCGTCTGGGCCTCGAATTCGGCGGCGCAGGTGTCGACCGACTTGTACGTGGCCACGATGCCGCGGCGCTTGCGGTCTTCGCGGATCTCCATCTCCGAGGAGCCGAGCATGACGGCCAGCTGCCGGTCGGAGAACCCCGCCTGCTTCGCGTGCCGCAGCAGGGCGTCGTCCATGGCAGCGAGCGATCCCACGGTGCGGACCAGGCTCTCGATCTCCACGAGCTGCTGCAGCTGATCGAGGAACCAGCGGTCGATCGCGGTCAACTCGTGCACCTCCTCGACCGCCATGCCCGCCTTGAAGGCGTAGCGGAGATACAAGACCCGGTCGGGGTCG
>JBIIYN010000011.1:0-25409 GCA_044346795.1 Pirellulales bacterium
GAAACGACCTGGCAGGTGGCCGGATCGACACCGCGAGCCATCGCTTCCCCGCGGGCGGCCTCCCGGAGAGCGGTCTTGCTCAGCGGGGGGATCCTGGGCAGATCATCGAGCGAACGAAACATGTCCGGCCGGAATCCAGCCTCGTCATACAGGCGACGATAGAGCGGCACATGCTCGTAGGCATGCACGACGAGCCGTCGCAGGTGCGCCTCCTGATGCCTGCGAAACCATGCGGCGGGGCGACGGCTCGACAGCCGGGCCGAGCGGAGCAGCCTCCAGGTTGTCAACGCGTCGTGGACCATGGTTTCGAACGCCCGTCCGCATGGACATCGCCGGCCTCGGTTGCTGACTCACGGAGCCCGTGGACGCCAGTGCTTCCCGCACCGCGCCTGAGGCGGCGCCGCACCTCAGCCCGCGGCGACGCCGCTCGACTTGCCGCAGCAGTTCTTGAACTTCTTCCCGCTGCCGCAGGGGCAGGGATCGTTGCGGCCCACCTTGTGGCCGAGGTTGCGGATCGGCTCCACCGCCTGCAGGCCCTGCGCGTCGCCGGCGGCCGCGGGCTGCCCCGCCGGCTGGCCCGGCTCCGGCAGCGTGGCCGGCGCGGCCTCGGCGTGGATGGCGGCCGTCTCCTTCCACGCGGTCCGCAATTCGTCGTCCTCGACCTGCTCGATGCGATAGACGATGTCGGTGACCCGCTCGTCGATGCCCTTCCACATCAGGTCGAAGGTCCGCATCCCCTCGCGCTTGTATTCCACCTTGGGGTCGACCTGCGCGTAGCCGCGCAGGCCCACGCTCGACCGCAGGTGGTCCATGGCGAGCAGGTGGTCCTTCCAGGCATTGTCGAGGATCTGCAGCAGCACCGACCGCTCCATCCGCTTCATCTCGTCGCGCGGGTCGTCGGGCTGGGCGTGCCGGCGCCGGCTGGCCGCCGCGAGCACGGCCTTCAGCTCGTCGAGGTTCGACGACGCGAGATCCTGCGCGGTGAGCGCGGGATCGAACCGCTCCCGGGCCCAGGCCAGGAGGCCCTCGCGGTCGAGGCCGCGGCTGCCGTCGGGCAGCCGGCCCGAGAAGTGCGACAGCCCCACCAGCACCGGGTATTCGATTTCACGGCGCCCGTAGACCTCGCGGGCCTTGCGGCTCACGAGCTGCTTGAAGGCCTGCAGGTCGACGCCGTTCTTCGCGACCGCCGCGAGTTCCTGCTCGTCGAGGCCCAGGCCAAACCGCCATTCCGTCCAGCCGCAGGCGGTCCGCAGGCCGAAGTCCGGCTCCAGGAACCGCTTGCCCTCGGCGAGGTCGACCCGGTGGATCGCCTCCCGGGCCCGCTCCTGGAGGAATTCGGCGACGTCGTCACGGCCCACCCGCTTCAGGTCGCGGTCGTTGACGGAGAGCTTCCACCGCGCGTTGGCGAACGACGCCAGAGCCGACCAGTTCCACTCCTCGTCGTCCTCGCCGGTGGGAAGGTTCTCCTCGACGGCCTCGAAGATCTGCGCCTCCGACTGCCGCACCGCCTCGTCCACCGCCCGCCGCTCGGCCTCCTCCGGGGACATGCCGCGGAAGTCGTTGCCGTCGAGTTCGCAGGAGAGCTGGCCGGAGGCCCACGTGGCATAGGTCTGCGGACCGTAGTCGCGGTCGAGAAAGGTGCCGATGTTCTGGTCGATCTGGCGGTCGACCATGTCGAGGATGATCTCGCGGCAGGGCTCGCCGTCGAGGATCCGCTGGCGGAAGCCGTAGACGCGCTTCCGCTGCTCGTCCATCACCTCGTCGTATTCGAGGAGGTTCTTGCGCACCTCGAAGTTCCGCTCCTCGACCTTCTTCTGCGCGGCCTCCACGCGGCGGGTCACCATCCGGCTCTCGATCGCCTCGCCATCCTGCATGCCCAGCCGCGTGAGCACGTTCTTCACCCACTCGCCGGCGAAGATCCGCATCAGGTCATCTTCGAGCGAGAGGAAGAAGCGGCTGGAGCCGGGGTCGCCCTGCCGGCCGCAGCGGCCGCGGAGCTGCAGGTCGATCCGTCGGGCCTCGTGCCGCTCGGTGCCCACGATCTGCAGGCCGCCCATGTCGCGGACGATCGCTCCCTCCTCCTTCATCTGCTCGCGGGCGGAGATCTCGGCGACCAGCGCGTCCCATTCGGCCTTGGGCACGTCGAGCCGCGTCGCGTAGGTGTCCTGCAGCCTGGCCCAGGCGAGGGTGTCGGGATTGCCGCCGAGGATGATGTCGGTGCCGCGGCCTGCCATGTTCGTGGCGATCGTGACGGCGCCGAGTCGGCCCGCCTGCGCGATGATCTCGGCCTCCCGCTTGTGCTGCTTCGCGTTGAGCACCTGGTGGTCCACGCCCCGCTTCTCCAGCAGGCTCGAGAGCCGCTCGCTCTTCTCGATCGAGACGGTGCCCACCAGCACGGGCAGCCCCTTCTGCTGGATCTCCTTCACCTTGGCGACCGGGATCGTCTCGGTCGTCCGCTCTCCCTTGGCCTGGAATTCGTGCACGCCGTCGGCCGTCTTGAGGATCGTGCCGATCTTCCAGGTGCCGTCGGTGAGGGCGAGCGTGTCCCAGCGGTTGATCCGCTCCACCTCGTCGGCCACGGCGACCCACTTCTCCCGCTCGGTGCGGTAGATGACGTCGGGGTGGTTGATCCGCTTCATGCCGCGGTTGGGCGGGATGGCGATCACGTCGAGCTTGTAGATCTTCCAGAACTCGTTCGCCTCGGTCATGGCGGTACCGGTCATGCCGCCGACCTTCCTGTAGAGCTTGAAGAAGTTTTGCAGCGTGACCGTCGCGAGCGTCTGCGACTCCTCCTTGATCCGCACCCCCTCCTTGGCCTCGACCGACTGGTGCAGGCCGTCGGACCACTGCCGGCCCGGCATGAGGCGGCCGGTGAACTCGTCCACGATCACCACCTCGCCGTTCTGCACCACGTAGTTGACGTCGCGCTTGTAGAGGTGATGGGCCTTGAGCGAGTTGTCGATGAGGTGCGGCCACTCCATGTTGCCGGCGGTGTAGAAGCTCTCCACGCCGGCGAGCTTCTCCGCCGTCCGCACGCCCTCCTCGGTGAGGGCGACGGTGTGTTCCTTCTCCTTCACCTCGAAGTGGCGGTCGGCCACCAGTTGCCGGGCGATCTGGTCGGCCTTGGCATACTTCGTGACGTCGTCGTGGGCCGGGCCGGAGATGATCAGCGGCGTGCGGGCCTCGTCGATGAGGATGTTGTCCACCTCGTCGACGATCGCGAAATGGAGCGGCCCCTGGCTCTGCTGCATGTGCTTCGGGAAGCGGTCGTCGCCGCGGGCGGCCATCCGCATGTTGTCGCGCAGGTAGTCGAACCCGAACTCGTTGTTGGTGCCGTAGGTGATGTCGCGGGCGTATGACTCCTGCCGCTCGGCCGAGTCCATGCCCGATTGGATCGCGCCCACCGTCAGCCCCAGCCCCATGTAGAGCGGCCCCATCCACTCCATGTCGCGGCGGGCCAGGTAGTCGTTGACGGTGACGACGTGCACCCCCTTGCCCTCGAGGGCGTTCAAGTAGGCCGGCAGCGTGGCCACGAGCGTCTTGCCCTCGCCGGTGATCATCTCGGCGATGGCCCCGGAGTGGAGCACCATGCCGCCGATCAGTTGCACGTCGTAGTGCCGCATGCCGAGGAAGCGGCGGCCCCCCTCGCGGCAGACCGCGAAGGCCTCCACGAGGATGTCGTCGAGCGTCTCCCCGCCGGCCAGCCGCCGGCGGAACTCCGCGGTCTGGCCCCGCAGTTCGGTGTCGGACATCGCCTGGTACTTCGGCTCCAGCGAGTTGATCGCCTCGATCCGGGGCTCGAGCCGCCGCAGGTACCGCGTGTTGGACGAGCCGAACAGCCCGGTGATGCACCGCTCCAGCCGGGAGCCGGCCACGGCGGCGACGTGCGTGAAACCATCCCAGAGGCGTTCGAGCTGTTGCATGATGAAACGAGGTCCTTTGACCCGATTGTCGCGGTCGGCCGCCGCATGGGTCAAGGCGACCCGGTGCTGGGCGCAGCGGAAAAAGTCGTCATATTGCTCGCTGACACGCCGGCGAACTGGCGTGTTCCCCGTCCCTGCGAGCTGGTTCCATGCCATCGACTCCCGCCGAGCCGGGGATGTTTCGCGACGTTTCCGGCCGCTTGCTCTTCCTTGGCACCGGCACGAGCGTGGGCGTGCCGGTGGTCGGCTGCGGCTGCCCCACCTGCCGGAGCGACGATCCCCGCGACAGCCGCACGCGGACGAGCGTCATCCTCGGGCTGCCGGGAGGCACGCTCCTCGTCGACACGACGCCCGACCTGCGGACCCAGCTGCTCCGCGAACGCATCGGGCGGGTCGACGCGGTGCTCTACACGCACGATCACGTCGACCACGTCTATGGTCTCGACGACGTGCGGCCGATCTGCTTCGCCCTCGCTCGTTCGCTCTCGCTCTCGTGCGAGGAACGGGTCGAGCTTCGGATTCGCAAGGCGTTCGACTACGCCTTCTCGGCCGGGCCGCCCGCGGGCGGAGGCGTGCCCAAGGTGGTGTTCGACCGCATCGACACGGAGCCCTTCGAACTGCTCGGGCAGCGGATCGTGCCGCTGCGGCTCAGGCACGGTCCCTTCGACGTGCTCGGCTTCCGCTTCGGCAACCTCGCCTACTGCACCGACACGAATGCCATTCCCGACGAGACCTGGCCGCTGCTCGAGGGGCTCGACACGCTGATCCTCGACTGCCTGCGGCCCACGCCCCACCCCACGCATTTTTCCCTTCCCGAGGCGGTCGCCGTGGCGGCCCGCGTGCGGGCCCGGCGGACGCTGTTCGTGCACATGGGGCACGAACTCGCGCATGCCGCCACGCAGGCCGGCCTGCCCGCCGGCATCGAACTGGCCTACGACGGCCTCGTCGTGCCGCTGACGTGAACCGTCGCCGACACGATGCTCAGTCGAGCTCGAGACGCCGCAGCCGCAGGGAGTTGGCGATCACCGACAGCGAGGAGATGCTCATCGCCGCCGCCGCCAGCATCGGGCTGGTGACGTGGCCGATGAGGGGATAGAGCAGGCCCGCCGCCACGGGCAGCGCGAGCAGGTTGTAGGCGAACGCCAGGGCCAGATTCTGGCGGACGTTGCGCATGGTGGCCTGCGACAGGTCGATCGCGCGGGGCACCGCGGCGAGGCCGCCCGAGAGCAGCGTGATGTCGGCCGTCTCGAGCGCCACGTCGGCCCCCGATCCCATCGCGATGCCGACGTCGGCCGCCGCCAGGGCCGGGGCGTCGTTGATGCCGTCGCCGACGAAGACCACGCTCGTCCCGTCGGCCCGGCCGGACTCCATGGCGGTGATGCGATCCGCCTTGTCTTGCGGCGCGAGGCCACCCGTCGCCCGCGTGATGCCCACTTTCGCGGCGGCCTGCTGGGCGGCCGCGGGCGTGTCGCCCGAGAGCATCTCCATCGTGAGGCCGCGTCGCGCGAGGTCGGCGATCACGTCCGCCGCCTCCGGCCGCGGGGGATCGGCGAGGCCGAAGGAGCCGGCGTAGCGGCCGGCGATCGCCGCGTGGATCGTCGTCGCGGCGGTCGGCGGCGTCGCGTCGAGAGGGATGCCGCGATCGTGCAGCAGTGCCGCGTTGCCGACCAGCACCGCCGTTTCCCGCACCTTCCCCGCGACGCCGCGGCCGACGACCGCCTCGACCGCCTCCGGCCGCACGAGGGTGATTCCGGCGGCGGCGGCGGCCTGCCCGAACGCCCGCCCCAGCGGATGCTCGCTCGAAGCCTCCAGGCTGGCTGCGTGGAACAGGACCGCGCGAAACGGCTCCTCCGCGAGCCGTGCCGGCGTCGTGGCCACGTCGTCGATGACGAGCGACCGGCCGTCGGCGGCCACCGCCACCGCCGATACGATCCGCGGCCGCCCCTGCGTCAGCGTGCCTGTCTTGTCGAACACGATCGTCCCCGGCCGGGAAAGGATTTCCATCGCCTCGGCCGAGCGGACGAGGATGCCCGCCTTCGCCCCGCGGCCGATGGCCACAGTCATCGCCAGCGGCGTCGCCAGCCCCAGGGCGCAGGGGCAGGCGATCACGAGCACGCTGATGGCCGAGAGGAGCCCCAGCGCCATCCGCGGCTGCGGCCCGAACGCCGACCAACCCAGGAAGGTGACAGCCGCGATCGCCAGCACGATCGGCACGAAGATAGCGGAGATCCGGTCGGCCAGCCGCTCGATAGGCGCCCGCTTCTCGTGGGCCTCGCGGACCAGCCGGGCGATCCGGGCGACGAGAGCCCCGTCGGCGGCCGTCTCGGCCTCGATGACGATCGCCCCGGCGCCGTTGATCGCGCCGCCGAGCACGCGGTCGCCGACGGAGCGGGGCACCGGCATCGGCTCGCCTGTCAGCAACGATTCATCACAGGCGGTCGCGCCTTCGTGGATGATGGCGTCGGTGGGGATCCGGCCGCCGGGTTTCACGCGGAGCAGGTCACCCTTGCGCACCAGCGCCAGCGGAATCGTCTCGCCGCCCGGCTCCCGCTCGGCCGTCGGTGGGCTCAGGTCCATGAGCGAGCGGATGGCGGCGGTCGTGCCACGGCGGGCCCGGCTCTCGAGCAACTGGCCGAGCAGGACGAGCACCACGATCATGCCGGCCGATTCGAAGAACACCTCCACGCTGCCGTCCGGCCGGCGGAATGTGTCGGGAAAGATGCCGGGGAAGAGCGTGGCGGCCGCGCTCACGCCCCAGGCCACGAGCACGCCCAGGCTGATGAGCGAAAACATCGTCGGCCGGCCGCGGCGGAAGCCCGCGACTCCGCCCGAGAGAATCGGCCAGCCGCCCCAGAAGACGATCGGCGTCGCCAGGAGCAGCTGCAGCCAGTTGCCGGGCTGCCCGGCCAGCCAGCCTGCCAACGGGCCGCCCCGGTCACCCGCCGTGGCGGCATGCCCTGCATGCGGGCCGTGGAAGAGCATGCCGAGCATCGCCACCGTCATGAGCAGGGCGGCGAGGACGCCCCAGATCATCAGCCACACGACGGGCCGGCGGTCCCGCAGGCTGCGGTCGCCGGCGGCCGTGGCCTCGCGGCCGATCGGTTCGAGCGGCATGCCGCAGATGCCGCACCTGCCGGGCGAACCGCTCGTCACCTGCGGATGCATGGGACAACGCCAGCCGAATTCCCCCGGGGCTGCCTTGGCGCAGCAGGGCTTCACGACGGGAGGCTCGGGCGCGGGCTGGATGACGTCGAGTTGCATGGGAAACAAGGTGCCAGCCACCAAATCTGGGCAAGGTGGGAAGTTGCCCTGCCTGGATTACCCAGTTTTGGTGGCTGGCACCATTTTTGAGAGGAGACTGGCCGCGGCGCCCGTGTCGAGAGCCGCTTCGGCGGCGGCCCGCGCCGTCGGGAGGTCGCCGGCCTTGCCCGCCGCCCAGAGTACCGCGGCGGCGTTGAGCACCACCACGTCCCGGCGCGGACCGCGGTCGCCCGCGAGAACGCCGCGGATCGCGGCGGCGCTCTCCGCGGGGCCGGCCACGGCCAGTTCCTCGATGCGGGCGGCGGGCTGCATCGCGATGCCGAAGTCCTCGGGCGTCCAGCGACGCTTTGTCGTTGATCCCGCCGAGACGTCGATGACGTCGGTGGGGCCGAAGAGACTGACCTCGTCGAAGACCCGTTCCTGGGCGGCGCCCGGCGCGCGTTCGCCCAGGTGGCCGGAGACCACCAGCGTGCGCCGCGCGCCCAGCATCCGCGCCGCCTCGGCCAGCGGCTCGCGGGCCGAGGCCCGGCCGACGCCGATCACCTGCACCGTGGCGCCGGCCGGATTGCACAGCGGCCCCACCATGTTGAACACCGTCGGCCGGCCGAGCGACCGTCGCAACGGTCCCACGCGGGCCATGGCCGGATGATGCACCGGCGCCAGGCAGAAGCAGATGCCGATCTGCTCCAACTGCCGCGAGCAGGTCTCCGGCGGCACCCCGACCGAGACCCCCAGCTGTTCGAGCACGTCGGCCGACCCGGTGCGGCTGGTCACCGCCCGGTTGCCATGCTTCGCCACGGGCAGCCCCGCCGCGGCGACGACGAGCGCCGCCGCCGTCGAGATGTTGAACGAACCACAGCCGTCGCCGCCGGTGCCGCAGGTGTCGGCCACGATCGGGTGCGTGGTGGAAACCGCGAGCATCCGCCCCCGCAGGGCCTCGGCCACGCCGGCGATCTCATCGGCCGATTCACCGAGATCGGCCAGGGCCACGAGCCAGTGGCCGAAGGCGTCGAGATCGACCGCGCCTGTCAGGACGCCGTCGACCAGCCGTCGCGTCTCCTCCCGGCCGGCATGGCGGCCCTGCCGCAGGCGGTCGAGGGAGGCGAGAACTTCGGGGGTGTCTGACGGGCGATCCATGGAAAACTCGCCGAAGTGGTCGGGCCGGATGCAGCCGGCGGCAGGACGGACCGGTTTCGGCTACTCTTTCCCCATCAGCCTACTCCACGCGGCGACGGGCGTCGCGCGGAATCGTCACCACGTCCCGGCCGCCCATGCCCATTCCCGAGACTCCAGAGAGAGCGACCGCCCCCGGAGGAGCCTGACCCAGTGCCGCGCAAGGTGATTCTGGACGTCGATCCGGGCATCGACGACGCCGTGGCGGTGGCCATGGCCCTGTTCGATCCGCGGCTGGAGGTGCTTGCGGTCACGGCGGCCGGCGGGAACGTGATGCCCGAGCAGGCCACGGGCAACCTGCAGGCGATCGTCGCCTACCTCGATCCGCCGCGACTGCCGCGGATCGGCATCGCCCCCACCGACACGGCCCTCCCGGAGAGGCCCTTCAACCTGCACGGCGGGGATGGGCTCGGCGGCATCGACCTGCCGCGGGCCCAGCTGCACGGCGGGCACGTGGCGGAGAAGGTGATGTGGGAGACGATCCGCGCGAATCCCCGCGAGGTGACGATCGTCAGCCTGGGGCCGCTCACCAATCTGTCGCGGCTGCTCAGGCGTGATCCCTCGATCGCGGAGATCATCGACCGCGTGATCGTCTCGGGGGGCACGGTGCACGGCGGCGGCAACGCGACGCCGGTCGCCGATCTCAACTTCTTCTGCGATCCATCGGCGGCCCGGCACGTGGTGCGCGAGCCGCTCACCAAGTCGCTCGTGCCGCTCGAGACCACGGGGCAGGTCATGCTCGGCTTCGACTTTCTCGAGCAGCTGCCGGACGAGACCTCGCGGGCCGGGCTCCTGCTCCGCCGGATGCTGCCACACGCCTTCCGCGCGCATCGCCAACTGCTCGGCAGCGAGGAGGTCTGCCTGCACGACGTGGTGGCGCTGGTGGCGGCGACGAATCCGGAACTCTTCGAGCGGGCGGCCGTCGTGGCCGACGTCGAGACGGCGGGCGACCTCACGGCGGGCATGCTCGTGATCGATCGCCGCCAGGTCCGCCAGCAGCGGCCCAATGCCGATCTGTTCGTCAACTCTGACGTGCCCGCGGTGAAGGACTGCATCCTCCGCGGCCTCGCCACAGCCGCCGCCGCGACGTGACCGGGCCGGGGGGCACGTGCTCGCTGCCGGCGGATGGTGAAGGCTGGTGACATGACGGGTGTTTTTTGAACCCGTCCCGTCGCTCCCGCTCCGGCTTCACGGCAAGCCTCGGCATCGTGCCGAGCTTGCCTTGGCCGACCTCCGTCGGCGGGTGCTGACCCGGCCCTCCGGGCCTGGCTCTGGAGGTGATTTCGGGCCTGGCGGCATGGGGGGCCATTCTTGAACCCGTCCCGTCGCTCCCGCTCCGGGCTTTTATCCGAGCGTGCCGCGACCGTCGGTGGTGGCGCTGCGATCCGCATAAAAGCCCCGGGTGGCAACCCGGGGACGGGGCCAAAACCGATTCACCACTCCTTTCGCCAGCATCGCCACCGATCGTCAGGGCCGGAGGCCCGGGCAAGAACCAGCGGGCGGAGGCCCGCCAAGCATCGCCACATCGCGCCAGGCCCGGAGGGCCGTTTTCGTGCCAGCGAACTGCGTTCGCCAAGGCAAGGTCGGCACGATGCCGAGCCTTGCCGTGAAGACAGCCCCGTCGCGTGTTTACGGCCCTTCGAACTGCTCGCGGCTGGCCACCGGCATCTCGAGGGTGATCCGCTCGCCGCCGCGAAAGACGGTGACGGTCACCGTGCTGTCGGTGGGCGTCACGCTGACCAGGCTCACGAGGTGGTCGTCGTCCTCGATGGCCACGCCGTCGACCTCCAGGATCACGTCGTCGGCCCGGATGCCGGCGACGTCGGCCGGGGAGCCGGTGGTCACCCCCGAGACGTGCGCTCCAACGGCCCGCACCATGCCCAGGCGGTTGGCCGACTTCTGCGAGAAAGCGCGGTCGAGCGTGACGCCGAGATAGGCCCGCGACACCGAGCCCGTCTCCACGAGTTGCTTCGTCACGAACATCACCATCGACACGGGGATCGCGAACCCGATCCCCTCGCTGCCGCCGGAGTTGCTGGCGATGGCCGTGTTGAGCCCGACGACCTCGCCGCGGAGGTTCACCAACGGGCCGCCGCTGTTGCCCGGATTGATGGCGGCGTCGGTCTGGATGAAGTCCTGGAACTTCACGCTCCCTTCGCCGAGGTCGAGATCGCGGCGGCCCTTCGCCGACACGATGCCGAGCGTGAGCGAATGCGACAGGCCGAACGGGCTGCCGATCGCCAGCACCGTGTCGCCGATCTGCAGCGAGTCGCCGACGGCGAGGCGGGCCGTCTCGAGATCGTCCCCCTCGATCTCCATCACGGCGATGTCGGTCAGCGGATCCGACCAGAGCCGGACGGGGCGGATCTCCCGGCCGCCGTCGAGCCGGATGGTGATGTTGTCGAGCTCCGAGCGGTGGACGACGTGGCGGTTGGTGATCACCACCGTCCTTCCCGCCACGAGGGTGATCACGCCGGAGCCGGCCTCGTCCTCGCTCGCCTTGCCGTTCTTGGGCCGCAGCGCCGGCTTCTTGGCGTCGATGTGCACGACCGTGGGCCGGAGCAGTTGGGTGAGCCGGCGGAGCTGGGCACCCTGCCGTTCGAGCACCTCGGCATCGCGGGAGACCTGTTCGTAGAGCCGTTCCCGTTCCGCGGTCGAAAGCCGCGCCGGCCGCATGGGATCGACCCTGCCGCCGCTCCCCGCGGCCGAGCGTTCGATCGGCGCGAGCCTCACCGATTGTTCCTCGCCGCGGCCGCCCGTCGCGACGAGCAGCACGAGGCCGCAGGCCACGGTCCGGGAAAGGCTGCTGAAATCGCTGCGATCAACAGGCATCCGCACGACTGTCATCATGGCACGCTCGCTTGGGACGATGGATCAATCGGCAGGGGACGCAGCCAAAATGATCGTCCAAGCGGCGGGCTATCGCAACCGTCACCCGACCTCAGAATTCGACCTCGCCGATGATCGGTTCCTCTGCCTGCTGCTCGCGTCCCTCGCGGGCAAGACCGCCCACCGTCCCCGACCGCTCCAGGTCGCGCTGGCACTCGATGCACATGGTCGCGTAGGGGAGGGCGTTGAGCCGGGCCATCGGGATCTTCCCGCCGCAGACCTCGCAGGAGCCGTATTTTCCGGCCCGCATCCGCTCGAGCGCATTCTCGATGTTGGCGAGCTCCCGGCTCTCCACCTCCGCCAGTTGCGAGCTGATCTCGTCCTGGGTCGAGTCGTAGGCGGCGTCGATCACGTCGCCCGGTGACTCGCTGCGCAGGTCCTTCAGGAGGGAGAGGTCGCCGGCCAGCGCGCTGCGCAGGGCGTCACGGCGACGGATCAGGATCGCCCGCAGGTTCGTAAGAGACTCTTTTCGTGCCATGGTGTTGCTCCTCGCCCGGTTCGCCGGCCGCATGAATGCCGTCCAAAACCGGTTCGCAACCAATCCTACGGAGCCCGTGCGGACTTGGTTCGCCCGCCGCCCTCGTTTTCCCACTTTCTCCCCAATTCACCGGAGATCGGCCGCATAGGTGGCGAAAATGCAGGAAAAATTGATCGTGACAGTTGGATTGCCACTTGATGGCCGCTAGGCCAGTCGGGAAAGCTCCCGCCAGGCCGTCTCGACGTGCTCGCGCCGGGTGAGGGACCCACCCACGGCGAGCCTGAGGGCCTGACGGCCGGCCACCCGGGCGGGGCTCAGGAAGACCCTGCCCCGCCGGTTGACCCGGTCGAGCAGGTCGGCCGAGGCGTCGTCGCCCGCCCTGAGCCGGAAGCAGACGAGGCTCAGGGAAGGCTCCACGGGCAGTTCGAACCGGGGGTCGGCCCGCACCCAGCCGGCGAACTCCGTCGCCCACGCGACGTGGTCGCGGATCCGCTGGCGGAGGGCCGCCGCGCCGATCATGCGGAGCGTCATCCAGAGCTTGAGGGCCCGGAACCGGCGGCCCAGCGGCACCTGCCAGTCGCTGTAGTCGATCACCGCCCCGCTTTCGCTGGCGGCATTCCGCAGGTAGTCGGGCTTCATCGACAGGCCGCGGACGAGCGGGCCGCGGTCGGCCACCCAGAGGGCGTGGCAGTCGAAGTTGACGAGCATCCACTTGTGGGGATTGAAGCCCCAGCTGTCGGCGGCCTCCGCCCCGGCGACGATCGCGCCGCGGAACTCCGGGCAGATCGCCGCCGCCCCGGCCCAGGCGGCGTCGACGTGCAGCCAGGCGCCGTGGCGTCGTGCGGGGGCGGCGATCGATTCCACCGGGTCGAACCCGCCCGCGGCCGTGGTGCCGACCGTGGCCGCCACGAAGAAGGGCAGCCTGCCGGCCCGGGCGTCGGCATCCATGGCGGCGGCGAGCCGGCCGGCATCCATCTCACCGCGTGCATTCGTCTCGATCAGCCGCAGCGAATGCGGGCCGATGCCGGCGATCTTGAGGCCCTTCGCCACGCTCGAATGCGCGGCGTCGCTGGTGTAGGCGACGAGCTCATGTCGTTCCCGCAGGGTGTCACCGGCCCGCTGGCGGGCGGCGACGACCACGCCGAGCAGGCCGCTGGACGCGGAGTCGAGGATCACGCCTCCGCCCGCGCCCGTGCTCGTGAACCGCTCGGGCAGGCCGAGCAGCCCGCGCAGCCAGTCGAGCACGTGCGTTTCCAGTTCGGTGCAGGCGGGCGACGTGGACCAGAGCATGCCCTGCACGCCGAGGCCCGCGGAAAGCAGTTCGCCGAGGATCGAGGGACCGCTCGCGCTGGCGGGGAAGTAGCCGAAGAATCCGGGATGCTGCCAGTGGGTCAGGCCCGGCAGGATTGCCCGGTCGAGGTCGGCCAGCACGGCCTCGAGCGATTCGGGCTGCTCCGGCGGATGCATGGGCAGGTGCGCCCGCACCCAGCCCGGTGCGACGGGCGACTGCACCGGCTTCTCCGCCACCGTGAGCCAGTAGTCGGCGATCCAGTCGACGACGGCCCGGCCCTCGCGGCGGAACCGCTCGGGATCGAAGGCCGGCGAAGGGTCACTCGACATGCCGTCACTCCCGTTGCGGGGCGAACACGAGACGAAAAGGTCAGCGGTCGGCGGACGAAAAACACCAGACGGTGCCGTCCTCGGAGGCGATCACGACGTGGCCCGAAGCCACGGCCGCGCCGGCGGAGAAGCCGCCGCCCGCATCGAACTCCCACGTGGTCTCGCCGGTCGCCGCGTCGAGGGCCACGATCTTTCCGGCGGCGTCCGCGACGATGGCCACGGACCGGCCGCCCGCCGTGGCCGCCACGACGGGCGAGGCATCGACCCGGCCCCGCAGCGGATGCCGCCACATTCGGCTGCCGTCCGAGCGGGAAAAGGCCTCGACGGCCTTGCCCCGCGAGCCCACGACGACGAGGTCGCCGGCGATGGCCGCGCTCGATCGGTAGGACTGGGCGTTCACCGCCGCCGGCGTCTGCCAGGCGACGCTGGCTTCGAGAAAGTCGATCGCGAAGAACCCGCCCCCCTCGGTGCCGAAGAACACGCGGTCGCCGGCCGTCGCCGGCGTGGTGCCCGTCGGGCCGCCGATCGGCACGGCCGCCCTCTCCTCGCCGTTCTCCGCATCGATGACGTGCAGCTTGCCGTCGCAGCCCGCGAGAAACACCCGATCCCCGTCCGCGGTGCGGGCCACCGTCGGCGAGCAGCGGATCTGGTCGGCGATGGAGTGCTTCCAGAGCAGTTTGCCGGCGGCGAGTTCGAGGCACGAGAGCGATGCATCCTGCGAGCCCACGAGCACGCGGGCCTGCTTCGGGCCGGCGCCGGATGCGGCCAGGATCGTGGGGCCACCGGAGACTTCCCCCTCGGTCTCGTATTCCCACGCGATCCTGCCCGTCGTCCGGTCGAACGCGCGGACCACGCCGGTGTCGTCCCCCACCACGACCAGCGGCAGCGCGGGATCGAGCGACACGGCAGCCGCGGACGGGAACCCGGCCGCCTCGGCCTTGAAGGTCCACCGGGTCGTGCCCGTGGCGAGATCGAGCGCGTGGAACGTGCCGTCGAGGTCGCCGAGATAGATCGCGCCGTCGGCGATCGCGGGCACGGCGCCGAAGGCCGTTTTCTCGAATCCGCGGTGCCAACGCTCGGCCAGCGGCAGGCGGAAGGTGGTCGCCGATCGGCCGGTGCCCGCGGGGCAGCCCCGGGCCATCGGCCACGCATCGGGCGGCGCGGCGTCGTCGGCCAGCGTGGCCGGCGTCGGCAGGCAGCCGATCAGGAGGATCGCGATCGTGAGGATTCGTCTCATCGGGTTGCTGGCTTTCCCTTCCTGAGAGCGAGGATAGGACGGTCGGTGGCGGTTCCGCAACCGGCGGACGGTGGATGAGCATTGCCGGCTTGCAGGTGGGCGGCTGAACGTCCTATCCTCATGGCGTCCGTGACATGAACTCCGGCCGGATGTGCTACCGGGGCACCCAATCGTTGATGCTTGAACCTCGGGGCCCTGACCGTCTCCCATGCAAGCCCGATGCGCCAGCGAGGGAGCCCGGACCGGAGGTCCGGGCCGAAAGAGTGTAGGCCACCTCGGCTCTCCAAAGTCCCTCGCTTGCGCTTCGGGCTTGGATGCGACATCGTGGTCGCCCAAGTCAACTCCACGACGCTCCCGGTAGGAACACCGCAGTGATCATGCCCTTGCGCCGTCGTGATTGGCTCAAACGGGTGACGGTCGGCGGGGTCGCGATCGTCGTCCCGCGGTGGGACCTCTCGGCGGCCCGGGCGACCGAGGTCGACGACCGCTTTGGGCAGCTGGCCGACGCGGCGCTCGGCCGGGCGGAGTCGCTCGGCGCGTCGTTCGCCGACTTCCGGATCATGCAGACGGAGTCGGAGTCGCTCTTCGTCCGCGAACGGATGGTGCAGGACGTCTCCGCAGCCGCGTCGCTCGGCGGCTCGGTCCGCGTCGTCGTGGACGGGGCCTGGGGATTCGCGGCCGCCGAGGATCTTTCGGAGGAGGGCGTGGCGCGGCTGGCGGCCGAGGCGGTGGCCATCGCGCGGGCACAGGCCGGCTGGCGGAACCGACGCGTCGAGATCGAATCGCTCCCCCGGCACGTCGGGCGGTTCGACCAGCCGGCCGACGTCGATCCGTTCGCGGTGCCGCTCGAGACGAAGGTCGCCATGCTGCTGGGGGTCACGGCGGCCGCTGAAGGAGCCGGCGCGAACTTCTGCCACGCCACGCTCCGTCAGGTGCGGGAGCGGACCTGGCTGGCGAACAGCGTCGGCAGCCGGATCGTGCAGTCCCGCGTCCGGCTCCAGCCCGGTTTCGGGGTCACCGTCATCGACGAGAAGACCGGCCGGTTCGCCGACCGCGAAGGGTCGGTGCCACCGCGGGCCGCGGGCTGGGAGCACGTCACGTCGATGTCGCTCCCGGCCGATGCGGCCCGCGCGGTCGCGGAGGCCCGCGAGAAGCTCGTGGCTCCGTCGGTCGAGCCCGGCCGGAAGGATCTCGTGATCGCACCGAGCAACCTCTGGCTCACGATCCACGAGACGGTCGGTCACCCCACCGAACTCGACCGTGCCCTCGGCGACGAGGCCAATTTCGCCGGCACCTCCTTCTGCACCCCCGACAGGCTGGATCGCCTCCGCTACGCGAGCGACATCGTGAGTTTTCGGGGCGACCGGACCGAGCCCGGTGGCGTCGCCACGACCGCCTTCGACGACGACGGCGTGCCGACCGCCGGCCGCGAGTTCTTCATCGTCGAGCGGGGCGTGTTCCGCAACTACCAGATGGCCCTCGGCCAGGCCGGCCGGATCGGCCGGCAGGCGTCCAACGCGTGCGGCTATGCCGAGAGCTTCGACTCCTTCCCGCTCCAGCGCATGCCGAACATCTCGCTCGAGCCCGGCCGTGATGCGGCCGTCACCGCCGCGACGCTCGTCGCCGGCATCGACGACGGCATCCTGATCGAGGGCAACGGCAGCTGGAGCATCGACCAGCAGCGGTACAACTTCCAGTTCACGGGCCAGGTCTTCCACCGGATCAGGAACGGCAGGCTCGCGGGCATGCTCCGCGACGTCGCCTACCAGGGCAACTCGGTCGACTTCTGGAACGCCTGCGACGGGCTCGGCGGCGGTCCATCCCGCGAACTCTACGGCGCCCTCCATTGCGGCAAGGGGCAGCCGCAGCAGTCGGCGCCGGTTTCGCATGGCGCGGTGCCGGCACGGTTTCGCGGCATCAACGTGCTCAACACGGCCCAGCAGGCGGCAGGCAAGAAGACCGCGTCGCACGGCGGGTGCGGCGGAGGAATGGTGCGGCGATGGGCATGACCGCCGCCGATGCCCGGACGCTCTGCGAACGGATCCTCGGCCTGGTAAAGGCCGACTCCGCCGAGGTGCGGCTCTCGGACGGCGACGACATCCACCTGCGGCACGCCGGCAACGACGTCACGTCGAACGCCGTCGTGCGACGGACCGATCTGGCGCTCACGGTCAGCCATGGCCGCCGCTCGGCGAAGCTCTCCACGAACCGGCTCGACGACGCCTCCCTCCGGCTGCTCGTGGACCGTGCGGAGGCGCTGGCCGCCATCGCCCCGGAGAATCCGGAACACATGCCTCCGCCCGGTCCCGCGAAGTTCGCCGAGCCGATCGCGTGGGCCGCGTCGACGGCCGCCACGGCTCCGCACGCCGCGCTCTCCTTGCTCCGGCCGGTCATCGAGCGGGCCCGCGAGGCGGGCGTCGATACGGCGGGCTACCTCAAGCTGACGGTCGGCGGCTCCGCGCTCGCCACCTCCAACGGGCTGTTCGTTCACCAGCGTTCGACCACGGTCGGCTTTTCCCTGACCGCCCGCACGCCGGCGGGCCGGGGATCCGGCTGGGCGAGCACGCAGGCCACCGACATCCGCGACCTCGATCTCGGAGCGGTCGGCGACCGTGCGATCCGGAAGGCCCTCGCCTCCAGAAACCCCGTCGAACGGCCGCCGGGCCGCACGACCGTCGTGCTCGAGGCCGCGGCGGTGCGGGACCTCGTGTCGTGGCTCCTGCATGCGCTCGATCGCCGGCCGTTCGACGAGGGCCGCAGCTTCCTGAACGGGCTCGCCGATGGCGATCCGGTCGGCAGGCGGCTCTTCGGCACGCGGGCGACGATCGTCTCCGACCCGCTCGACAGGGCCGCACCGTGCCCGACGCACGCGGACGGTCTGCCGCTCGTGCGCATGCCCTGGATCGAGGCGGGCGTGCTCGCGTCGCTCGCGGTCGGGCGGTTCTGGGCCAAGCAGCGGGGAGTGCCGCCGCAGCCCGGGCCGGGGAACCTCATCATGACGGGCGACGGCCGTTCGCTCGAAGAACTCATCGGCCTGGTGGACGACGGCGTGCTCGTCACGCGGATCTGGTACCTGCGGTCGGTCGACCCGCAGACGCTCCTGCTCACGGGCCTCACCCGCGACGGCACGTTCGCCATCTCGAAGGGGAGGCTCGCGGGGCCGGTGAAGAACTTCCGGTTCAACGTCTCTCCCGTGCACATGCTCGAACGGCTCGTGGCATCGGGCCTGCCCACCCGCGTGCTCGGCGCCGAGGGCGACTCTCCCGTCTGCGTGCCGCCGATCGTCGTCGAGGACTTCAACCTCTCCTCGGTCTCCGACGCGAGCTAGCTGTTTGTGGAAAAAGCCATCCATGGCCTGATCAGCCGAGGAGTGGCGTGAAATCCAGTTCCACGAGGTCGACCGCAGGAAACGCCAAGGGTTTCCTGGGTCGACTGCCGCCGCATCCAGCGGCGGCCGACTTTATCCACGGGCTGCTAGCCGATCCCTGGCTCACCCCGGCCGCGGATTGCAAATCCGGCGTTGGCGGGAGAAGCTCTGGTCGCCTCGGATGGGCAAGCCGCCGCCCGCTTCCGCCACCGGGATTGAATCCGCGGCGGATTCCGCCGCGAATACACAGCTACGGAATTCTCCCTACCCACCCGGCTCCATCGCCATGCCTCTCCTTCTCCGCGCCGTTCTCGTCACCGTTCTTTGCTTCGCCGCTCTCGCCGCCGTGCCCGCGGCCGCCCGGGCCGAGGAGCCGCCCGCCGCGGCCCGCGACGCGGCGCTGCGTGAGCGGATCCAGCGGGCCGTGGACCGGGTCTATCCCACGCTCGTCCGCATCGACGTGGTGATGGAGTCGGGCGGCACGGGCCGGATGCAGAAGTCGCGGGGCACCGGTTCGGGCGCGATCATCAACGCGGATGGATACATCATCACCAACCACCATGTCGCCGGCCGCGGCAGCCGGATCACCGTGCGGCTCACCAACCGCGAGGAACTGCCGGCCAAGCTCGTCGGCACCGACGCGCTGTCGGACCTGACGATCCTCAGGATCGATCCGGCTGACCGCCGCGACAGCGAGGCCCCGCTGCCGTTCGCCGCGTTCGGCGACTCCGACGACCTCCAGATCGGCGACGTCGTGCTCGCGATGGGCAGCCCCGCCGGCCTCTCGCAGTCGGTGACGCAGGGGATCGTCTCGAACCTGGCCCTCATCCCTCCGGGAGGCGCCCTGCGGATCGAGGGGGAGAGCGTCGGCGAACTGATCCGCTGGATCGGCCACGACGCCGTCATCTTTCCGGGCAACTCGGGCGGGCCGCTCGTCAACCTCGACGGCGATATCGTCGGGATCAACGAGATCGGCGTGGGCAGCCTCGGCGGAGCCATTCCGGCGAACATCGCCCGGGCCGTCGCCGACGCGATCATCGCCACGGGAAGCGTGGCCCGCAGCTGGGTGGGCATGGGGGTGCAGCCGCTGCTCAAGTCGGCGACGGCCGACACGGGCGTCATGGTCGGCTCCGTCCTCCCCGGTGGACCCGCCGAGCAGGCAGGGCTGCGGCCGGGCGACCTCATCACCGCCTTTCATGGCATGCCGATCGCCGCCGCCCGGGCCGCCGAAGACCTGCCGGCCTTCAACCGGCTCGTGTTCGCCGTGCCGATCGGCACGGATGTGACGGTGCAGGGGATCCGCGACGGCAAGCCGATGCAGTGGAAGCTCGTCACGGCCGTCCGCGAGCCCTCGCTGCCCAAGGAGGTGGAACTGCAGCCGCTGGGACTCACCGCCCGCGACCTGACGAAGATCGTGGCGCTCGAGAAGAAGCGGCCGAGCACCGCCGGCTCGATCGTGGTCGGCGTCCGCAACGGCGGCGGGGCCGCGGAGGCGAAGCCCGCGCTGCGGCAGGGCGACGTCATCGTGCGGCTGGGCGGCGCGCCGATCGGCAGCACGGCCGACCTCGCGCGGGCCGTCGCGGCGATCAGCGAGAAGGCGTCGGAGCCGGCGCCGACGCTCGTGACCTTCGTCCGCGACGCCGAGGAGATGGTGACGGTGGCCAGGGTCGGGCCGCCGTCGGAGAGCGACCGGGTGGGCAGGCCCGCCCGGCCGTGGCTCGGCGTGCAGACGCAGGTGCTCACCCGCGAGATCGCCGAGGCGCTCTTGATCGCCGGCAGGAAGGGAGTGCGGGTCACGCACGTGGTGCCCGGGTCGCCCGCGGCCGACGCGGGGCTGCGGGTCGGCGACCTGCTCCTCAAGCTCGACGGCCGGGTGATTCCGGCGGGCAGCCCGACCGACACCGACGTCTTCGAGAGCCTGATCCGGCCCTACGCCATCGGCACCGAGATCGCGTTCGATGGGCTGCGGGGCGGCGAGCCGCTGGCGGTCAAGGCGACGCTCGTCGAGACGCCTGCCGCGACGGGCGACCTCGACACGTTCACCGACGAGACCTTCGAGCTCACGATCCGCGACCTGCCGCTCACCGAACGGATCGCCGAGCAGCTGCCGGTGGACGCCCCCGGCGTGCGGGTGAGCGCCGTGCAGCCCAACGGCTGGGCCGCCCTGGCCGGGATCGGATCTGGCGACGTCATTGTGTCGATCGACGGTCAGACCGTGAACACGGTGGCCGACGCCGAGAGGCTCCTCAAGGCATGCCGGGAGACCAGGCCGAGGCGGGTCGTCTTTTTCGTGCGCCGCGGCGTGAACACGGTGTTCGCCGAAGTCGAGCCGCGCTGGTAGACCCTTTTCATTCCCTGTTCATTCCTTCCGGAGTCCCGCACCGCGGGCCTGTCATGCAGCGATCCCTCGTCCGCGCCGCCGTTTTCTTCTGCGGACTTGCGTCCGCGGCCCCGATCCTTCTCGGCGGCCCGTCCCGCGCCGACGAGCCGGTGCCCGCGCTGGCCCGCAAGGTGTTCGACCGCAACCGGGAGTCGATCGTCAAGGTCACGGGCGTGGCCCAGATCCGGATCAGCGCCGATCGGCCGGGCATGAACGCGCCCGAGCGGGAGGAGAAGGTGCGGGCCGACGGCACCATCATCGACGACCGGGGGCTCGTCGTGCTGTCGCTGAGCGGGATCGATCCGTCGCGGCTCGTCGACGGCCGCGAGGTCAACACGCCGTCGGGGCCGGTCAAGGTGGCCGCCACGGCGACGCTCAAGGAGATCGAGATCATCCTCGGCGACGGCACCGAGATCCCGGCCACGCTCGTCTTCAAGGACGAGGACCTCGACCTCGCGTTTCTGCGGCCCAAGGCCGATGCGCCCGAGGCCCGCGGCGCGGCGTTCGCCCCGATCGACCTGGCCGACGCGGGTACGGCCCAAGTTGCCGACTACACGGTCTCGGTGGCCCGCCTCGAGGAGCTCTTCAACAACGACCCGGCCCTGATGCCGGGCCAGCTGACCGCGGTGATCGAACGGCCGCGGCCGTTCTTCGTGGCGACGAACGTCGTCCGCGGCTGTCCGATGTTCACGCTCGACGGCAAGTTGCTGGGGATCGGCATCATGCGGCACCGAGCCAGTGGTGTCGGCCAGGGCTCCGCGAGCCCCGCGCTCGTGCCCGCCGCCGAGGTCCGCAAGCTGGTCGGCCAGATCCCCGCGGGCTGACGAGTCAGCGGGCGGCCTCGTAGAGTCCTGCGAGGTCGGCGACGCCCACGGGCCGCGGATTGAATCCGCCCGTCCATTGCGTGGCGGCCGCGGCGGCCAGCGACGGCACGTCGGGGGTGGTGATGCCGAGGCCGGAGAGGTTCGTCCGCAGGCCCGACTCGGTGAGCAGGCTTGCAAGCCAGGCGGCCAGCCGCTCGCCGGCTTCCTCGGGCACCGTTTCGATGCCGATGTCGCGGAGCTGCTCCGCGTAGGCCGACCCGCAGCAGGCCGCGTTGAACCTGACGACGTGCGGCAGCATCAGGCCCACCGCCTGCCCGTGGACGATGCCGTGGGCGGCCGTGAGCGGATTGGCCAGCGCGTGGGCCGCTCCGAGCATGGAGTTTTCGATGGCCAGCCCGGCCCAGGCGGCTCCGAGCTGCACCGCCTCCCGCGCCGCCAAGTCGCCACCATCGGCGAACATGCGGGGCAGGTGGGCCGCGAGCAGCCGCCAGGCCTGCCGGGAGAAGACCCGCGACGCGGGCGTCGCGGCCCGGCTCACATCGCTCTCGACGGCGTGCGACAGGGCGTCGATGCCCGTGAGGGCCGCCACGCGGGCTGGTTGCGTGAGCGTGAGATCCACGTCGAGGATCGCCACGCGGAAGGCGGCCCGAGGATCGCCGCAGGCCATCTTCATGCCGGTCGCCTCGTCGGTGATGAGCGCGAATGACTGGGTTTCGCTGCCGGTGCCCGCCGTCGTCGGCACGGCGATCGAGGGCAAGAGCGGCCCGGTGGCCTTGCCACGGCCGTGGTAGTCGTGCATGCGGCCGCCGCACGACACCAGGAAGTTGATCCCCTTGGCGCAGTCCATCGAACTGCCGCCGCCGAGGCCGACGATCAGGTCGGGGCCGAACTCCCGGGCCAGCGCGGTGCCCGCCTCCACCTGCGCGGTCGTGGGGTTTTCACCGAACCGGTCGAAGACGGTCGTGGCGATGCCCGCCTCCGCCAGGGCCGCGAGCCCCGTCGCGGCGTGGCCGGCCCGCACCACGCCCGGGTCGCTGGCCACGAGCGCCCGCGTCGCGCCGAGTTCGCGGGCGAGCGATCCCAGCCGCCGAATCGTGCCCCGGCCGGCCACGAGCCGCGTGGCGGCACGAAACTCAAACGCCCGGGGGAGGTGGTCGTCGCTCAAGGCTCATCCTGTCTGCAGCGCCCGCGACCGATAGAGAAAGTCGATGATGTTGCCCTCGTGCGGCTGGAGCCAGTCGAGCTTCGTCGTCGGGATCGGGCCGAGGTTGAGCCGGTCGATGGCCGTGCAGTCGACGAGCGCGGATCGGAAGGCCGGATCGTCCGTGATCGCCGTGCAGACGAGCGTGGGGCCGATCCTCTCGAGCATCGCCTCCTGGGGGCACTCGACCACGCTCACGAACGGAAACATGTACTCCGCCCTGGCGATCTCCGGCTCCGGCGACGTGCAGTGGGCGACCACCGGCCGCAGCCAGCCGCAGCGTTCCCCCTCGACGAGCCGGTCGCCGTAGGCCGCGGTCATGTGCGTCACGCCGGGAGCCGCCAGCCCCGCCTCGATCTGCCCCCAGATCGCCTTGGCGGCGCCGGGGATCGTGAAGGCGGCGAGCTTCGCCTCGGGATCCTGCGGCGGCCTGACGTCGATCGGCCCGAGCCGCTCGGCGAGGGCGGCGGCGATCTCCTTCGTGTGCCGGCTGGCGTAGATCGCCGACGCGTTGATGCAGCCGCGGCCGCTGTTGATCGCCACGCTCTCGGCCATCACGTCGAGATACCGCTCCCAGCCGTCGACGCAGTCGTCGCCGAGGACGAGCTTCGAGAAGCCGGGGCCGTGCACCTGCACGCCCGGGTTGGCCCGATACTGCTCGACCGTCTTGGCGCTACCGAAGATCATGCTCCGCCGGCAGCCGGCGAGGATCCCGGCGCCGACGTCGGTCGGGCCCGGATAGAGGCCGATCGCCTCGGACGGGATGCCCGCCTCGACCATGGCCGCCGCCATGCGGTAGGGCGTCCACGGTTCCTGGCTGCCGGGCTTCATCACGAGCCCCACGCCCAGCGCGATCACCGGCAGCCAGAGCGTGTGCACGCCCGGCGAGTTGCTCGGCAGCACGAGGCCGAGCACCGGCGCCTGAGCCTGGTAGCTCACGACCACGCCGCGGTGTTCGGTGCCGTGGCCCTTCCAGAGGATCTCCGGCGGCAGGCCGCGCGAGAGGGCGTCGAGCATGCGGTCCATGTTCGAAAGCACGAACAGGTTTTTCTGCATGTTGGCCCGGCAGAGCGACTCCGGCAGGCCGGTGGTGGCCGACTGCTGCTTCACGAAGTCGTCGGGCGACTGCTTCGTGTCGCCGACGGTGAGCGTGCCGTGGGCGTAGAGGTTGCCGGCCGTCTGGAGCCGTTCGACGATCTCCTCGGGATCGATGGCCAGGAGGGCCGCCCGGGCCCGGCCCGCCTTCTGCAGGTCGCGGCCGACGATCGCGCCGCCCACCTGGCTCACCTCGGCCACCGGTTCGCCGGTGAGGAAGTGCACGAGCGTTTCCCTTTGGAGCGACTCGTAGGGCTTGCCGAACCGGTATGCGGGCAGATGCATCAGTAAACTCCCACTGTCGTGGAGGCGGCGAGGGCACGGAACGGACGCACGCCGCTGATCCCGTCCCACGGATACGTGGCGTAGGGAAGTTCGCGTTCGCCCTCGTCGCGTTCGAGGAATCCCGGGATGAACGTCTCCTGGGTGAGCGTCGTGAGGCGGACACGGCCGGTGCCGCCGTACGGGACGACGACGTTCGTGTCGTCGAAGTCGACGACCTCGATCACGGCCCGGGGCTGGGGGGCGTAGTAGGCGATCGTGTAGCCGTCGGCCGGCACGACGGGCCGCGAGGCGGCCAGGCCCATCAGCGTGTTGCCGTAGGTGGGCGTCATGTAGGCGCCGTCGAGCAGTTCCTCCACCGCGAAGCGGGTCCACTGCGGCGTGAACTCGGTGCCGCCCGAGAAGATTCCCGTGATGCCCGCCTGGCGGATCGTCGTGCCCTTCTTTTCGAGGGCCAGCGCCAGGGCTTCCAGCAGCTTGGGCGTGGTGAACATGCAGCGGATGTCGTGGCCGGCCTCGAGGATCGTGATCGCCTGATCGATGCAGTGCTGCTTGTAGGCCTCGAGATGCTCCATCCAGCCCTTCTGGATGAGCTTGATCACCCAGCGCGGATCGAGGTCGACACAGAAGCAGATGCCGCCGCGATGCTGGGCGAGGTGCTCGATCGAGAGGCGGAGCCGGCGGGGGCCGCTCGGGCCCAGCATCAGCCAGTTGGCCCCGCGCGGAAAATACTCCTCGGGGAGCGTGTCGCTGAACATCTCGTAGTCGGTGCGGAAGTCGCGGTGATTGACCCGCGACTTGGGCACGCCCGTCGTGCCGCCGGTCTCGAAGACGTACATCGGCTTGTCGGCGAGCCCCTTGGGCACCCAGCGACGGACCGGGCCTCCGCGGAGCCACTCGTCCTCGAACGGGGGAAACTTCTTGAGGTCGTCGTAGCACCTGACGTCCTTCAGCGGATCGAACGGCAGCGACTTCGCGTATTCGAGCCAGAAGGGACAGCCCGTCGAGGGATGAAAGTGCCACGCCATCATCTCGACGGTGTGCGCGTCGAGCGTGCTGCGGGCCCGGGCCACGGCCGCGGCGTCGGCGACCTCGAAGACGGGAGACGCGGAGGCTGCCGGTGCTGCCATGGTGGAGTTCCTGAGGGAGTGGGAAAAACGAGGTGGTCGGTGCCCGGCAGGGAAATTTCCCGGACGGCCGCCGGAGCGTCTCAGCCTTCCGTCGGCTTCTCGGCGGCCGGCTGGGGAGGCTGGGCGGCGAGCTGGGAGAGCAGCTGCAGCACGCCGTTGAAGTGGGCGAGCCGCGGGCCGTAGCGATCGAGAAAATCGCCGAGCGCGTAGTCGCTGTCGGAGAAACTCTCGGCGTTGTCGAACGCCTCGGTGGCGATCGAGGAGAGAAATTCGGTATGCACCTTGGAGAGCGATTCTGCGGCGTGACGGCACGCGTTGGCCAGCTTCGGGTTGGCCTCCTTCCACGCCTTGAGTTCGGCGGCGCGCTGCCGCTGCTGGAGGGATACCTGGTTGACGAGTTCGGTGAGCAGTTCGCACGAGCGGTGCTGCAGGACGACCATGTCGCGGAGCAGCCGGCTGGTTTCCGAGGCGTCGGCGGCCGGCCCGGGAGAGGGCACGGTCGCATGGACCGTGGCGGCGGAGATGTCGAGCTGGGTGTAGACCGGCGGA
>JBIIYN010000170.1:0-8392 GCA_044346795.1 Pirellulales bacterium
CGCCATTGGTACAGCTGAGTTTTGTTCGTGGTCATGCCTGATTTCCCATGATGGAGTTGGCTATGGGGCGAGCTACACGCGACACGAGCTGCCCGCAACATCCGGCCCTTGCCCGCTCCTGCTCGAGAACGTCGATATGCGCGGGACTCGCGTGCTGCATCTTCGGTGTGCCGCTCGTCGATGCGCCGACAATGGCGGCGGACCCGGGCCGGCGGGCCGCCATCGCTCCCGCCCTCGCGCGGCACTGTGTGGCGTGCCACGGCCCCGACACGCAGGAGGGCGACCTGCGACTCGACACGCTCGGTCACGATTTCGCCATTCCGCAGGTCGCCGCCCGCTGGCGGGATGTCGCAGACCGCATCCGTGCGGGCGAGATGCCCCCGGAAGACTGCCCCCGACCAGAGCCCGCCGAGACGGCCGCCATGCTCGACTGGATTGACCGGGGCCTCGATGCTACCCCGAGCGCCCGCGGCCACTGGGCCTTCCAGCCGCTGCGTGAACCCGCTGTTCCCGAGCTTCCGGGCCATCCACAGTGGCTCGGGAACTGGGTTCGCAACGAGATCGACAGGTTCATCGTCGCGAGACAGGCGAGCACTTCCGTCGCGCCGAAGGATGCCGCGGCCGCCACCGTGGGCACTCCTGCCGTCCTCACGCCCTCCATGGAGGCCGACCGCGTCACGCTGATCCGCCGCATCACGTTCGACCTCATCGGCCTGCCGCCGACGCCCACCGAGGTCGCGGCCTTCCTGGCCGACGATTCCCCCGACGCCTGGGATCGCGTCGTCGATCGGCTGCTCGACAGCCCGCACTACGGCGAGCGGTGGGGCCGGCACTGGCTCGACCTCGCGCAGTATGCCGACAGCAGCGGCTTTCACGATGATCTCGACAGGCCCCATGCCTGGAAATACCGCGACTACGTGATCCGCAGCTTCAACGACGACAAGCCGTTCGGAAGGTTCGTCGCCGAACAGCTCGCCGGCGACGAGATCGAGGGAGCCGACGACGACACCGTCATCGCGACAGGCTTCTGCCGCAACGGGCCCAGCAACGACAACAACATGGGCAAGACGCCCGAGGCCCTGGCCCAGTATCGGGCAGACCAGCTCGACACCGTGATCTCCAACGTGAGCACGGTCTTCCTCGGGCTCACGATCGGCTGTGCTCGTTGCCACAACCACAAAACCGAGCCGCTGACCTCCCGCGACTACTACTCCCTGCTGGCGATCTTCAATGGCACCCAGAAGCTCGGCCTCGTGCCGGGCACCGAGGACTCGCGTGGCAAGAACGTGGAGATCGACCCTGCCTTGCAGATGCACGCGCTCGTCGAGCGATCGGCGAGCGTCCCGGCCACCTTCATCATGCGACGGGGCATGGCGAGCCAGCCGGGCGACGAGGTGTGGCCGGCCGTGCCGGCGGTGCTCGTCACCACGCCGCTGGAGTTTCCCGAGCCTCACCCCGACTCCACGCACTCCGGCCGCCGCCGGACCCTCGCCGCCTGGATCGCGGCGCCGGACAATCCGCTCACCTGGCGGGTTCTCGCCAACCGCGTCTGGCAGCACCACTTCGGCCGGGGCATCGTCGCCACGCCGAGCAACTTCGGCACCAGCGGCGCCACCCCGAGCCACCCGGAACTGCTCGACTGGCTCGCCGCGCGGCTCGTCGCAGACGGTGGCCGGCTCAAGCCGCTCCACAGGCTGATCCTCCGCTCGGCCACTTATCGGCAGTCATCGGCGGACCGTCCTGACGGAGACCGGGCCGACCCTGCCAACCGGCTACTCTGGCGGATGAACATCCGGCGGTTGGAGGCCGAGCCGCTCCGCGATGCCGTGCTGGCCGCGAGCGGAAAACTGAACCTCGAGGCGGGCGGCCCCGGGATCAAACCGCGGATCCGGCCGGAGTTGCTCACCGGCAGCCGGCGGAACGAGTGGCCCGAGATCGATGGCGAGCATGAAGAGCACTGGCGCCGCAGCGTCTACATCTATGTCAAGCGCCAGCTCCTCTTTCCGATGATGGAGCTCTTCGACGCGCCGACCACGACCGACAGCTGCGCTGCCCGCATGTCGAGCGTCGTGCCTACGCAGGCCCTGCTGCTCATGAACAACGAGTTCGTCGAGGATCAGGCGGTCTATCTGGCCGATCGCGCTTCCGCCGAGGCCGGCGACGACGTGCCACGGGCGATCGTGCGGATGTTCGAACACGCTCTCGCACGGCCGCCCGATCCCACACGGCTGGAGGAGGCCATCTCGTTCGTGCGGTCCCGTGAACGGCACGGCGACCGTCGGTCGGCGCTAGCCGACCTGGCCCACGTGATCTTCAATTCAACTGACTTTCTCTACGTGGAGTAGCGTGCATGTTGAGCCGCAGACACCTCCTCGAACGGACCGGCGCCGGTTTCGGCGGCCTGGCACTGCGGTCGCTCCTCGCGCAGGACGGCCTTCTCGCCGCGGAGTCGTCGGGCGATCCGCTGGCCGTGCGGCCGCCGCACTTCGCGCCGAAGGCGCGGGCGGCGATCTTCCTTTTCATGTACGGCGGCCCGAGCCACGTCGACCTGTTTGACGAGAAGCCGACCCTCGCCGCCTGGCACGGCAGGCCGATCCCGGTGTGGAAGGACGGCGACGGCTTCATGGGGGACAAGACGAAGAACGTGGCGTTCGCCAGCCCCTACCGGTTTGCCAGGCACGGCGAGTCCGGCATCGCCATCGCGGAGACATTCCCACATCTCGCCCGGCACGCCGACAAGCTCTGCGTCATCCGCTCCATGCACGCGGAGAGCAACAACCACGGGCCGGCCCTGTTCCAGATGAACACCGGCTCGATCCTCTCGGGCCGGCCGAGCGCCGGCTCGTGGCTGACCTACGGTCTGGGCTCCGAATCCGCCGATCTTCCCGGCTTCGTCGTGCTGCTCGACCACCAAGGTGCACCGGTCAACGGTGGTCTCAATTGGTCACAAGGATTCATGCCCGCGGCGTACCAGGGCGTT
This sequence comes from Pirellulales bacterium, assembly GCA_044346795.1. Taxonomy (GTDB): domain Bacteria; phylum Planctomycetota; class Planctomycetia; order Pirellulales; family UBA1268; genus CAMCQY01. The sequence goes on from JBIIYN010000170.1 coordinate 2,981, forward strand.
CCCTTTCGCAGCTCCGGCGAACCGATCGCCTACCTCACGCCGCCTGAGGATGTCACCGATGAACGGCAGCGGGCCCGGCTCAACCTGCTCCGGTCGTGGAACGAACGGTTCGCCGCCGCGCATCCCGCGGAGAGCGACCTCGCGGCCCGCATCAATGCCTACGAACTGGCCTACCGCATGCAGTCCAGCGCCGCCGAATGCACGTCGTTCGACGACGAACCGGAGCACATCCGCCGCTCCTACGGCCTCGACAAGAAGGTCACGGCCCACTTCGGTCGAAACTGCCTGCTCGCCCGGCGGCTCGTGGAGCGGGGCGTGCGGTTCGTGCAGGTCTACAGCGGCGGCAACGAGGGCCCGAAGGCCTGGGATGCCCACGACGACCTGAAAGCCAACCACGACCTGCACTGCGCCGAGACCGACCGCCCGATCGCGGCACTGCTCGAGGACCTGTCGGCCCGCGGCCTTCTCGACACGACGCTCGTGATCTGGGGCGGTGAGTTCGGCCGCTCGCCGGTCGCCGAGAACGGCAAGGGCCGCGACCACCATCCCAAGGGCTTCACGATGTGGATGGCAGGCGGTGGCATCAAGGGAGGCGTGACGCACGGCGCGACCGACGAGTTCGGGTACGCCGCGGTCGAGGCCCCCGTCTCGGTGCCCGACCTGCACGCCACCATCCTCCACCTCTTCGGGCTCGACCACACGAAGCTCACCTACCGCTTCAACGGCCGGGACTACCGGCTCACCGACGTGAGCGGCACGGTCGTGCGGAACGTGCTGGCCTGAAAGGCGGTCATGACGCCGTTTGCCAGGCCGGTCGTCTCGGACCAAATCGTCCGGGCAGCGGTCGTGTCAGCGTTGCCGAAACACGAACACACCGCGTTTGTTGGCCACGACGACGTCCGGCTTGCCGTCCTTGTTCACGTCGCCCGCCGTCACCTGCGTGCCGACCCCGCTATCTGAATCGATTTCCTGCGGCTCGAACGTCGCCCCACCCGTGCCGTCGCGCACGAGCCGGAACCAGTAGAGCACCGGAGGCGCGTTCGGCTCCGGGTCGCCCTTGATGCCGTGGGCCCACCGCCGCTTGCCGGTGAGGATGTCGAGCAGGCCGTCGCCGTCGAAATCGGCGAGCCGCAGCGCGTGCACCTGGCTGAAGGCCACGCCGTGCGGATGATCGGCCGCCGTGGCCCCCATGATCCGGTGCTCGGCGAAGCTGCCGTCAGCCCGCTGCTCGAACCAGCCGAGCCCGTAGCCGTGGCCGTTGTAGCTGGCGATCACGTCGTTGCGGCCGTCGCCGTTGACGTCGTAGACATACATCTGCCCGCCGCCGCCCGAGCCCGGCGCACAGAAGGGGCCGGGATGGAACGGCCAGAGCGGGCTGGCCGCCTCGGCGGCGGGATGCTCGAACCAGCCCTCCTTCATCACGAGGTCGATCCGGCCGTCGCCATTCACGTCGCCCGCCCCCGAGCCGTGCGTGTAGCGGAAGTATTTCTTGTCGTTCTCGGGCGTCTTGGGCGTGATCGGGCGGAACGTCGCCTTCGCCAGCGGGTTCGACCAGTCGATCTCCGCGTAGCCGAGCTGGCCGCCCGAGTGCACGAGCAGCTCCGGCCTGCCGTCGCCGGTCACGTCGAGGAGATCGGGCGACTCGCCGTCGGCCGTGTCGAAGATGGCATGCTTCGCCCAGGCCGCGTCTTTTCCCTCCGACGGCTTCATCGCCGGGTTGACGAACACATGCGCCGGCGCGCCTGGCACGCCATAGACGAGGATGTCGGGCCAGGAGTCGCCCGTGAAGTCGTGCGCGAACGCGAGAAAATAATCGGAATAGCCGCTGGCCGGGTCATACGGCGTCTTCGTCATGCCCGAGGGATTGTTGGCCGGCGGCGTGAAATCGACCCGCCTCGTGAACTCGGGGCCGTACCAGATCGAGTTGCCAGCCGTGAGATCGACGTGGCCGTCCCGGTCGAAATCGGCGAGCGCACAGCCCTCCGCCACGAAGCGTTCCGTGAGCGTCTGCTTGTCGAAGCTGCGCAGCGTCGCCGCCGCCTTCGGCAGCTTCTGCGCGATCGCCGCGCCGGCCGCCTTCGCCTCCGCCTCGAGCCCCGGCAGCGCCTCCGCCTCCCGGGCCACCTGCAGCATCGCCGGGCTCGGATAGCGTGGCATGAATTCGAGCACCGCCTTGCGGTCGGCGGCATCCTCGGAGGTTTTCAGCACCTGCCGGCAGATGTCGGCCCGGTCGTTGTCGGGCACCGCGAACTGCCGCGCGATGCGGATCGCGCCGCGGACCGCCCTGGTCTGATACTTGCCCGACGGCAGCGTGCGGGCGAGCTCCACGAGCACGGCCGCGGCGTCGGGCGTCATCCACTTGCCGAGGAGCCGCGTCGCCGCGTCCTGCAGCTCCGCGTCGGACGAGTTTCCGGCCGCGGCCACCGCGGCCAACGCCTTCTTCCCGCCGACGTCGCCGAGCGTGTCGTAGATCGCGATCTTCGTCGGTGTCGGCAGGCCCTGCGCAAGCGCGGCCACGAGCTTCTCCGCGCAGGCCTCGCGGTCGGCCATCCGCACGCAGGCCTGCCTGAGCGGCTTGGCCGCGACCGCAGCCGCGGCCGGATCGGGGGCTCTGACGACAGCATCGATGAGAACGCCGAGATTCGGCAGGTCGACCACCGCGCCGAGCGAGTCGAGCGCCGCCGCCCGGACCGCCACGTCGCCATGGGCGACGAGCGGAGTAAGTTCCTTCACGGCCGCGATGCGCCTTGCGCCGGCGAGCCCCGCGACCACGGGCAGAAGCCTGGCATCGGCAGACGACAACTTCGCCAACACGGCCCGGTCGACCGCCTCACCGGGCAGCACGGCGGCCGCCTCGCGGGCCGCCGCGGCCACCTCTGCATCGGCGTCGGTCGCCGCCACGAGCAGCGGTTCGATCATCGCGGCGTCGCCGATCCGGCCGAGGGCCGCTAGGGCCGCGAGCCGCGTGGCCTTTTCGACCCCTGCCGACAGTTCGAGCACCTTCTTCACGACGGCGTCAGCGGCGCCGTCGGCATTGCGGTCGGCCACCGCCGCGAGCACGAGGCCGGGTCGGTCGCCCGGCAGTTTCTTCGCTTCGTCGACGAGCGCGAGATCGACCGTCTCTGCCTGCTGGCCGGCGCCCACCTCGCGGCTCACGAAGAGCCCCATGTTGAAAAGCCGCCGCGACGGCGACCGCAGCGTCTCGAGCAGCAGGGGCAGGCCCGCCGGGCCTTTGGCGAGAATGGCGGTGCGGGTCGCCTGCGCCAGCCGATGCTCCGCGACCTTGTCGCCGAGGCCGCGCACGGGTTCGCAGGCGGCAAGCGCCGCGGCCGTGTCGCCGGCGAGCCGCAGCCGCTCGGCCGCGTCGAGGCAGGCCTCCACCATCGCGTCGCGGCCGCCTGCCGCCGCCTTGGCCAGCACCGCCGCCGCCTGCGGCGTGCCGATCCGTGCGAGCGCGGCGGCCGCGGCCGCCGCCACCGCGGCATCGCCGTCGGCCAGCTTGCCTTCGAGCAGGGGCAGCGCGGCCGAGTCGCGGCGGATGCCAATCGTGTTGATCACGCCCACGAGCAGCCGGCCCGACAGCGTGCCCGCCGCCGTGTGCAGCCGCGCATCGACCTCGGCACCGGGAATGGCTTCGAGCGCGATGCGGGCCCACGATGCCAGGTGCTCGTTGGCGAGCAGCGCCGCCAGATCGGCGGCCGCCGCGGGTGAGCCAACCACGGCGAGCCGCTTGCAGGCGGCCGCCTTCTCCGCGTCACCCGCGGCGGACCGGAGCACCGCGAGCGGCTCCCGCTCGGCCGGCGTCGGCTCCGCGGCCAATCCGGCCGGCGCCAGCCCGAGGATCGCGAGCAGAAGGGCGACGGGCAGCGGGCAGAGATCCCCCGGCTTACGCCGGGGGCTTTTATGGGAGGTGTGCGTGCGGTTCATCGGTGTCGTTCCTTTCCTCACATCCGCCAGGGTTCACGCTGGGCCTCCGAGCGGAGGCGGTTCGCCTCGTCGTCGCCGATGAACGCATGGGACTGGTTGTCGAGCTTCACGGTGCGGCCGAGGAAGATCGCCACGTTCGCCGCATGGCAGGCGATGTGGGCGTTGCACGCGGCGTCGGCATTGCCCTTGGGCAGGCCGCGGGTCTTCACGCAGTCGAGGAAGTCGCGGACGTGGAACGTCGCCGGATAGTTCTCGATCTCGGCGACGGTGCGGCCCGCCAACAGCGACGGTGAACTCAGCGCGAGCTTGCCGCTGTCGCCCGTCTCGACCCAGCCGGCCTCCCCCTCGAATCGCACCGGGCAGGAGCCGAGCGGAATCCAGCCCTTCTCGCGGAACACGAGCTCCACGCCGTCGGCGTAGCGGGCGGTGAGCTGGCCGTCGCGGGGCGGATCGTAGGCCACCGGCGGATCGCGGTCGTTCACCGCCCACTGGCAGAGGTCGACGCAGTGCGAGCCCCACTCCAGCACGCCGCCGCCGACGAGCCCGCCCCCCTTCTCGAAATTGAATCCGTCGAGCAGCTTGGCATTGAACGGCCGCCAGGCCGCCGGACCGAGATACATGTCCCAATCGGTCACCGCCGCGTCGGGCTGCGGCTCCTCCGGCAGCCAGCCGCTGCTGACGGCCTTCATGCCCGCCGGATGGGCGTAGACCCGCTTGAGCCTGCCGAGTCGGCCGGTGCGGGCCAGCTCGCAGGCGAAGGCGAAGTGCGGGAGGTTTCGGCGCTGTGTGCCCGCCTGGAACACGGTGCCCGTCCGCCGCATGGTGTCGCGGAGCACGAGGCTCTCGACGATGTTTTTCGTGCAGGGCTTCTCGCAATAGATGTCCTTGCCCGCACGGGCGGCATGCATCGCCGCGGTGCCGTGCCAGTTGGGGCCGGTGGCGATCAGCACCGCGTCGATGTCCTTGCGGTCGAGCAGTTCGCGAAAGTCGCGGTGGGTCGCACAGCGGTCGTCGCCATGGTGCGTGTCGGCGATCTTCTTCACGGCCGCGCGGCGGTTCTCCTTCACGTCGCAGACGGCGGCGAACCGCACGTCGGGCTGCGAAAGAAAGCAGCCGAGGTCGTATTCGCCGCGGCGGCCGATGCCGATGCCGCCCACGATGATCCGTTCGCTCGGCGGCACGGCCCCGTCGAGGCCGAGTGCGGAAGAGGGGATGAACATCGGGGCCCCGGCGATCGCGGTGCCGGCAGCGAGGCCGCGGCGAAAGAGGCCGCGACGAGAGACGCGTGCGGAGGATGGCATGAGATGCTCCCTGCTGGTTTGAGCCGGAATTCTAGCAAGCCCGCATGGTCGCTGTCGACGCGACGCGGATCTCCATACCCGCCGCCGGTCGGGGGCACGTGCTCGCCGCCGGCGGACTTTGACGTCGCATTCCGTATGGAAATGGTCGGCAAACTCTTTCAGTCAAAGTTCACCGGCGGCTGCG
>JBIIYN010000171.1:0-8388 GCA_044346795.1 Pirellulales bacterium
TGAGCAGGTCGGAAAGCCGCAGGTCGCAGTCGGGTTGCTCCTGCCGCCGGATCAGGGCCAGCGGTGTGCCCAGCCGCCGCGAAACGTTGCGGAGCGTCACCCCCTGAAGCCTCCGCACCTCGGCGATGCGGTGCAGCCGCCGCTGTCGACGAGCGGGCGATGCCGAGCCGGCCCCGCCTTCCATCTCCGCCCGGAGTGCGTCGGAGTGTTCACTGTCGGCGACGGCCAGCGGATCGTCGAGCACGTCGTCCGCATCGTCGTCGTCGAAGTCGTCGCGGCATCCGTTTCGGCAATCAACAGTGGCCATGGTGGTGTCCCTCGACACGAGCGTGTTCGACGGCGGGCCGGCTCCCGCATCCGGCTGGCGATCGCCGCGATCGTGTCGTCGCGGCGGTGCCTACCCATACGCATCAGGGGGATCGGACGTTCGCGCGGCGTGAAAATTTTCCGGGCGGACGGGCCCCGCCGCCCCGAAGCCCGCTCAACAGGAGACGGAGGCGAAGGGGTCGGCGACAGCTCGGGGAGCATTGGGCCGCCCCGGCCCACGCGACGAGACTGTTGCCGCCCCGAAGCCCGCGCCACACCAACCGCAGTCGTGGTAGCCTGTTCAGAATTCGTGAACCTCCAGGGACCGAGCGGCCAGCCATGCACCACCATTCCGATCGACAGCCGTTCGCGGCCGGCCGCCCGACGCCCGTCGGCTACGAGTCCCTGCGTCGCTCGCTGGCCTGGGGGAGCCTGGGCCGGCGAGCGGTGGTGGTAGCCCGGGGGCCCGATGCGGTGCGGTTTGTCGACAACTTCACGACCGCTGCCATCTCCCCGCTCGGCGAGGGAGAGGGCGTCGAGGGCTTCTTCACCGATGCCCGGGGCTGGGTGCTCGCGCTGGCCACCATCCTGCGGACCGACGACGGCGTCTGGATCGACGCCCCGGCGGGAGTCGGGACGGCCCTGCAGAGTCATCTGGAGCACTACCACATCCGCGAGCGCGTGGAATTGACGGACGAATCCTCCCTCCACTCGCACATGGTCGTCGCGGGTCCACGGGCGGCGGCGTGGCTGGCGGCCCGGTGCGTCGGGAGCCCGCCGCAGGGCATGCTTCGCCATGCACTCGTTCTGCTCGGCGACGTGCCCGTCGCCATGGTGTGCATCGATTGGTTCGGACCCGAGGGATATCTGTTGCGCGTGGCCGCCGCCGACGAGTCGCGGCTGGCCGGTTGGCTGGATGCGCAGGGCGTGGTGCGGATGACGGACGACGACCTGCACACGGCCCGCATCGAGGCCGGCCATCCGGCACTCGTCGACATTCCGGAGAAGACGCTGCCACAGGAGATGGCGCGTGACCGGCGGGCCATCTCGTTCACCAAGGGCTGCTACCTCGGCCAGGAGACCGTCGCCAGGATCGACGCGCTGGGCCACGTCAACCGGCGGTTCGTCGCGGTCGCCATCGAGGGAATGCACGATCAAGCCCCGGGTGAGGAGGTGCGATCCGGAGACGAGATCGTCGGCCGGATCACGTCGGCATGCTTCTCGCCCGCGCTCGGCCGCCGCCTGGGACTCGGGTTCGTGCAGACGAAGGCGCTCGCCGCCGCCGGGCCGCTCGCGGTGGCAGGGGCGGCGGCACGCGTCGTCGACATGCCGCTGGATGTGGCGGCCGCCGTGTCCGTCGGCGACGAGCCATCGACCGGCGCTCCGCCGGAGGACGGAGAACTGCTGCTCCAAACAAAGCGATTTCGAGTCGTGCGGGTGGCGGAGGCGGCCGTGGAGGGAGAACGGCGGCAGCGAGAGGTCATCCGGCACCCTGGCAGCGTGGTGGTCGTTCCGTTCGTATCGCCGCGGGAGGTGTGCCTCGTGGAGGTGGTCCGCGTCGCCGTCGGCAGGACGCTGCTCGAACTGCCTGCGGGCACGCTCGACCGCGTCGAGTCACTCGAAGAAGCGGCGCGGCGCGAACTCGCGGAGGAGACCGGATATCGGGCCGGCCGGATCGTGCCCGCCGGCGCGATGTGGATGTCGCCGGGCATTCTCCGGGAGCGGATGCATCTCTTCGTGGCCGAGAATCTCGTCGCCGGCCCGCAGGCACTCGAGCCCGGCGAGCAGATCCGCATCCGCGTCGTCGCCTGGGACGAGGCTCTCGCGATGTGCCTCGACGGGCGGATCGACGACGCCAAGACGATCGCCGGACTGTTGCTCACCGCCGAGCGGCGACGTCAGGCGGGCTGCGGTGGTTGACCGGGCGGTGACTGCGTGGAGAGGGGCTTCCGGTCGAGCAGGAACAGCACGCCACCCGCGAGCCCGGCCACGATCGTGCAGGCCAGCCAGAGCAGGCCGATGGCCACCGCCTTTTCCGGCGGCACCCCATGCGGTGCGAGCAGGAATTCGAGGCCCTGTTCCCGGATGCCCAGGCCGAGCATGCTGATCGGCAGCACCATCGCCAGCGTGACCAGCGGCACCACCGCGAACCACGTGGCAAGCGGCAGAGACACGCCCAAAGCCTTGGCGACGAGCGCCACGGCCACGGAGCCGCCCATCTGGATGAGCAGGCTCCAGCCGACCGCGCGGGTCATGAGTGCGGGCTGCCGCTGGTAGGGAAGCAGTTGGGCGATGAATTGTCGCGCCCGATGAGGTTCCGGGACGGCTGACAGGACCCGATCGATCGAGCCGACGCCGAGCCAGAACGCCGCAAGCGCCGCTCCCAGCAGGACCGCTCCCACGGACAGCGTGGCCGATACGCCCAACTCCCACTGCTTGGTCAGAATGGCGGTGCACGCCAGCACCGCCAGCGCTGCCAAGCCGGTGAGTCGGTCGGCGAGAACGGTGCAGCCGGCGAGGAGGCGGCCGCTCGTCGAGTCGGCCAGCCTGTATGCCTTGACCAGGTCTCCGCCGATCGAAGAAGGCAGGCAGAGGTTGAAGAACAAGCCCTCGAAGAAACGCCACAGGAACGTGGCGACCGGAAATTGAAAGCCGATCGGTCGGGCCAATGCGGCCCAGCGGATGCCGGCGATGCACTGCACGAACACGCTGACCGCCAGTCCCGCGAACCACCAACCCCAGTTGCAGCCGCGCATGGTCGAAAGCAACGCGTCCCACTCGATTTTGGAGAGGACCATCGCCATCAGCCCCACCGTCGCCGCGACCCGCAGCAGCGGCATCAGCCAGCCCGGGAGCCGTCTGGCGGGAGGGGTATTGGCGGATTCGACGGCAGCGTCATCCATGGCGGCAGCGGAAATGGAATGGATCGGGTCGGCGAGCATGATCTACGGGGCCGGTCGATGTCTGCGTCGTCGGATCATGGCAGCATGAATCCGCGGTGTCACCCTCAAAACCGGTTTCGCGGTGACGGCGGCGTGAAACCGCCCTCCGCGTGGGGTAAACTCCAGCCGTCGCATTCCCCTCGAGTCGTGTCCCGTGAACATGTCGCCGCCGGTCCAACCCCTGACGGATCCCCCCGCTCCGGTGCCGCGTCCCGTCGGAGCGGCAGTTTCCCGGGCGGGGCTGCGGACGTTCGCCGACGACGGCTCCCTGTGGGAGTCGGTCTGGCTGCGGTGCAAGGCCCTCCTCGAGGACCTCCGGGAGCCCGATCAGCGGGAGCCGCTCACGGTGGTGGCGATCCTGGCGACAGTGGTGATGTTCAGCTACTGGCCGGGGCTGCTCAATGCGAAGGCGGCGTGGAACAACCCGCAGTACTCCCACGGCTGGCTCGTGCCGTTGTTCTCGGTGGCGATGATCTTCTGGTGGCGGCAGCCAGTCGCATCGGTAAGCCCGTCGGCGCGTCTCGTCGGGCTGGGCATGCTGGTGGCCAGCCTCGGGCTGAGGCTGCTCATGGCCCGCTACCGCATCATCACCATCGACATGTACACGTTCGTGCCGGCCCTGGCCGGCGGGGTTCTGCTCGGGGGCGGGTGGAGCATGTTCCGGTGGGCGTGGGCACCGATCGCGTTCCTCATCTTCATGTATCCGTTGCCCGACGAGGCGACCCGGTATCTGCTGGGCCCCTTGCAGACGATGGCCACGGCGGTGAGCACCTATGCCATCCAGACGCTGGGCATCGATGCCATCCGGGAGGGCAACCAGATCGTCGTGGGAGAGAGGCATCTCGGCGTCGTCGATGCCTGCAGCGGCTTGCGGATGCTCACCATCTTCATCGCCCTTTCGGTGGCCATCGTCATGCTCGGCGAACTGGACGTCTACGAAAGCCTCGTGATCCTGGCGAGCGCCGTTCCGATCGCGCTGGCGGTGAATGCGACTCGGATCACCCTCACCAGCGTGATGTATACGATCGATCCGGAGATCGCGGAAAAAATCTTTCACGATTGGGCCGGGTATTTCATGATGCCGATGGCCCTGGTGCTGCTCTACGCCATGCGGAAGCTGGCGTCGTGGCTGCTCGTGGCGGAGGACACCACTCCGGTCGCCGTCGTCCCGGTGGAGGGCCTGAAGGCCCTGGGGACCGTCGAGCGGGCCGGCGGCCGGCGGAACGGCGTCGCCGCGGGGCCGGCGACGCTTTCCGGTCGAAATTCCCGGTCGGCGGCCACCCGATTCGAAACCCAGGATCGGCTGGACGATCCAAGGTAGAATCTCGGGACGGGCGGTGCCTTGACGCGGCCGCAGAGGCACGGCACGGCGGCGCCAGGATGTCACGAAACACGGTCACCGATATGGTCAGGCTGGAGTGATGAGCGACCCCAACGCAGTCATGGACGAGCGACGGACCGAAGCCGTTGCCGGTGAGCCCGGCGGCACGCTCGTCGTGCGCGACGGGCCGTTGGCCCCGCACACCCAGCCGTTCGACCCTCGGCTGGCCGGGGCGGTGCAACCGGGCGGAGAGATGCCCGCCGCCGGAGGCATCGATTACGTCCGCGCGCTCCACGCATGCCGCCGCCGCTGGCTCTCGGCGACGTCGCTCGGACTGTTGCTCGCGGGATTGGTGGCCGTTCCGGCCTGGATGTTCCTGCCACGAGGGTACGAGGCGGTGGCCTGGCTGCGGGTGCGCGACAAGGGCGGCATGCTCAGCCATGGTCGCGATACCGCCGAGTACGAGTCGTACAAGAAGACACAATTGCAGCTGATGAAAAGCCCTTACGTCCTGCAGGCGGCGCTCCGCAAGCCGGGCATCGAGGCGCTGGAGACCCTCCGCGAGGCGGGGACCGATCCGATCGGCTGGCTGTCGCGCGGGCTGCTCGTCACGGCGGCGCCGGAATCGGAGGTCGTCCAGGTCCGGCTGCGGGGTAAGAAGGCGGAGGATGTCGCCAAGATCCTCAACGCCGTGATCAATTCGTTTCTCGACGACATCGTCAACAAGGATCGCACGGAAAGGCTCAGCCGTCGCGACGCGCTCGAGAAAAAGTTCAAGGAAAACATGAACGAACTGCGGGAGCGCCGCGAGACGATGAACAACCTGGCCAAGACGCTCGGCACCCGCGACAGCGCGGAGGTTGCCAACCAGCGCGGCCTGCTCATGGATCACGTGGGCACGCTGCGGGGATTGCTCGCCCAGACGCAGCGTGACATCGCCGCCATCGACGCCGAGTTGTGGATCGCCGACGCCCGCGAACGCGGCGAGATCTCGCCGGAGGACTCCGTCCCGGACGAGGTGGTCGATGCCGCGCTGGCCCGCGACCTACAGGTCGTCGAGCTGAAGGCGCGGCTGGCCAACCTCGAGGAGGCGGTGTCGTTTCAGGAGCAGCGCAGCGCGCGGGGCGGCAGTGAACCGGCCGTGCGACGTCTGCAGGCCCAGGCGCGGGAACTGGAGGAGCGGGTCGAGGACAGGCGCCGCGAACTCCGCCCGGCGATCGTCGCCCAGTTGATGGGCGACGCGATCGGTCGCCGGGGAGAGACGCCCGTCGTCCTGCGAAAAAGGCGGCAGATGCTGGCGAAGACGCTCGAGGAGACGTCCAAGGAGTTCGACACGCTGTCCAAGGAAGTGACCGAACTCGGCAAGGCCAACGCCGACATGGACGCGAGGAAAATCGAAGTCGAGCACCTGCAGCGGGTGACCGACCAGATCGGCATCGAGTTGGAGAGTCAGGCGATCGACCTCAACATGCCCAACCGCGTCACGTTGATCGAGCCGGCCGGCGTACCCCAGGGAAACGACAGGTTGTTTCGTCTGTTGCTCACGGCGCTTGCCGGCATGGGAGGGTTCGCCCTGGGCGGCGGCGCGATCGTGATGCTCGAATACCTGCGGGATCACGTCAATCAGGTCGACGATGTATCCCGCCGGGTCGGCGTGAGGGTGCTGGGCACGTATCCGCGCGTGTCGAGCCTGCGCAAGAGGCAGGATTCCCACGCCGTGCTGGCGGAGTGCGGCGACACCATCCGGACGCTCATCTCCCAGGCCGGTCGCGAGGCTCCGAAGGTGATCCTCGTGACCAGCGCCGTCGCGGGAGAGGGAAAGACGACGTTCGCCGCCCAGCTGGCGGCCAGCCTGGCCCGTGCCGACAAGCGGACGCTGCTGCTCGATGGGGACCTGCGGCACCCCAACGCCCACATGGCGCTGGAGCTGGAGCTGCGGGCAGGCCTGCCTGAACTGCTGCGGGGCGAATTGGGCAACGACGAAGTGGTGCAGCCCACGGCGATCGACGGACTGTTCGCCGTGACGGGCGGCGCGTGCGACTACGCCGCGATCTCGGCGTTGTCACGGCCCGAGTTGGCCCGGGTCATCAGAGGCTTCCGTGATTCCTTCGACAACATCGTGATCGACGCGGGGCCGGTGCTCGAGGCGTCGGATCCGCTCCTCCTCGGTCGGCAGAGCGACGCGGTGATCCTCGCGACCATGCTGGACGTGAGCCGCGTGCCACAGGTTTCCGCAGCCGTCGATCGCCTGCGATCGGTCGGGGTGCGGTTGCTGGGAGTGATCGTGAACGGCGGCGCCGTGGCGTTGCCGCGGCGTCGTTCTGCCGTGCCGGTGCCCGCCTGATCGATGAGCCGACGGTTGCGGGGCAAGCGTCGAAGCATGCGAGCTGAAATTGGAAACGAGGGATGGACGATGAAGGCGTCTGGAGGGATGGTGACGGCGATCGCCGCGAGCACGGTGGTCCTCGGAGTGACGTATCTCCACGGGCAGATGACTGAACGCTGGAGCGGCCGGAACGTGACGGCCGAGTTGCAGCGGGCGGCAGAACGGCTCGAAAGCCTGTTTCCGGAACGCTGCGGAGCGTGGGAGGCCGCCGAGGAGTTGGAGTCGAGGCCCGGCGAGTTGGAGCGGGCCGGTGCGGTCGGCCATGTTTCGCGAGCCTTCGTGAATGCCAAATCGAAGGCGCGGGTCTCGGTGTTCGTCGTCTGCGCCACGCCGCGCGATGCATCCGGCCACACCCCGGATCGTTGTTATCCGGGGGCCGGCTTCGAGATCGCGGAGACGGAGCATCGGCAGACGGTGCCGCTGGCCGACGGTCGCAGTGCCGAGGCGTTCACGGGCACGTTTCGGAAGTCGGGGCAGACGCTGCGGGTGTTTTGGACCTATGGCGTGGACAGCCGCTGGGTGGCCCCGCAGATCGCCAGGATCGAACTGGCCGACGCCAAGGCCGTCTACAAGCTGTACGTGATCATCGACGAAACCTCGTTGCCGGCCGGCCTGGGGGTGAAGGTCTGCAGCGAATTCATGTCGGTGTTGCTGGCCGAGTTCGATGCCGCCCTTCGTGAGTCCGAAGAGCCCGTGCAGGGCGGCGTGTAGGCGGTGGAAAAAGTGGGGCCGCGTTGTATCCTTGCGATCCCCCGGCCGGCCCTCACCCATTCGAAAGGTTGGATATCCAGTGTCCTCGAACGCCCCTCGCGCGCTGATTACAGGCATCACCGGTCAGGATGGCTCCTATCTGGCCGAGTTGCTGCTCGGCAAGGGCTACGAGGTGCACGGTCTCGTCCGTCGGTCGAGCACGTTCGGCACGCAGCGGATCGAGCACCTCTACCGCGACATCCACGAGTCAGACCGATCGCTCGCGTTGCATTACGGCGACATGGCCGACGGGAACGGCCTGGCCCGCCTGATCCGGGAGATTCGGCCTACGGAGGTCTACAACCTCGCGGCGCAGAGCCACGTGCGCGTCAGCTTCGATCAGCCGACGTACACGGCGGACGTCACCGCGGTGGGCACGCTCAGGCTGCTGGAGGCGATCCGAGATCTGCAGGATGCCGCCGGGTTCCGGGTTCGCTTCTACCAGGCGTCGAGTTCGGAAATGTACGGCAAGGTCGTGGAGACTCCGCAGCGGGAGACGACGCCGTTTTATCCCCGATCGCCCTACGGCGTCGCCAAGCTCTATGCCCATTGGATCACCGTGAATTACCGCGAGAGCTACGGGTTGCATGCGTCGTGCGGCATTCTCTTCAACCACGAAAGCCCCCGGCGTGGCGAGACGTTCGTGACCCGCAAGATCACCAGGGCGGCCACGCGCATCAAGC
>JBIIYN010000172.1:0-8367 GCA_044346795.1 Pirellulales bacterium
GGATCCTCGTCCACCGCATCGAATCCGGCCAGCAGTTCCTTTTCGAGGTCTTCGGCCGTCTTGACGTCGAGCTGCACGCCGATTTCCGCGGCCAGCAGTTCGACCGTGTCGCGGTCGAGCATCGAGGCCATGCTCGGCATCGAGGCCATCCCGAACGCCAGCAGTTTCTTGAGCACCTCGCTGGCCGGCAGGCCGATCGCCTCGGAAAAGGCCCGGACGGTGCAGGGCACCTGGATGGCGGCATTCGTCTTCCGCGGAGCGGCGGTCGACAAGGTCGCCCCGCGCCGCGGCCGGGACCCGCGGCGGCGACGGCCGCCGATTTCATCGTCGTCGCCGCGCGGCTCAGAAACACGCTTGCGGCTCAGCTGACGAAGCTCACGACCGCCGAGCACGTCGTCCTTGCCGGTGTGCGGCTTGGCGGCCGTGCGTCGGGGGCGGCCACCCGGCTCCAGCAGCGGCGGCGGCGCGGCGGCTCCGCCGGCCATTCCGCCACGCAGGCCGAGGCCGCCACCCGGTCGCGGCCGGGGCGTTTCCGCCTGCCGCTGTTCGTGCTTGCGCATGTGCTCCGCCAGCGGCTTGGCGCCGCCGGCCTTCGCGCTCCGTATCGCGTCGAGAGGCAGCTTGACGTCGGGCTTCTGGGCCACCGGTTCCTGCGACACACGCGCCACCGGCGGCCGCGCCGCGGCCGGCAGCGGTGGCAGCTTGAAGGCGGGCCTGGGCACGGGCTTGCTGCCGTCACCGGAGGCACGCACCCCGGCCGGCCGTGGCCGCGGCTCCGTCGCCGGCTGCGGGGCCTGGATCTCCGCCGGCTTGCCCCGCGAGGCCACGCCCGCGGGAGCGATGTAGTCTTCTCGCTTGAGCGTCCCCGGCGTGCGCGGCGCAGCGACCGGGCCGGGCTTGGGGGCCGCCGGAGCGGCGGCGGCGGGCCGCTCAGCGGCGGGCCGCGACTTGCCCGCGATGAACTCCTTGAGCCTCGCCACCTCCTCGTCGGTCATGCTCGCCAGCGCGGACCCCTTGTCCTGAATGCCGGCGCGCGTGCACAACTCGACCAGCTCCTTGCTGTCGATCTTCAATTCTTTCGAGAGTGTGTAGATGCGAACCGCCACGCAAACGCCTCCGCGCCGGACCAGCCCGGCCACCAGCCCTCAGATCCAATTCCGACACCAGCCCACACCGCCAAACCCCGCCGCCGATCACGATTCGGTCGGTGGCACCGCCTCCGCTGCCGCAGCCTGAGCCGCGAGCGCCGCCTCGGCCGCGTCGGCTTCAGCCGTCGCCTTCGCGATCCGCTCCTGCTCCCGCTGCTTTCGCCGTTCGTCGGCCGCCGCGACCTCGGCCATCGAGGCACGGCTCTCCGCCTCGGCCACGATCTTGTCGACCGCCTCCGCGGACAGACCGCCCATGTCCATGAGATCTTCCGGCTCGATCACCGACAGGTCGTCGTAGGAGAGGAACCCCTCGCCCACCAACCGCTCGGCGACGGACTCGTCGAGCCCGTCGATCGACGAGAAGCCGGTGACCGCCCGCTCGATCTGCTGGTCGAGCTCCTCACGGGTCATGATCTCGATGTCCCAACCGCAGAGCTTGCTGGCCAGCCGGACATTCTGCCCGCGCCGGCCGATGGCCAGCGACAACTGATCCTCCCGCACGAGCACGATGCCGCGACCGAGCATCTGGCAGAGGATGACCTCGTCCACCTCGGCCGGCTGGAGGGCGTTGGGGACGAGCACCTGCAGATCCTCGCTCCACCGCACGATGTCGATCCGCTCCCCGCCGAGTTCCTCGACGATGTTCTTGATCCTGTTGCCCCGCACGCCCACGCAGGCGCCGACGCAGTCGATGCGATTGTCCGAGCTGATCACCGCCACCTTGCTCCGATAGCCCGGCTCCCGGGAGATCGCGCGGATCTCGATGACGCCGTCGGCGATTTCGGGAATCTCCTGCTCGAACAACCGCTGGACGAGCTGGGGACGAATCCGCGACAGGATGATCTTCACGCGGCTGCCGACCTTCCTGACCTCGAAGATCGTCGCCCGGATTCGCTCGTTGGCGTGGTAGCTCTCACCCGGAATCTGTTCGCTGCGGGGCAGGATGGCCTCCGTGGCGCCGAGCGACACCGTGGCTGTGGCACCTTCGACCCGCGTGACCACCCCCGAAACCATCTGGCCGACCTGCTCCTCGAATTCGTCGTGGATCGCGTCCCGCTCGGCCTCGCGGATCTTCTGGATGATCACCTGCTTGGCGGTCTGCGCCCCGATGCGGCCGGAGAGTTCGGCCGTGTCGATCTCGGCGCCGTCATGCGTGCCGGCCAGTCGCCCGCTCGCGCGGTCGATGGAAATCGTGATCTGCGCCTGCTCTCCATACTGCCTGGAAAGCGCCGTTACGAGCGCCGCCTCGATCGCCTGGAAGACGACCTCTTTGTCGATGTTCTTGTCGCGATGGATGGCATCGACGATTCGCAGGATTTCTTCTGGCTTCATGGATTTCTCGAACGGCCGCGCGGGCGTGTGTCTTGCGACGCTGTCAAGGCGACCCGCCGGGCCGTGCGGCCCGGCGATGGGTCGGGCGAACGGATCGCCCGAGCGATCGGATCACTCGAGCGGTCTGGCAGCCCACCGTCCGGCCCGGCCTGTCAGCCCGGCGAATCACCGTCATGTCAAGAGATGGCACCTGCCGGCCCGGCCGACAGTTGCAACACTGCCAGCAAAGCCGACGCCATGGGACATGGGCGCCGAAACACCCGGTGGTGTTCGGAAAACTATCCGCGATACCAGCAGCCTCTGAGACGTGACGCAACCCGTGAAGGGTACGGCACCTGCAAAAAACTGTCAAGAAGCCAGGGTGCGGATCACGACCGACCCAGCCTGCCCCTGGGGCGTAACCGCCGAGGAAATGAAGATGTCTCCGGATGGATCACCGCGGCGGGCCGGCCTGACCCTGCAGTCGGGGTCCGGTTCCTCGAAATTGAGCAGCGGGAACAGTTCGCCGTGCCTGAGGGCCAGCAGGCTGGCCACGCACTCGACCAGACCACCGCCCCCGCCGAGGTTGCCGAAATGGCTCTTGGCGGCCACCGTGGGAATCCTCTCCGCGGCGGACCCGAGCACCCCGTGCAGGGCGGCCGCCTCCTCGCGGTCACCGACGACCGTGCTGGCACCATGGGCATGAATGTGCGAGAGATCCGTGGGGGAGACGCCGGCCATGGCCAGCGCCCGACGCATCGCCAGTGTCAGGGCCTTCTGCTTGAGGCCGACGCCCCCCGCCAGGCCGGCGTTCCGGGCGGAGTGACCGACGATCTCACCGTGGATCGTGGCCCCACGGGCCCGCGCGTGCCCCAACTCCTCCAGGATGAGCACGGCGGCGCCCTCGCCGAGGACCATCCCACGTCGCAACCTGTCGAACGGACGGCTCCAGCGGACCGGGTCGGCGGCGGCCTCGCCTTTTCCGGCACCGCCCTCGAGCGCCACCTGCTCGCTCTGCAGGGCGTGTACCGTCTTCATGGGATGCACCCGCGTGCCCGTGGCCCCGGCGACCATGATGTCGGCGGCCCCGCGCTGGATCGTGACGGTCGCCTCACCGAGCGCCAGGTGGCCGCTCGCCTCCCGCAGCGTCAGCGAATTGCTCGGGCCGCGCAGGTCGTTGTAGATGGCGATGTGACTGGCCGGCATGTTGGGCAGGTACTTGAGCAGCCAGAGCGGGGTCAGTTGCGGCATGCCATCCGAGGCCCAGCGGTCGAACTCGAACGCCCCGTCGCTCCCCCGGCACTTCGCCACGCTGGCCGTGAAATCCTCCGGCAGTGTCAGCATGTAGTCGGAACCGAAAACGCACCCGAACCGCTCCGGCTGCACGCCGCCCGCCCGGCTTTCGGCCGCGAACACTCCGCTGTCGTGCAGCGCCCGCTGCGCGGCGGCCACCGCCATCTGACTCTCGCGACACATGACCTTGAGGCCTTTGCGGATCGCCTTCTTGCGCTCGCCGTCGAGCGGGCCGAAATTGTCGATGTCGCCGGTGAAGGACCGGGCCTCTGCGGCGTGATGCAACGGCAGACCGGCACAGGGAAACGCGGCCAACGGACCGACGCCGCTGCGGCCCTCCACGAGGCCCGCCCAGAGATCCTCGAGCGTGAGGCCCAGCGGACAGACGACTCCCATCCCCGTGATGACGACGCGGCGGTCTGGAACAGCACTCATGAAATCCTTTCCTGCAATCCTTCCTGCTTCGGTGATTCAACCTGCCGCCGGCATCGCGCCGTCCGGGCCCCGCACGAGATCCGGACGAGATCCGAGGCGGCGTCATGGGGCATCGCTGAGCCTCGGCTCCACCACCATCACGACGTCGGTCCGCTTGGCGTCGGAAAACAGTGCCGACGCACCGGCCTTATTCTGCCCGGGGACCGGCCAAGGCACCAACCCGAGGCCGATGAGGAGCGTGCTGCCCGCGGGCCAGCGGAACCGCTCCCCGATCCGTACGGCCGCCATCTGCGGCACCTCGATCGGCACCCGGCTGCCATCGGCGGCCGGCGGAGCCGGACCCACCGGAGCCATCCGCTCGACCTGATCGATGCGGCAACGGATCACCGCCTCGACCGTGGTGCCATCCCGCGAAATGAGCGGATGGACGTCGATCGACATCCCTTCGTCGCAGCTGGCCGCCACCGTCTGCCAGCCCTGCCCGGCGGCCACCGCGTCCTGCACATAGGGCCGTTTCCGACCGCCCGTGAGCACGGCCGGAATGCCGTTGGCCGCCAGCACGGCACCGGTGGGAAGCTCCTCGCAATCACCACGGGACCGCAGCCGTGCCACCAGCACGGCCGCCTCCTCCCGCGACAGCATCCAGGCCTGGACTCCCGGCGTGGCGGCGGGGATCGGCCGGAGCATCGGCCGGAGGTCGTTCCGCCAGGTCGGGCTGCCGATCCCCAGCACGCGCACGGAAAACCGATGCGGCGTGGCGGCGTCGCCCACGAACCGTGCCACGATCTCGGCCACACGTGCCTGCATTTCCGGCACGTGAAAGCACCGCAGCGT
The DNA here is from genome assembly GCA_044346795.1 of Pirellulales bacterium. Classification (GTDB taxonomy): domain Bacteria; phylum Planctomycetota; class Planctomycetia; order Pirellulales; family UBA1268; genus CAMCQY01. The sequence goes on from JBIIYN010000172.1 coordinate 5,022, forward strand.
GTCCGCATCGGCCGTCAGCGAGGCCACGGTCTCGCCGTGCCATGGTGGATAGCCCGTCTCCTGCAGCACCCAATCGACCACGTGCCGCTGGCTGCCGGGGCCGGCCTGCCTGACGAACGGCCCGAGATCGTAGGTCTTCCACACCTGGCCGGCATCCGCCGGCAACTGGCCGAGGACGATCGGCGCCGGCACCACGAGGGCTGTCGCCAAGATCACGAAGGGGACTGAACGTGTCACGAGACGTCCCCGCAGCCGGCGACACAATCGCTTCAGGCGAGCCGGCCCAGCACCAGGCTCGCGTTGTGGCCACCGAAACCGAAGCTGTTCGACATCGCCACGTCGACCGTCGCGTCGCGGGCGACGTTCGGCGTGTAGTCGAGATCACAGTCCGGATCGGGGTTCTCGAGATTGATCGTCGGGGCGATCGCCCCGCGGGCGATCGACAGGGCACAGACGACCAGTTCGATGCCGCCGCTGGCGCCGAGCGTGTGCCCCAATTGACTTTTCGTGCTGGAGATCGCCAGTCGTCCGGCATGGTCGCCGAACACCCGCTTCACCGCCGCCGTCTCGGCCTTGTCGCCGAGCGGCGTGCTCGTGCCGTGGGCGTTGACGTACTGAACCCGGTCGGCGTTGAGCCCGGCGTCAGCGAGGGCCATGCTCATCGCCCGCGCGGCACCGCGGCCCTCCTCGTCGGGCTGCGTGATGTGCCCGGCGTCGCCGCTGGCGCCGTAGCCCAGCAGTTCCGCATAGATGCGGGCCCCCCGCCTTCTGGCATGCTCGAACTCCTCCAGCACGACCACGCCCGCGCCCTCCGCAAGGACGAATCCATCCCGGTCCGCATCGAAGGGCCGACTGGCCTTCTGGGGAGCATCGGTCCGGAACGACAGGGCCCGCATGTTCTGGAAACCGGCCAGGCCGATCGGCGTGAGGGCGGCCTCGCTCGCGCCGGTGATCATCACGTCGGCATCGCCATACTGGATGGCCCGCAGGGCGCTGCCGATCGAATTGGCGGCGCTGGCGCAGGCCGTGGCGACGGCAAAGTTCGGCCCCTTGACCCCGAACATGCTGGAGACGTGCCCGCTGGCCGAATTCACCATCAGCTTGGGGATCGTGAACGGGGAGACCTTGTCGATTCCCTTGTGCAGCAGCCGCTCTTCCTGGACCTCGAACTCCCAGAGCCCGCCGATCCCGGAACCGATGACCACGCCGCCGCGGAAGGGGTCTTCCTTCGAGAAGTCGAGCCCCGAATCGGCGACGGCATCCTTCGCCGCGGCGAGGGCGAACTGGGTGAAACGATCGAGCCGCTTGAGTTCCTTGGGGGTGGAAATCCCCTCGTTCTCCGGCTCCCAGTTCACCTGGCCGCCAAATTGCACCCGATACCCCGAAACATCGAACAGCGTGATCGGGCCGACGCCGCTGTCACCGCGCAGGATACGATCCCAGAATGATTCGACGGCCCTACCTAACGAGGTGACGACGCCCAGGCCCGTCACCACGACGCGTCGCTTCATGCAGCGCACCGCTCGAACAAAAAAGGGAGTGGGTTGATCAGGACTGATGCTTCTCGATGAACTCGACGGCCTGACCGACCGTCTGGATCTTCTCCGCCGCGTCGTCCGGAATGTTGATCTCGAACTCCTCCTCGAGTTCCATGACCAACTCGACGGTATCGAGCGAGTCGGCCCCGAGGTCGTTGATGAAAGACGTCTCGGGGGTGATCTGCTCCTTGCTCACACCCAGTTGGGACGCGACGATGTCGATCACTCGCTCTTGAACTGAAGCCACCTTATGAATCCTCCTGGCAACCGGACGCAAAAAACCGCCTGACGATCACAGCTCCACCTGAGACGGCGATGAACTTCAGGGGGTTCGGGGAAGATATAACCGTTGCCGACCTGAAATGTCCATACCGGGTGACGCCGCCCGGCCACGCCGGCCCGCCCCAGGACACGCGATTTTCTCGGGGGAAACCCCCATGCCAGGAAGGTGTCAGCCGATCAGCCCGCCGTCCACCACGAGCACCTGGCCGGTGATGTAGGCCGAGGAGGGGGCCGCGAGGAAGAGCACCGCCTCCGCGATTTCCCAGGCCTCGCCCAACCGCTTGGCCGGCACCCGCTTCTTGACCTCGTCGAGCAGCGCGGGCCCCAGCGCCGCGGTCATGTCGCTGGCGATGAAACCCGGGGCCACGGCATTGACCGTCACCTTGCGGCCGGCAAGTTCCTTCGACACGGTCCTCGTCAGCCCCACCAGGCCGGCCTTCGAGGCGGAATAGTTCGACTGGCCGGCGTTGCCGATCAGCCCGGAAACGCTGGATACGTTGATGATCCTGCCATACCGCTGTTGCATCATCGGGCGACTTGCGGCCCGCATGAACAGGAACGGGCCGCGGAGGTTGGTGGTGAGCACCTCGTCCCACTCCTCGTCGCTCATCCTGGGCAGGAGCGTGTCGCGGGTCACCCCGGCATTGTTGACCAGAATGTCGAGCCGGCCGAGCTTTTCCACGACCTGCTCGACGACCCGGGCCACGTCTTCCCCCTTGGAAACGTCACAGGGAAACTCTTCCGCGCGGCCGCCGCCGGCCCGGATCCCCGCCGCCACTTCCGCCAGCTTGCCCGCGCTGCGGGCTACGAGGCCGACCGCAGCCCCCGCGGCGCCCAGAGCCTCGGCGATCGCACGGCCCAGCCCCTGCGAGGCGCCCGTGACCAACGCGACCTGTCCGGAAAGATCCACGTGCAGCCGCTTCAGGCCGGGGCTCGCCGCGCCCGGAGCGCCCGTCATGTCGGCCATTCGAGCGGGCTGTCGGCTGCTATCCGTCATGATGGGCTCCCAAGCGGTGATGAAGGTGATCGTGAAAAGCTGATGCAGCCGGATCGCAGGACGTCACTCGGGCACTCCGGAACAGACGACGCTCCGGTCGATCCGCTTGAGCAGCCCCCGGAGCACCCGTCCGGGCCCGACCTCGCACACGCGGCGAACGCCCATCGACAGCATGGCGGTCATCGAGGCGTGCCACTCGACGACGCCGCATACCTGCCGGGCGAGGAGGGTGCGAATCTCGTCGGGATCGGCATGCGGCCTGGCATCCACGTTGCTCACGACCGGAATCCGCGGCGACCGGATCGTGGTCGAGGCGAGCGCCGCTGCCAGCCGTTCGACGGCCTCCTGCATGAGCACGGTGTGAAACGCGCCGGCCACCTCGAGCCGCACGCACTTCATCGCTCCGGCAGCACCGGCGGCGGCTTCCAACCGACCGCAGGCCGCCTCGGATCCCGACACGACGACGTTGCCGGGGCAGAGCACGTTGGCCACTTCGAGCACGTCGCTCCCTCGGCATTCGTCGCACAGC
>JBIIYN010000173.1:0-8353 GCA_044346795.1 Pirellulales bacterium
GAAGACGAGATCGTAGGCGTGCAGCGAGAGGAGCGGCACCGGGCCGTCCGCGGGGGCCGGGAGGCCCAGCCGCACGAGGCCGCAATCGTAGGAGACGAGCCCCGCCATGCCTCCCTGGAATGGCGGCAGGCCGGGGATGGTCGTGCAGGCGAGGTCGCCCAGGAGCGAACGCAGCAGGGCAAAAGCCGCGGTCACCCGCTCCGCATCGCTCGCGTCGCCAGTGGCGACGACTTCAAGCGAATGGATCGGATCGGCGGCGACGAACGAATGGCGGCCCAGCCGGGGCGGCGCGAGGGGCTCCGCCGCGTCGCGGGCCGCGCTGTCGAGGAAGAGGCAGTGCCGCCGCCCTGCCAGCCGCTCGAAGACGGCCGTCGGCTCGATGCCGGCGTGGAGTTCGGCGACGACCGCGCCCGATGCCGTGAACCAGCGGCGGGCGATCCACCGCCGCGGATCGGACTCGAGCGAGTTGTCGGGCGGGGTGGGCATGCGGGGCGGCGGTTTCCACGGTCTCGGAACAGCTTCAGTTTAGCGGGCGGTGGAGAAAGCCGGCCGCTGCCAGGCGACGGCGGCGGTCGACGCGGGAAAGCCGCGGGCCAACTGGCGTTGACCCGACCCGCCGCCGTTTTCTACATGATCGCCCGTGCGCGGGGGTGCATCCCCCCGATGGACAGCCTGTTTCGTGGTGCAAGCCAGCCGGCATCGGGGCGTCGACTGGCAGCTGAAAACCCCAGGAGGTTCCCATGGCCTGGTCGCGTCGCCGCTCGGCACAGCGGCGGAAGTCTTCGCGAGGGAGCAGGTTTTCCATCTCGGCACCAGCACCAGCAACAGCACCGGGGTGGCAGCCCGGGTCGGAGCGACTCGAAGAGCGGCGGTTGCTGGCGGTGCTCTACTGGGATCCCGACGCGACGAAGAACAACGTCATCGCGACGGGCGCGGGGCTCGGGGGATCCGGCACCTGGACGGAAGGGGGGGCCGCGGTCTGGTTCGATCCGACGCTCAATCGCGGCACCGGCGGCCACGTGAGCTGGAACAGCAGCCGGGGGGACACCGCCGTCTTCACCGGCGCCGCCGGCGGCGCGGTCGCCATCGCGGGCGGGGTGAGCGCCGCCGCGATCGAGTTTCGTGGCGGGGCCTACACGGTGACGGGGGGCACGTTCGCGACGCCGGCCGCCGGCACGACCTTCACGACGGTCGTCCCGGCACGGTTTGACACGCCGATCACGGGAAATGGAAGGATCGTCAAGACGGGGGCCGCGGCGCTCACGCTGGGGGCTCCGCGCCACGCCTACACCGGCGACACGGTCGTTTCAGCCGGCCTGCTCGACATTCGGGGCACGATCCGCAGCCACGTGAAACGCGCGGGCGGCGACGTGCAGGGTGTGATGTTCTTCGATCCCGAACTGGCCGCGGCGGTCCGCGAGTCGCTGGCGGTCGATGCCGATGCCTGGCTCACGCCGGCGCTGCTCGCGCAGTCTCCGCCGCTTGAGGCGCTCACCGTCGATGCGAACCTCGTGGGGGATCTCACCGGGATCGCGAACCTCCCGGCGCTCGAGTCGCTCGAACTCATCCCGGGCGACCATTCCGCGCCGTCGCAGGGGCTCGCCTCGCTCCAGCCGCTGGCCGGCCTCGCGAGCCTCACGTCGCTCTCGCTCGTGGACGTCGGCCTCACCGATGCCGGCCTGGCCACGCTCCCCGCGCTCTCCGGACTGACGCGGCTCGACGTGCGGTCCAACGCCCTCTCGGCGGTGCCGGCGGCCGTCGCGCAGCTGCCGCGGCTGGCGTCGCTTTTCGTGCACGGCAACCCCCTGCTCGTCGGCAGCCCGCGGGCCGGCCTGGCGGCGCTCAAGGGCCGGGCGGTCGACGTGGACGTCGCGCCCGATCGGCCGGAGACGGCCACGAGCATCGCCGACCTGGCGGCCCGGCTCTACCACCTGCCGCTCGAAATGCTCGAATACGTGACCAACACGATCGAGTTCCAGCCGTACTCGGGCGCGATGAAGGGACCGCTTGCCACGCTGCAGACGAAGGCCGGCAACTCGTGGGATACGAACTCGCTGCTCGCGTCGCTCTATGCCGCCGCCGGCGTCCCCACGCGGTACGTGGCCGGTGTGATCGAGGTGACGGATGACCAGCTCGAGGATTTCTTCGGGACGCGGGATGCCGCGGCGGCGGGCGGGATCATGGTCGCGGCCGGCCTGCGGCACGACCAATTCCGGAACCATTTCAAGCACACCTGGCTCGAGGCGCTCGTCACGGTGCCCGCGACCGGTCAGCCGGCGTGGGTGCCGATCGACGCCTCGTGGAAGCTGCGGGATTTTCGGCCCGGTGTTCCCGACATGCTCACGAAGGTGCCCTTCGGCCCGCAGGAGGCCGACTACCTCTCGAGTCCGGCCTGGCAGCGGAAATCGACCGCCGAATACTACGAGGCGAAGGTCGCGACGTGGCTGGCCACGAACCGGCCCGAGCTCACGCTCGCCGACGTGGGCTACGACGGGCCAATCCGCCGGCAGGCGTTCACGGCGTTGCCCGCGGCGCTGCCCTATGCCGTGGTGAGCCAGCCGGCCGAGTCGGAGCGGCCGGCGACGATTCCCGCTTCGGCCCAGTACACGGTGACCATCAGGCTCGCCAGCGGCACAAAGCAGCTGTTCGGCGACGCGGGCGTGTCGCTCACGCTCGCCGACGTGGCCTTGAGCCGGCTGACGATCGATCCGGTGTACCAGCCAGCCTGGTGGGGCGGGCGGGCTGGGGGGTATCGCGAGGGCGGCTGGTGGCCGACGCTGCGGCGGGATGGGGTCGCGATCGCGACCGCTTCGTCGCTCGTGCAGGGGCCTTCCGCGAGCAGCCTCGGCCTCAAGATCTCCATCGCCGCCCCGGCCGGCGGCATGAGCTACGATCGCACCTTCACGCGACCATCCGATCGCTTCATCGCCATCGGCCTGGATGCCAACCAGTTTTCCGAGACGCTTCTGGTCGAGAAGCGGGCCGTGGCCAATGCCCAGCAGATCAACCGGGCCAACGGCGTCGCCGTCGATCCCGACCAGGGCGTCGGCGGCCTGCTCGATCTCGCGATCACCTCCTACTTCGTGGCCGCGAACGACGACGAGGCGTCGCTCGCCTCGCTCACGTCCGCCGTCGCCGACCGCACGATCGTGGGCCTCGGCATCGCCACGAGCGGCCCGAATCTCTCCTCCAACGCGACGGCCGGCCTGCAGTTTCCCTATCTGCCGGATGGGATGGGAATCGACGTGCCCGCCAACGTCGTCGGCGGCTTTCCGATCGATCCGAGCACCACGGCGATCGACCGCGCCCGCAACATGCTGATGGGCTACACGAACTCGTCGCTCGAGGGACTCCTGCTCGAGGAGCTGACGAACTTCGAGAGCGTGTCGACCATGAAGGCGTTTCAGCTGGCCGTCACCGGGGCCGGCGGCTTCTCGAATCTGGTCGAGATCAACGCCGGCAACGTGGCCTCGATCGCCAGGCTCCTGCCGGGCCTGCGATCCGAGATCGTCACGACGATCGCGTCGGCCGTGAAGAGCGGGGTGCCCGGCTACGCGGGCACCGCGTTCACGGCCCTCGTGCCGAAGAACGAGATCGTCGTCGGCGGCGGCGACGGCGCGCGGCAGTGGAAGGGGGTCGGCTACACGCTCACGGTCGCCGCGACGGGCGCGACCGTCGGCTTCATGATCCAGGGAAGCGTGGGAGGCGGGCCGGTGCTCACCTATGGCGGGGCCACCTCGCGGATTCCGGTGCTGCCGCCGGAGATCCGGCCCACGCCGCTGGCCTGGGGCATCGACAAGGAGGCGGGCGATCCCGTCAACGTGGCCAATGGGAACGTCTACCACGAGGAGACCGACTTCGAGATTCCAGGCCTCGGGCAGCCGCTCGCCTTCCGCAGAAGGTACGACGCCGTCCACACGGTGTCGGGCCGTCCGGGCAGCCCGGCGGCCTGGTCGGACCGCGGCATGGGGGAGGGCTGGTCGTTCAGCTATGCCGACCGGATCGAGGTGGGCACCGACGGGGCCGGCACGGTGACGTGGTTCACCGCCGACGGCATGCGGCTCGTGTTCACGGCCGCGGGCGCGGGGCGATGGAACAGTCCGTCCGGTCTGTTCGGCACGCTCTCCGGCACGGCCGCCGCCGGCTTCACGTGGAAGGACTACGACGGCGGCACCAGGACGTTTCGCCCGGCCGTCGCCGGCTCCTGCCCGCTGGGATCGCAGAGCGACCGGTTCGGCAACGGGGTGCGGATCGACTACGTCGCGGGCACGAGCCGGATCACGCGGGTTTCCGACCTGCGCGACGCCACCCGCTGGCTGGCATTCACCTACAACGCCGACCCCCGGCCCCACGTGAGCAGGGTCGCCGATTTCACGGGCCGCACCTGGAGCTATGCCTACGTGGGCGGTCGGCTGGCGACGGTCACGGCTCCCGCACCGGCGGCCGGTGCCGCGGCGCCGGTGGTGCGGTATGCCTATCATGCCGACAACGCCCGGCGGGGCCTGCTGGCCAGCGTGACCGACCCGGGCGGTTTCGTGACGTCGTGGGAGTATTACGCCAACCGGCGCGGCTTCCGCGTCACCGACGCCGAGCGGCTCAGGCACAGCTTCTCCTACAACCTGCACAGCCGGCGGTCGGCGTTCACAAATGAGCGCGGGTTCGTCACCCGGTATGTCTACGACGACGCGGGCAACCTGCTCGAACTGCGGCAGCCCGACCGCACGACCGAGCGGTCGACCTGGAATGCCGCCGGGCTCAAGCTCACCTCCATCGACGCCTACGGGGCGACGACGGCCTTCACCTACGACGCCACGACGGGGAAGCTGACCGGCGAGACCGACCCGCTCGGCAACGTCACGACCTACGACTACACCGCCGGCACGTTCCGCGACGTCGCCACGATCACGCGGCTCAATCGGGCGAACGACGCCTCCGACGACGTGGCGACGCGGTTCGCCTACGACCCCTCGGGATTCCTCCTGAGCCGCACCGACGACTCCGGTCCGGACAGGCTCAACGCGACGACGCGGTTCACGGCGGCCCCCGGCGGCCGCGGGCTCGTCGCGGCGACCGCGACCCCCCGGGGCGTCGTGACGAGCTTCACGTACAACTCCGCCGGGCAGGTGCTCACGCGGTCGGTCGAGGCGTCGCCGGGCGTCACCGTGACGGAGGCCTTCACCTACGACTCCCGCGGCAACCTGCTCGCGCAGACCGACGCCAACGGTGGCGTCACGACGTTCACCTACGACGTGCTCGGCCGCAAGACGAGCCAGCGGTCGCCCGATCCGGATGGCGCCGGGCCGCTCCCGGCGCTCACGTCGGCGTTTGCCTACGACACGATGGGCAACCTGCTGGCGACGACGTTCGGCGACGGCCGCGTCGAGCGCGTGGCGTACGACCGGCGGCAGCGGGAGGTGATGCGGACGGCGCCGGACGGCACGTTCACCCGCGTCGCCTACGATCCGGCGGGCAACAAGGCCACCGAGACCGACGCGCTCGGTCGCTTCATCCGCTTCGTCTACGACGCCCGCAACCGGCTCGTGGCCACGCTCCTGCCCGACGGCACGACCACGCGGCAGCGGGTGGACGGCGGCGGCCGCGTGGTGGCCACGATCGATCAGGCCGGCGCGACCGCCACCACCGCCTACGACAGGCTCGGCCGAGTGGTGCGGCAGACGCGGCCCGACCCCGACGGTGCGGGCCCGCTCGTGGCCCCGGCCACGGCCGTGGGCTACGACTCCCGCGGCAACGTGAGCTTCGTCACGGCGGCGTTCGCCGGTCAGGCGGGCGTGACCGCGGGCGATCCGGCCTGGTCGACGCACTACGAGTACGACGCGCTGGGCCGCAAGACCAGGGAGACGCAGGCCGATCCCGACGGCGCGGGGCCGCTCGGCCGGCCGATCACGTCGTTCACCTACGATGCCGACGGGAACCTGTTCACCGTCACCGACCCCCGGGGCTTCACCACGGCCTATGCCTACGACGCGCTCGGCCGGAAGATCACCGAGACCTCCGCCGATCCCGACGGTGCGGGGCCGCTCGTTCCGCTCGTGAAGCGGTTCGTCTTCGACAAGGCCGGCAACCTGCGGTTCGAGATCGGCCCGGGCGGGGCGGATGAGACCGACGTCGGCTTCACCACCGAGCATGTCTACGACGCGCTCGGCCGCGAGATCCGCACGCTCCTGCCCGACCCGGACGGCGCGGCGGGGTCGCTGTCCCGGCCCGTGTCCACGCGAACCTACGATGCGAGCGGCTTCCTCGTCGCCTCGGCCGATCCGCTCGGCCGGGGCACGAGCTACGCGTACGACAAGGTCGGCCGGGTCGTGACGGTGACCAGCGCCGTGGGAGGCAGGGAGACCACCGTCTTCGACGCCGCGGGCAATGCCGTGATCACGATCGACCCGCTGGGCCGGCGGTCGTTCTTTGCCTACGACGCGCTGAACCGGAAGGTCGCCGCGCGTGGCCCGCGGTCGGAATCCTCAGCGCAGACACCCGTCACGCGGTTCGTCTACGACGCCGTGGGCAATCTCGTCTCCATCACCGACCCGCTCGGCCGCACCGCCTGGCGGCAGTTCGACGCCCTCGGCCGCATCACGTCGCAGACCGACGCGCTGGGAATCGCCCCTGGCGATCCCCTGCACACCACGCGGCTGGAATACGACGCGGCAGGCCGCGTGATCGCCACGATCGACGAGCTCGGCCAGCGGAGCGACACCGTCTACGACAACCTCGGGCGAAAGATCCGTTCGCTCGCGCCCGACGCGGGCCAGGGCCGGCCGACGACGCACTACGGCTACGACGCCGCCGGCAATCTCCGCTTCACGACCGACCCCCGCGGCGCGGCGGCCGGTGATGCGGGATTCACGACCTGGTTCTTCTACGACGGCCTCGGCCGCTCGGTCGCCGTCGTCGATGCCCTCGGCCCCGACTGGCCCGTTGCCGCCGTGCCCGACGCCCTGCCGGCGACGGTGACGGCGAACGTCGTCCGCACGGCCTACGACGCCCGCGGCCGCGTGGCCTCCGTCATCGACGCGCTCGGCCGCACGACCGACCATGCCTACGACCACCTCGGTCGCAAGATCGCGACGACCGGTCCCACGCCGGCGGCGGGCGCGGACAGGCCGGTCACCCGCTTCACCTACGATGCGATCGGCAACCGCACCGGAGTCACCGACCCGCTGGGGTTCGTGACGACCTACGGCTACGACCAGCTCGACCGGCGGACGACGGTGACCGACGCCCGCGGGGCTCTGACGCGCACCACCTATGACGCGGTCGGCAACACGATGAGCGTGACCGACGCCTCGGGCAACGTCACCCGTTATGCCTATGACCGCGCCCGCAGGCTCGTCGTGGAGACCGATCCGCTCGGCCAGGCCACGACCTTCGGCTACGACCTCGTCGGCAACCGGATCCGGCAGACCGACCGGCTCGGCCGCGTCAGCTCGTTCGTCTACGACGCGGCGGGCCGGCTCGTGGAGGAACGCTGGCAGGCCGCAGCCGGCGCGGCGATCACGCGCACGATCCGGCGGTTCTACGACGGCGCCGACCAGCTCGTGGGCGTGACGGAGACCGACACGTCGAGCCCCGCGGCGACGACGGCCTGGCAGTTTGTCTACGACGCCGGGGGCAACGTCGTGAAAAGCCGGATGGCGCCCGGGGAACTCGCCCAAGAGCCGGCGGTCTCGGCCGCCCCGAATCCGCCCGGCAGCCTCGCGGCGGGCGACCCGACGATCGACTGGGATGCCGACAGCAGGCCCGAACGATACGACGCGTATCCGATCACGCTGGCCGCCGGGGACCAGCTGCTGCTCACGCTCACGGCGACGGCGTTCGATCCGGTGCTGCTGCTGCAGAAGCCCGGCGGCGGGCTGGCGAAGGCTCTCTTCGACGACTCGTCCGGTGGCGGCACGACGGCGCGGCTGCTGGTGACGGCCGACGTGGCCGGCACCTGGGCGATCGTCGTCACCTCGCGCGACGAGAACGCCGCGGGGAGCTACGACCTGCAGATCGTGCGGGACGCCCACGCGATCGTGCCCGACGCGCTCGTGGAATACGACTTCACCTACGACAAGGCCGGCAACCTCGTGGGGACCGCCGAAGACCAGGCGGCCGTCGCCGCGATCGGCGGCCTGGGCCGCGCGGCTGGTGGCTTGGGCGTGCGGACGAGCTTCACGGTGGATGGCCTCAATCGCGTCACGCGGTACGAGCAGACGGGCGTCGGCACGTCGGCGGTGGCGAAGCGGGCCGACTATTCGTATCGCGGGGATGGCTCGGTGGCGTCGGTAGCGCGGCATGCCGGCGCCGGCGTGAACCCGGTGGCCACGACGTCGAACGCGTTCGACGGCCTGGG
>JBIIYN010000012.1:0-25180 GCA_044346795.1 Pirellulales bacterium
GCCTGGTCGCCCGACGGCCGCTGGCTCGCGTCACAGGCAGTCTTCGACGGGGTGGTGCGGGTGTTCGACGCCGCCACCGGCCGAATGGCGAAGGAAATGCCTAGCTCTTTAGGCGCGCTCGTCTGGGCGCCCGACAGCCGGAGATTGGCCGGCAGCGGCGGCGGCAGCGGCGCGATCATGATCAGCGACAATCTCGGGGAGTTCAAGCCGTTCAAGGAGATGGGTTCGGGAATCTCGGCGATGGCCTGGAGCCCCGACGGCCGGCTCGCGGTCGCGGTGGGAGGCAGCGGCGTGGTCGTGCTCGATGGGAGCGGCGGGCGGCAACTCTTCGAACTCGAGGAGACTTTGCAGCAAGCCACTGTGCAGATTGCCTGGTCCCCAGATGGCAAACAGATCGCCAGCGGCGGCTACGCCGGCGCGGTGCTTTCCGACGGCTCGTCCGGCAAGCAGATCAGGCCGCTGGGGAAATCCGCCCTGCGATGCGGCTGGTCTGCCGACTCCAAGCAGGTCGCCGTGTTCGACGGCGGGGGCGTCGTCGTGCATGCGGCGGATGGCTCGGGCGAATCCAAGCGGCAGCCGATCGCGGCCAATCACCTGCTCGCGTGGAGGGGGGAACCCGGCGAACTGGTCGCGGCGGGTGCCGAGCGGATCGAGGCGTGGAAGCCCGACGGCGCGAAGCCGGAGAAGACGGTGCAGATGGCCCTTGGCATGGCCGCGCCGGTCTTCACGCCGGGGCGGCCGATTGTCGCCGGCCTTGCCACGTCTACGCCCTCGCTTTGGGATGCAGCGAAGTTCACGCGAATCGCACGGCTCGAAGGCCACACAAAGCCGGTGGCCGTGGCCCGCTGGTCGCCCGACGGCGAGCTCCTCGCAACCGCCGATTCTTCAGGAACGGTGCGTACGTGGAAGGCCGACGGAGGCGAAGCCGTCGCCACTTTCGCCGCTGCCAAGTGGCCGATCACACTGCTCGAATGGTCCGGCGACGGCAAGGCGATCGCAGTGGCAGGGATCGCGGAACCCGTGCACGTCTTCACGCCGACGGGCGCGCCGGTAGCCACGCTGCCCGGCCATCCGGGAGGCGTGAACTGTCTGGCGTGGGGCGCTACCCGGGAGCAGCTCGCCTCGGGCGGCAACGACGGGAAGGCGGTGATCTGGGACGTGGTGGCGGGGTCACCGCGACGATCGATCGATGAATTCGGAAAGGTCACGTCGCTCGCCTGGCAGCGTGGCGGCCAGTTGGCACTGGGCTGCCAGGATGCTGGACTCGCAGTGGTGAATCCATCCACCGGCGCGGTGGCGAAGCACGTGCTGCCCGTCAACCGTGGTTCACCGAACCCGGTGCGAAGCATCGCCTGGGTGACGGGCGGCGCACCTCGTCTCCTCTTTGGGCAGTCAGGCCTCGTGCGGGCGGTCGATGCGGCATCGGGCACGCTGCTTCAGCGGCAGGTTGCCCAGGCGACACTGAAACAGGACGCCTCGCTTTCGCTGTCAAAGAACGTGGTGGCGACACCCTCGGGCGATCGGGTCGTGCGGTTTTGGAACCTGCCCAACGGAAAACTGCTCGGGTTTCTCGTGGATGACGGTGAAGCCCTGGCGGCCATTTCGGTCGGTGGCGACGTCGCGATGGATACCGAGGCAAGCCCCGATCTGATCGCGATCGTCGAACGGGACGAGGGTCAGGAGTGGATGACGCTCACCGACTTCGCCAAATCCTGCGGCTGGAAGAACAACCCCAGGTCGATCAAGCTGCCCACGAAGTAAGGCGAGTTTTGGGAGAATTCTGGGAATCCTTGTTGCCTCGCTCCCTCTCCCGTTTGATGCTGATGCGAAACCCCTTTTTTTCAAGGGCGAAACGCTTCTCGCTCCCGTAGCTCAGTGGATAGAGCGACGGTTTCCTAAACCGTAGGTCGCAGGTTCGATCCCTGCCGGGGGTACTGATTTTCCGCGTCGTTCGCGACGTCAAGCGATTTTTCGCGGGATTCGTGAAGTGTTGACGGCTCGTGCCGCGCTGAGACGGCGGGTGACTGCACCGGATTCTGCACCGCTTTCTGGTAATCGCATTCCGTCGCTCCAGGGGCGTAGTGCTGAAGGTGTACCTGAGCGCTGTGGCCGATCCACGTCAGCACAGCATCGGGCCGATGGACTTCCATGAGATCTTTCGGGAAAGTCGCTTATTCCAGGGTGATTGGGCCTCCCGAAAACCATATTTTTTCCTAGTTTTCCACTTTTAGCCGGCTATGGAACGGCCAGTCCGTTGCCAGGTACTCTATTTTGCGATTATTGCTTCACACGCAATTATCTGGAAATAGAATACCTGCATGTCCAGGAAGCTTGGTCAACTCGAAAACGCCGCCCTCGCCCTCGCGCAGATGAGGAATCTGCGCAGCGTGCGAGTCGGGGAGATTGCCTCCGGACTGCGGATCTCGGCGAAGCAGGAGCGGGAACTGCTGAGCCGCATGTCGCGATCAGGCATGATCGCCAACGTCAGGAAGGGGCTGTACCTGTTTCCACCGCGATTGCCGCTAGGCGGCATCTGGACGCCGGACGATGCCACGGCCATCAATGCTCTGATGGCAGACAAGCAAGCCCGTTACCAAATCACGGGCCCCAACGCTTTCAACCGGTACGGCTACTCCGCGCAACTGCCATCCATTACGACGATCTACAACGATGCAATCTCGGGCGAGCGCCACATCGGGAGCATCACGCTCAACCTCATTAAGGTCGCCCGAGACCGGCTCGGGGACACCGAAACATTCCAAACGCCTTCAGGTGAGACCCTTGTGTATTCGTCGCGCGCACGCACCCTGATCGATGCCGTCTACGACTGGTCGCAATTCGACAGTCTGCCTGAGGCCTACAGCTGGATTCGGAACGACATTGCCGCCGGACGGGTAACAGCGGACGCGTTGGCCCGCGCCACCCTGAAATATGGAAACATGGGAACGACACGTCGCATCGGTGCGATGCTCGAACGAATCGGAGCGAGCAAAGCAGTTCTCTCCCGCCTCGACCGGGCATTGAAGCCATCCACTGCAAAAATCCCACTTGTGCCGACGCGCGCCAAGCGGGGCTCCGTCTCCAAGTCGTGGGGAGTCGTTCTGAATGACTGACCGTAATCATCTTGGCCTCACGCTTCATACAGACGCCCCGCTCTTTCGCGAGGCGGTCGCATTCACTGCTGCGAAGACTGGCTTCAACGGACAGATCGTCGAGAAGGATTACTTCTGCACTGTTCTGCTCGAGGATCTCGCCCGCCACGGCGGTCCGCATTTGCTGTTCAAGGGCGGCACGTGCTTGGCGAAAGTGCATGCGGGCTTCTACCGGCTCAGCGAGGATCTGGACTTTGCGATTCCAATCCACGTCAACGCAAGCCGCACGGAACGCAGCCGGGCTGCAGAGGCGATCAAGTCTGCGATAGCACAGGTCTCGCAACGGCTTCCGGAATTCTTCTGTCAGGCTGCGCTCAAGGGTGCCAATGACTCGTCGCAATACAACGGCGTCGTGACCTATCGGTCCCTCGTGACCGGTCAGCCGGAACCGATACTCATCGACGTGAGCGTCCGGGAGCCGGTAGTGATGCCAGCTGCAACGCTCGCCGCCCGAACGGTCCTGTTGGATCCGATCAACGGAGAGCCTGCAGTTCCGGAGCTGCGCGTGACTTGCATCAGCGCCTTGGAGGCCATGGCCGAGAAGTTTCGTGCAGCACTTTCCCGAGAAGAAGTGGCGATCCGTGACTTCTACGACCTTGACTATGCGGTGCGGCACTTGACCTTGGATCTGAAGAGCTCGTCCTTTGTAGAGATGGTGCGACACAAACTGGCCATCCCGGATAATCCACCTGTCGACGTGGGTGCCGAGCGGATGGCTGCATTACGACGCCAACTTGATACAAAGCTGAAGACAGTTCTCCGAGAAAAAGAGTTCCGGGACTTTCAGCTGGACCGCGCGATATCGCTCGTCGTCGCCATGGCGAACCAGCTGTCGTGAGCTGTCACCGCCACCGGTGGCGGGCCAGCATCCGGGCCGGGCAGCGCCGCGACGCATGGCTTTCCAAGAGATAGATGCCGCGGCCGACCAGCCACTGGGCCAGCGACACACGGAGATGGCGAGCGAAGCTACCCGGATAAAACCCGAGAGCGCCTGACCTGAAACAGGGTCGGATTCAGGGAAGTGACTTTCCACAAACGATGTGTTTCTCGGGCGACACTGCGATTGAACGATTCCTGCCGGGGGTATTCAGCGTCTTGGGGCGTTTCCGCATGGAGACGCACCAAGACGCAACCCTCCGAATTCGCGGCGAAAACATCGTTTCCCGGTTTCGCGTGTGTCGCTCCTTGCGTCCCTATTCGGTCCTTGCGTGCAGGTGCAGGGTCGGATTGAGGGAAGTTTTTTCGGCGCCACCGGATCGCGTTTTTCGCAGGAAAATGCGGTGCCGAAAGTCCCCGGCGGGAGCCTTGACCTGTGCCGTGAAATGGCACGACTTCTCAGGGGAGAAGCTGGGATGTGACGCCGCCCCCATCTTGATGCCAGCCGGGTTGTTAGCCATGCAGGGCCGGTGGATGCGCAGCTTGGTCTTCAGGGCGGCGCAGGCATGGCCGGCAGACCGAGCTGGCCGCGACGCCGGTCGATCGCGCCGAGGTATTCCACGAACCGGGCCCGCTGCTCGGGCGTTGTGCGGTCGAGAATTTCTTTCCGAAACCGGTTCCGCTCCTCCTCGGAGCCACCGGGCGGCCCGAACGGCGGTCGTAGCCCGACCCCCGCATCGCGTTTTCCGCCGGCCGCTTGATTCCCGCCGCCGCCAAAAAAACTAGCCACGGCCTGCCCGGCCTCGAATGCCTTCCGCATGAACTCCATCTGCCTGATTTCCTGGTCCAGGAAATCCTGCCGCTTCTCGGCGGGAAGCGAGAAGTATGTGTTGACCTTTCCATCGATCATTTTCCGAAACGTGTCCTGGCCCAACCGCATGGCCTGCGGGCGAAGCTCGGGCGGCAGTTGCCGCACCTTCGCCATCACCTGTCCCATCGCCGCGACCCGGGCCGCCGCCTGCTGCGGACTCGTGATCAGCTCCCCAGGAGGATATTTGGCGGTCAACTCGCGCTGCAGCGACCGGATCTCCGTGATCCGTGGATCTTCGCCGCCGCCTCGGAACCACCAGACTGCCCACAGTGCCAACACGACTCCTGCCAGCGAAAGTCCAACGACGGCGCGGCGTCTCGTTGTGCGTGCCGCTTGCGGGCGTGGCGTTTCGGGCATTGCGGTGCGCTTCTGTTGGCGGATTGGCCTCTGCGAGCCCGGGTCCTTCCGTTCACCTACCGGCGGGCCATGGACGAAGATTATCAGGCAGATGGTGTCGACGTCTGGCCGAAGCCGCCGGGCCGGGTGAGGGTGGCGCGATTCGGCACGAGCCGCAGGCTGTAGCCCCAGAATGCGACACAGACCAGCGCGAAGCCCCAGGGCAAGAGTCCCACGACGGCCCTGAAGCAGTTCTCCGCGCCGACGATGCGGCCATAGGCCGCCGTCGCGGCGGCGAATCCGATGCAGCCGAGGCCGTAGCCGACGTTCACCGCAAGTCCGCGGAAGCTCAGGACCGTCGCCCGCCGACCCGAGTCGACGAGCTGGTTCAGATAATGGCTCTGGAGAAACACCACCATCCGTAGCACGGTGGAGAGCAGGATCATGAACGCGACTCCCCCCAGCGGGATGAAGGCGGAGATGCCGACGAGGCCGACGATCGTGCACGCAGCCAGCACGAGGCAATTGGCCCTGGCACTCGCGCCGAGTGCCAGCCGACGCAGCGGGCTAGCCACCGCCAGCCCGAGCAGCGCCGACGCCGCGCTCATGAGGCCTAAGGCCGGCGTGGGGATGCCGATCTCGGTGTAGATTTCGCTCGACACGACGAGCACTTGTCGAATCGGGAGGTCGATCAGCACCCCGGCCACGATCACGAGCAGGACGAGCGGCTGCGTGAGAATCCAGAGCCCGGTGGCCGCGGTCTGGCGAAACGCAGCCGCGAGCCCGGGCGCCTCCGCTTGCCTGCCGGCGGGCTCCACCCGAGGAGGCTCGCGCATCGTCATAGCAGCGGCAAACGCGCCGAGGGCCGAGGCGAGCGTGAGCCAGATCGGCAAACGAAACGTTTCGGGGCGGGTGAAGCCACCGGCGAGACCAACTCGGCTCACGATGGTGTTGAGCATACCGGGATCGTAAACGAGGCTGCCTGTCACCATGCCGCCGATGGTCACGATGCCGCTTGCACGCAGGAGCCGCTCGAGCACTCTCGGCCACTCGCCTGTGCGGCCGCAGGCGGCGAGCGACTCAAACGCGAGGGCTTCGTCGGCTCCAGAAATAAAAGCCTCGGCTGCACCGCTCACGATTCTGTTCGCCGCGAGCACGGGCAGCACCCATGCCGACGGCACCGGCACGAGCACGAGCAGGAGCATCTCCACCACCATCAAGGCCGCCCCGGCGACCACGAGCCGCCGGCGGCCGATGAGGTCGGCGAGCGCCCCGGACGGCACCTCGAGCAGCACGATCGCCGCCGCCCAGATGGCGTTGAGCAACGCGAACTCCCCGACCGTAATCCCGTAGTCGAGGAACATCACCATGAACACGGGGTAGTAAAACCGCGCGTTGAAGAGAACGCGAAAGGCCACAAACAGGCCCACATTCCGGTCGGCTGCCGCGGAGGAAAACTCGGAGGACTGCGGTGCAGACATGATCGGGTTAAAAAGCAGCATTGCGGGTGGGGCGGGCCGGCGGCATCATGACTGTTTTCACCAGTCGCTGAAACCATCAGCCTGACCGTCACCCGCGTCGCCCGGCCCGATAGCCCTGCACGGCTTCGACAATTTCCTGCTCGATCTGCGGTGGCAACTCCCTGTCAGGCATCCGGCGGTGGATCTCTCGGAGCGATTCGCCGGCCCGCAGCAAAAGTCTTCGCCGAAGCATTTCCTGGATTGCTTCGGCGGACAAAAGCCCCGCCTCCTTCGCCCTCCGTACTGCCGCCCCAGCACTCGACATGCCCGGCGTTCGCTCAGGCGATCGCGGCCAAGAACACCTCTGACGTGTTCAACCGCTTGCCGCCACTTCGCCATTCGCTCTGAGCCATTCAAGTCCTTTCCTCGGTAGGAGCACCGTCCCGCTGCGCGTTTCAGGCACACCGTGCATTTACACGGCACGTAGCGACGAAAGCACCACAGCCACCTGCCGCACGGTGTCACCCAGGTTGGTTTCGCCATCTTCGAAAAGGCGGATGGCTTCCTTCACTTCGATCAGCGCGTGCAGCATCCGCTCCCGTTCTTCACGCTCTTTTGGGGTGAGAATGCTTGGATCTGTTCTTCGCATTGGCGGCCTTTCCATAGAGTGCTTGCATCGGGCGGTGGCCGTTATCGCGAACCCAAAGGTCAACCTTGGTCGACGACCTCGTGGCAGCCTTGGTGTATTCCCCGGGGCCGAAGCCCGAGCGTGACCAACGGTGCCGCGGCTTTTGGCTTTGCGCCCGCCCCGCCGTGATCACGGCGGCGGAGCTTCGACAAACCTTCTGCCCTCCTCAGCGGGCGGCGGATTCCAGATCGGCTGTCCACCCGCTGGCAGCGGGTCGCACGCGGTGCCCGGGTAGAGGTAGGGATACAGCGTCAGGATGCGTTGCTGGCTCATGTCGTGTCTCCTTCTGATTGGGTTGCGGGTTGCGATGCGTCTGGACTCTTCTGCGTTCGCAGTTCCGGATGGAGTTCCGGCCGACGATGCCTCCCGCGATGGCCCCGCAGCCGCGCCACCCCGTCGGTGAATGTGCGATAGGAACGGCCCCCCGGAGATCTGCCCGTGAACCCTGCCGCCACCGCGCAAAAAAGCGGCACCCCGCACGGCGAAACGTACGGGGTGCCGAATCGAGCGATCAGCCTCGGGCCGCGATCACTCCGGGAGAATCACGGCATCGATCACGTGGATCACGCCATTGCTGGTCTTGATGTCGGTCTTGGTGACGTTGGACATGCCTTTGGCTGTGCCGACCTTCACGCCGCCATCCGTGGAAATCTTCACCGTCGCCCCGCCGGCGGTCTTGGCCTCCTTGAGCTTCACGACGTCGGCCGCAGTCACAGAACCCGGGACCACGTGAAGGAGCAGGATGGCCTTCAGCTTGCCCTTGTTCTCCGGCTTCAGAAGGGATTCGACGGTGCCTGCCGGCAGCTTCGCGAACGCGTCGTCCGTCGGCGCGAACACGGTGAACGGGCCGGCTCCCTTGAGCGTATCGACGAGTTCGGCCGCTCCGAGAGCTGCCGCCAGGGTCTTGAACGTGCCGGCTCCGACGGCCGTTTCGACAATATCGGCGGCCTTCAGGACGGCCGTGCTGGAAAACATGAGGACGACCGCGGCGAAGGCGGCAGTGAACTTGCGAAGCGACATGGAAACTCCAGTGAAAAGGGATTCAGCAAAGAGAACTCTTCGGAACTGCTGAACACTAGGGGCCAGCGGCGGATTGGCAAGGCCCACGTAAACGAAATGCCTCACGTGCTCAGACGCTTTGGCGATATCGTTGGCGTGTCCCCTCAGATTCCTAACGGCTCATGAGGTTTTCACCGGCAGCCAATGGGACAGCGAGATTTTCACCGCTACGCGAGGCCCACGTCCGCGGTTCTGCCTCAGAGGAGGAGCACGAGTACCTCGGCGTCTGAAGCATGGCAGCACCATGGGGCAAGGTACGCAGAGACCGGTTTGGATCGGCTCTTCAGCCATCGCGGTCCCCCGCTCCCGCATCCAAGTGAGGTGCACCTGATTCCGTGAGCGTGCTCGCCATTGGCCTTGGGATGGCAAGAGGGGCAGGCCACTGGGTCCTCGCTATTTTGTGCCCGCACTTGCCGATCGTCGCCGCCGCATATACTTCAGCCGCCTCAACCGTTTGCTCACTTTTCCTATTTGGAGCTTTGCTCATGGGTGACAATCACGCCAACAATTGGCCGGACTTGCTGATCGGCCTCTACGACAACCTCACCGGGCGGCGTGCGGAGATCACGTACGAGTTCGACAACATGCACATCAAGATTCCGAGCGGCACGGGTCCGTCGGCGGAGCATGCCGAGTGGGTGTTGCACGGTACGCTCAAGATCCGCACACGAGACACGGGTTCGTCCCCAAACTGATCGTGGCCGGGCGACTCACGGGAACGCTGGGTGGTCGCCCGGTCGTGATCGATGCCGATGAGTCAGGAATCGCAGTTTCGTTTGCCATGCTTCGTACGGCGTGGACTGCGTGGCGGTCGGCGCCGGCCCTGCTGCCGGTGCTGGCCATCGCGAAACGGCACGGCGTTCCTGTTCGCTTGAACGTGGCGGGGCTCGTGTCCCTGGAGGTGCTCCCTGTACCGAGCACGCTTCTCCGCATGATCGCCCCCGGCCTCGCGACGCTGGCCTGACGGCGACGGCATCTGTTCCCCAATCGTTCGATCAGCCGCGGAGCCGTCACGCCCCCGGCGTATTCGCCTGCTACTCGACGAGCGAACGCGGGTCAGTCGAGCGGCAGGAACGCCCAGAGTGAGGGACGGCCGCAGTTGCAGTGCACCGCCCGCCCAAGAAGCCCGAGACCGGCGGCGCTCACATACACCGCGGTTCGCGCGGCATCCCAGCAGCCGTGGACCCCGGTTGCTCGCGGGCCCCGCAGCCGCGACTGCACGCTCGGCACCGGGTGGAAGATCGTCTCGACGAGCGCACTTCGTTCCCGCTCGCGATCCTGGAGGTCGTCGAGCATCCTCATCGTGCGGGCGAGTTCCTCGCCCCGGCAGCCGGCTGCGAGCATGCGCTGATCGATCTCCTCCACGCCGCGGCGGCTGGGCGTGGGGAGCGTCAGCAAGCCGAGAAACGACCAGATCGTGAACACGAGGCTGAAGGTGACGATGCCTTCGGCCGTGGCCAGCCGCCGATCGCCAACAATGGCCGCAGCCAGCGCGATGCCGAGAAGCGTGAAGCCGATCGCGAGCATCCGGCCACGCCACCAAGCGCCGCTCTGCACGGCCATCTGCCGCCGCTGCACCGCCGTGGCGAAGGCATCGGCGTCGAGCACTTCGCGCCAGCGCAGCGGCAAGAGGTGGAGCTGGGGCCGCACCACGCCCACCACCGCACCGGTGAAGCCCTCGTCGTCCGACTCGCCCATGAAGGTCGGCAGCATCGGCTCGGCTGGTGCGCCGCCGAACGGCTCGTCGTTTCGGCTCGGCAGGCTTGGCGTGAGCTCGAGTGGCGATAGTGCCGTGGCGACGGCGATCCGCAAGCCGAGCAACACCAGCACGAGGGCCGCCCCGGCCGTGAACACTCCGAGCGCCCCACCCGCCCGACCCGCGAGGAGCAGCGTCGATGCCGCTGTGAACAGCACGATCGAATGGACGCCCACTCCACGGGCCAGCGCGAGCCAGAAGCGGCCAAGCGGCGGGTGCCGTCGCCCGTAGTGGCGCGGCAAGACATATCCGCCAAAAAGGTCGAAGGGCACATGCAGGCCGGCGTAGGCGAATACAAAACCGGCCAGACCGAAGATCTCACCGCGGAGCGATCCTCCCTCCTGAGGCAGGAGCCGGGCGGGCAGGCCGAGCGCGAGACCCGCGATCGACAGGACGACGATCGTGCCCACGCCGCTCATCCCCAGGCACAGGCGGGCGCGGCCGTAGCCGGGCGCGGCATCCTGTGCCGGGGGCTCGCTACCGGGCAGTGCTTTGGATCGCGCCAGCGCCTCGGCCGTCTTCTGAATGCCTCGGAGCATCCCGCCGAAGACCAGTTCGTGCAGCGGCACGACGGCATACCAATACAAAAGCCCGAACAGGCCGCTGGGGCGAAAGCGGGCGGTCATCACAAGCCGATGAAGAGGCGGCTGGGCGTGGGCATCGATGTCCTCGATCGCAAAATCGAGCTGGGCTTCGCCCGGCAGCTTCATCTCGGCGCGAAGCGAGAGCGACCGATCGCGGTCGATGCCCACCACCCGCCAGAAGTCGAGCGCTTCGCCGAACTCGACCGTCTCCGGATGCCGCCTGCCGCGCCTGAGCCCCGGGCCGCCCACCAGCTTGTCCATCCAGCCACGGAGCTGCCAGAGCACGTCGCCGGCATACCAGCCGTTGCCCCCTCCGATTCGGCAGACGGCCGCATAAATGCTCGAGGCATCGGCTTCGATATCGACGACCCGCCGGTCGGTGAATACCGTGCCGCCCGCCCATGCCGGGTCGCCCGGAACCGGCCCCGCCACACTCCAATGGGTTTCCACCGCCCGCTGATCGATCTTCACTTTGGCTCGGTGGATCGCCTCGCGCACACCGAGTGCCCGGTGGGGCATCAGCCGCTGCGTGGTGTCGTCGGTCACGACCACGCGATTTCGAAGTCCCTCCGCCAGCGGTCGGGCGATCCGGTAGGACACCGGCGTGACGAAATTGATCCACAGCGAGCTCAACCGCGGCGTCAGCACCGGCACCGGCAGGATGATCCGTCTGCGGAGACCGAGTTCTTCAGCCATCACCCGCATCAAGTCGCGGTAGGGCATCACGTCGGGGCCGCCGATCTCGAGCGCCCTGCCCGCCGTCTCGGGCACCTCGAGACAGCGGACGAGCCAATGCAACACGTCGGCGATCGCCACCGGCTGGCACTCCGTGGTCACCCATCTGGGCGTGACCATGATCGGGAGCCGTTCGACGAGATAGCGGAGGATCTCATACGACGCCGAACCCGAGCCGATGATCATCGCCGCCCGGAAGGTGGTGACCGGCACTCCGCACGACGCCAACTCCTCTTCCACCTGCCGTCGCGAGCGGAGGTGCTCGCTCAGATCCGGCCCCATCTCGCCGAGGCCGCCGAGGTAGATGATGCGCGACACGCCCGCATCCCGGGCCGCCCCGGCGAAGCGGGCCGCAAGCTCCCGATCATGATCGGCGTAGGCGCCCCCCGTGGCGACCATTGAATGCACCAGGTAGTAGGCGGCGTGGCACCCGCGCAGGTCTGCCGCGACTGCCGCGGTGTCGCCGAGGTCGTTCGCGAGGACTTCGACTCTCGGATGGTTCCGCCACGGCCGGGCGTCGAGCTTCCGCGGTTCGCGCACGAGGCAGCGCACCCGGTAGCCAGCTTCGAGCAGGGCGGGCACGAGGCGGCCACCAACGTAGCCGGTCGCCCCCGTCACGGCGATTGTGTCACCTGCGGCGATCACCGGGCTCGGTTGTTCAGTCATGTTCGTATATCCGGGGGATGGTGGCCGCGGGGGCACGGGATCACATCGGCATCATAGGGTGTCGCCGGTGGCGTGCTGCAGTTTGATCATGTTCGTTCATTGCCTCCCGTCCCCGGGGAAGCGGATACTTCCTCGAGGACTGAGTCATGAAAAACATCCCGCGAACCGGAAAGCGGCACCGGCCGAAGACGGCGATCAAGGGCAAGCGATACCGCTGCGCGATCTGTCACACGCGCAGCCCGAAGGCCGTGAAGACACCGGCACCGTGGTATTGCCCGCGGTGTCTGGCTGAACGCGAGGCGGCCGGAGCGGTTCCTCACGGGGAGACGTGAGCGGCCACGGTGCCCGAAGGTGCCGCCCCTGCCGTGTATTACCCAAAGGATCGATCAGGCTGCAGCGCCCATCGACCGAAGAACCGCGCGGTGGTTAGCCGGACCACCGCTGCTAATCGTGAGCATCCGCCTCAGAAGGCATACGCCAAAAAGAGATAGCGGCGACCGCGCACTTCGAACTTCGCGAGTGACTCCGCTCCCAGCTTCGCCGTCGTCGTGTGCAACGACCGGGGGTTGTCTGCGGCGACGAACAGCACGCCCACGTCGAATCGCTTCCGGTTGGCTTCACGGGTCGCCTCGTTGAACGCCGTGTAGATTCCCTGGCCTCGCGCTGCCTCCGCGATCGGGACCGGGCCACGGCAGGCGACTCGCTGACCAGCCAAGGACCGATCGCGAAAGCTCGTGACCTCGGTGAGATCGACCATCGCCCGCGAGATTGAGCCCGGCTCTGTCTCAGCTCGCCGCGGCATCTCCGTCACGACGATGAAGCCGACCAGGTCGCCGGCGAGCTCGGCAACGTGAATGCCGGCCGTCGCGGTCGCGGCAGCGAACCACTCGGCGGAATGCTGGATCGAGATGAAGCCGTTGTCACGGGACTCATACGGGTCACACTTGAGCCTCGCGCGCCTCGGCCATATTCTCCATATTGCGCCATCTGCCTTCTGATGGCATGATTCGGCCTCCAACCAAGGAGGCCCCATGGACATCACCGAACGGAGTCGCGGCGATCGGCGCAGGCTCGCTCACTTGATCGCCAAGGAATCGGACGCGATACAGCGGGATCGGCTTCGAAGCGTGTTGTTCGCATTGCAGGGGCGGGAGACGCTTGAAATCGCCGGCACCGTAGGCCGCAGTCGAGCCTTCGTACAGCGGTGGGCGTACGCGTATCGTGACGGCGGTATCGAGGCGGTGCGTGGACGCACGGCACCAGGTCGCATCCGACGGCTGACGCCCGAGCAAGAGGCTCGCCTCGTCGAGCGAGTGAAGGCTGGCGCCACACCACGAGACGGCGTCGCTTCGCTTCGTGGACGGCAGATCCAGGGGATTCTCGATCGCGAGTTCGGCAAGGCCTTCTCGCTCACTGGGATCTATAAGCTGCTGAAGCGTCACGGGTTCGTATGTCTCGATCCTCGGCCCAGACATCCCCGGCAGGATCCGGCCGCAGCCAAGGCTTTCAAGCGTCGCGCCCCCTTTTTGTGAATCGCGTGCGGGCCTCCCGCCCCCGCACGCGAGTTCGCATCTGGTTCCAGGACGAAGCGCGGTTCGGCCAGCAGGGAACGCTGACCGCCGTGTGGGCGATCAAAGGATCACGACCGACCGTCGTTCGTCAACACGGGCGAAAGTCGATATGGGTGTTCGCGGCCGTCGAACCGGCAACAGGCTGGTCGATAGCCATTCCGTACCGTGAAGTGAACACCGAGACAACGCAGGCGTTCCTCGACGCGGCTGCGAGAAGGCGCCGCCGCCGCGAGCACGCCGTGATGATCCTTGACGGAGCTGGCTGGCACCGCTCACACAAGCTGAGATGGCCTCGGCGGATCACCCCGCTGTTCCTTCCTCCGTACTCACCAGAACTCAACCCGGTCGAACGGCTGTGGCACTGGTTTCGAGAGCACCACTGGAGCAATCGCACCTATGCTGACGAGCATGCACTCGTCGCTGAGGCTATCCGGAGTCACCGCACACTCTGCCGGAAGGATATCCGGTCAATCTGCCGCACCAACTGGGTCACGCCTGAGGATCAAGTGTGATCCGTATGAATCCCGACCCGAAGGCGCTCATCGATCCACTGCTCAGGTCCGGTGCGATCCTCAGCGCCGCGATGAACTTCACCGAAATCGACAACGCGCCCGAGGGAACGCTCAACCGCGTCCTCTGGCATGCCATGAAGGGAAGTGCGGCACCGTACCCCGAGTGGGCTGCGGGCGTTGACGATGACGCCGAGGACAAGGAGGAACACGAAACCGGCAAACAGGAACGCACCACAACGCCCACCCCCCGCCGCGACAACGGCGGGAACTGACCACCGACCACGCGGCCACCCGCGCACACCGATATCGCTGCCGTCGGTGCCCGTCAGCAATGTCGCCGCATCGTTCCGGCAGGAGCTCCTGAACGCCTTGGATGATGCCGCCCGAGACGCAACGGACGACAGGCTGTGTGATCGGTCGTGACTATCCGCCACCATTGGTCGATCACGCCGCAGCCGTCCACGAAGCTGACCTGCCCGCACTGCGAAGCAGGCCGCGTGTCGATGCGCCCCCCTGTCAGTCACCCCGCGCGATTCATCCACGTGATCGAGAGCTGCAAGACCGTGGCGATCGACACCCAGACGAAATAGGGCACCTGGGCCGCGGCAACCCACCGATAGTGCGGCCAGACCGCCAGCATCATCCAGAGAATCGTGCCCCAGACGACGAGAATGTCGGCTGCCGCCAGTGGCAGATGACGCATGCCGAACTGGATCGGCGTGAAGATCAGGTTCGCCACGAGGTTGATCGCGAAGGGCAGGGCGACGAACAGCGGCAGCCGGCCCCTCGCCGCCTGCACGAACACGAAGCCGAAGGTCGCGATGATGATGGGGTAGAGGATCTGCCAGATGAGGCCGATCGTCCGCGGCGAAGGCGTCCACGCCGGCTTGGCAAGGCTCTGATACCAGTCCATCCACGGCACGTCGTTCACAATCACCACTTTCTACCGCCGATGCCTGAAATCGCGGGGCGTCAGCCGAGGCCCGCGCAGCCGCCCATGCCGCACTGCGGGCGACCGCAGCCTTCGGCCGCGGCGGAGTCGCCACGACCGCCTGCCACGTGGCCGCTGACCACGCTCAAGAGCTTGCTCAGCTTCGCGCTTCCGCAGTGCGGGCACTCGGGCTTCTCATCGCCACGCACCAGTAACTCTATTTTCCGGCTGCACTTCTGGCAGGAATATTCGTACAGAGGCATCGGCTTCATCTCCCATCGCCAGAACTGCAATTTACATGGACACGTTCCACGCCATCAACCAGCGGCGGTCGGTCAAGGCTTTTGAGCCGACCCACCTCTTCACCACCTCGGAAGAAACGCGGTTGCTCGAGGCGGCGGTCCAGTCGCCGACTTCCTTCGACATGTAGAACTGGCGACTCGTGGTGGTCCGCGACCCGGAATTGCGGCAACAGATCCGGGCCGCCACCGTCGATCAGGCGGAAGTGGTGGTGCAGGATCGGTTCGTGTGACGGGAACGAACTGTCGCCATGTTCCCGTTTTCATCGAATGAAAAACGGCCGAGGTGTATTTCAACCCCGGCCGTTGTTGCTTGAGGTGCGGGCGTTCAGCAAGACCGCGCACGAAACCCGCCCGAAATATCCGCCTACTTCTTGGCGGCGGCCGCCTTTTTGTCCTGCTTCGGCTTCATGCTCTTCTTGTCGTTCTTCTGCGAATTGTTGCCCTTGCCCATGTTGACGCTCCTGAGGGTTTTTGTGTGAGTTCGGCTGCATGCGAACCCTTCCGTCAATTCAATCGGCACATTCGTCGCCCGCGCTTTTCCTTTTCCCCGTCAGAAACTCACGAGCGCCCTGGTGCCGACGATGAGCGACGGTTCGGCCGATCGCAGCGAAGGCACGACGTACTGCACGTCCGGCGTGATGCGGACGGCCCGCGAGACCGCGTAGTTGTAAAAGCACTCGAAGCCCTGGCCGTCGCCGACCGGGCCGAACTGCGACGTGATCAGCGTGCCGATCCGGGGGCTCGTCGACGCCCAATACCAGCCGACGCCGAACGTGTCGTCGCGCCGCGTCCGGCCCAACGCGTGGCCCCCCAGCCCGAAGCTCAGGAACGCGTCGATCGGGCTCGTGTTCGCATCCGCGATGCCGGCGCGGCCAAACGGACCCCAGCCCCGCGTCGAGTCGGCCGGATCGACGAACAGGAATTGATCGAAGTTCCAGTACAGGCACCACGAGCCGCGAGTCGTCGGCGTGGATACCGGCGGGTAAGGGATGTAGGCCTCGGCGATCGACGTGTACGTGCGGCTGTTCCAGGTTCCGCCCACGAGCTGGTGGCCCGGGCGGTCGAACAGGTTCGTCGGCACCCGCACGGCGGCCGACAGCAGCATGCCGTCGCTGAAGAGCGTGTCGAAGCCGCTCGTGGCCGTCGTGTCCGTCGAATTGAGGACGGTGACCATCACCAGCGGCCCGTCGTCGGGATGGAGCACGACCCCCGCCCCCAGCGTGGAATAGGGCACGGTCGCGCTGACGATCGGATTGAACACGAACCCCATGTTCGAGAACTGCGTCTTGCCCCGTCCGTGGGCGAAGGCGTTCATGTCGCCGTCGAGCGTGTCCATCTTGCCGGCGAACACGGAGACCGTGTCGGTCAGCTCCTGCGTGAGCAGCACGTTGGTCAGATACATCTCCTCGCTGGCGTACACCGGCAGGTCGGCGATCAACGTGGGCGAAATGAAGCAGCCCACGTTGCCGACGATCGTCTCGCCGTAACGATGCTCGGCCCGAAGCTTGAGATGGAGCCCGTCGTGCACGCCGAGCATGCCGCCGTCGGCGAGCACGCAATAGTCGCCGTGCCCGGCGTAGTCGAAGGCTTGGGTGAAGCCGCCGTTGGCGTTGCCGATGAAAAAGCTCGTGTTGTCGGCGAGGACGGTGACCCCGGAGTCGGCCAGCCGATCGCGGAAGCCGGTCGCGGTGCCCAGGAGATGCGGAGCCGTTTCGTAGGCCGGCTCCTCGACGTAGGGCTGCGGCGGATCCACCGCCACGGCAATGCCCGCGGCCCACCACCACAGCCCGGCCACAAGGCACATGATCCGCCGGCCGATGGCCCGCTGCCACCGGTGCCCGTCGCGAGCGTCACAGTTCGGTCGCATGAATGCCGCCTGTCCCGTTGGCCGCCGCTCCGTCCCTAGGATCGACGCCGCCACGCGACCGGATGTGCCGAAATCACGGCCGCCGGCTGGAACGCGTTCAAGAGGCGAAGCTGGGCAAAGCCTGCGGGCCCGGGGCAACGCGGGTGTCGGTGGGCCCGTGTGACGGGGGCGATTTGCCTCTGCCCGTCGTGGCCGCGTACGGTTCCACAAATCCTCTTCGCCCCTCCTATCGAAAGGCTCCATTCATGCAGTCGCCCTGCACGCCGATCCCGATGCGGCTCCTCGCGGCCCTCGCCCTCATGGTGCCCGCCGCCGCCTCCGCCGCGGACACCCCACATGCCGACACAGCCGCCAAGGACGCCTGCATCAAGGCCTGCAACGAGTGCCTGCGGGCCTGCCGCGAATGCATCGTGGGCTGCGATTGTCCGGGCTGCGAAAAGACCTGCCTGACCTGCATCGAGACGTGCCGGGCGTGCGTCGCGCTCCTCGAATACGACTCCGCGATGGCCGAGGAGATGTGCGAGGTCTGCGAAGAGGCCTGCGAGCAGTGCGCCGACGCATGCACGCAGTGCGGCGACGAGCCCTGCTGCAAGGCCTGCGCGGCCGCCTGCCGGAAGTGCCACGACGCGTGCCGGGCGATGAGGCGGTGAGGCTCCTCGGGCGCCGGCCGACGCACACCTTGCTTGGGGCCTAGACCGTGCCCAACGCGCCGATCGCTCGGATCCACCCGAGCCACCGCGCTCCGGCCGGCCGGTCGACGGCGCGGAACCGCGGCACCGGCTGGCCGTTGATCTCCACCGTCTCGGTGAACATCACCGCCGGCCGCGCCCAGAGGCCGCGCGCGCCATACTCCTGCCGGTAGACGACGAGTTCCTCGAGCGTCTCGCTGTGTCGGGCGACGCCGAGCACCGTGTAGTCGTTGCCCTTGTAGTGGCGGTAGCGGCCGGGACGGACGAAAGCCATGCGCTGCCTCATGTGGAAGGATGATTTTCGGGGCACTCCAGCTCCGCCGGCGACGCGGGCCAGTCCAGGCTGGAAAGCTTCGCGATCGCAAACACGAGTGCCTGCGTGCCGCTGCGGCCGTGCCCGAGTTCCTCGGCCGACCGGTAGAGCTGCTCGGCCAGGGCGACACCCGGCAGCACGAGCCCCAACCGCCGGCACTCCGCCAGCGCGATCCCCAGGTCCTTCAGGAAATGCTCGACCAGGAACCCCGGCGCGAAGTCGCCCTTGAGCACCCGCGGCGCCAGGTTTGTAAGCGACCAGCTGCCGGCCGCTCCCGGACCGATCGCCTCGAGCGTCGTGCCGACGTCGAGCCCCGCGCGGGCGGCATACAAGAGCGACTCGCACATGCCGATCATCGTCGAGGCGATGGCCACCTGGTTGGCCATCTTCGTGTGCTGGCCGGAACCGGGGGGCCCGCAGTGCACGACCCGGCCGGCGATCACCCGCCAGACGGGATCGAGCCGCTCGACGGCGGCGGCAGCGCCGCCCGCCATCACCGTCAGCCGCCCTTCCCGCGCGCCCACGTCGCCGCCTGAGACGGGCACGTCGAGGGCCTCGATGCCACGCGCGGCGGCCGCGGCCGCGATTTCCACCGCCAGAGCCGGCTCGCTCGTCGTCATGTCGGCGAAGATCGTGCCCGGCCGCAGGCCGGCGAGCACGCCGTCGGGGCCGAGCACCACCTCGCGAACGTCCCGGGGAAAGCCGACGCAGGTGAAGGCGACGTCGCTGGCGGCCGCCACGGCCGCCGGGGTCGCCGCCCACGACGCGCCTTTCGCCTCGAGCGGCGCCGCGCGGCTCCGCGAGCGGCTGGTGACGGTGAGCGGAAAACCCGCGTCGAGCAGCCGGCCGCAGATCGCACCGCCCATGATCCCGGTGCCGATCCAGCCGACCCGCAGTGTGCCGTGTGTCACGATCTCTTTTCTCCGGTCATGGTCAAGCGCATCCAGCCGCGACTACGATACCCGACGACCGCTGTTTCCGCGGACCGTGAATCCGCGGCATTTCGTCCGGTTTCGTAGCCCGGCGGAACCCACGCCGGCGGATGTGCCGCCTGTCCAACTCCCATCCGCGATCGAGATGAGGCTGCCGCCTGTGGGAAGAAGCGTCGTTCGCGCCGGTGCCGCCCGCTGCCCGCAGTGCAGCCTGCCTCCGCGGTGGTGCACCTGCGACCTGCTTCCGCCCGTCGAGACGAGGCTCGCGGTCCACGTGCTCATCCACCGCGGTGAACACCACAAGCCGTCGAGCACCGGCAGGCTCGTCGGCCGCGTCGTGAAGGGCGCCGCCTGCCACCTGTACCAGCGGGCGACCCGCTTCTCTGCCGCCACCGGCTTTTCGGCCCACGCACTCGAGCCCACACGGGAGTTGTGGATCCTCCATCCATCCGGCGATACGCCGCCAGCCCACACCGCTGCTCAGTCCGCTCCCACGGCCCCGCGCCCGCACGTGCTCCTGCTCGACGGCACGTGGCGGCAGGCGGGTGAGATGCTCCGCTCTCTTGAAGGGATGGTCGAAGGGCTGCGGCTGTGCGTCCGCCTGCCGGACGCCGGCGGCGCACCGAGCCGCTTCTGGCTCCGCGACCAGCCCGGGCCGATGCAGCTCTCCACCGCCGAGGCGCTGATGGGCGTGTTTCGGGGCGTCGGCGAGCACGAGGCAGACCGCCGCCTCCGACTCCACTTCGAAATGCACGTCTATGCGACGCTGCTGGCCCGCGGCCGCCGGGAGATGGCGGAACGATACCTCGGCGACTCGCCGCTGCTCGCCGCGGCGGCCGACGCGGTCAATCGGCTTCATGCGCGACGCAGCCGGTCAATCCACCCTGACGGACAATCCCGAACCACATCATGAGTCTTCCAAGCGACGAATTCGACAGGCTGGAGCGGCTGATCTACCGCCCCGTCTCCACGCGGCCGGATTGGCTCAAGGCCTGGCGCAACGAGGCGCAATACCTGCTTTTCCTGGCCCGCCGCGCCGTCGACGCCGACGACGAGGAGCTCGTACAGGAACTCGAGGATCAGGCTCGCGACATGGCCGACATCGTGGAGGCCCGGCTCCGCACCGACGGGCTTCTGTAGCAGGCTCTTCGATAGTGTTTCGCTACACTGGTGTCTTCCCCCATTCCCGGAGCCCTCGCATGACTCGCCCGCCTGCACCCGTTCTCACCGTGGCGTTCGCCACGCTCCTCGCCGCCACCTGCATGGCGACGGCCGCCCCGGCCGACAGGATCATCCGCGGCGGACCGATCGTCACCGTGAACCCCGCCCAGCCGACGGCCGAGGCGGTGGCCATCGCGGGTGGGAGGATCGTGGCGGTCGGCACCGAGGCCGACGTGATGAAGCACAAGGGCGCGGCGACCGAGATCGTCGACCTCGGCGGCAAGACGCTCGTGCCGGGCTTCGTGGACGGACACAGCCATTTCTGCTCGCTCATCGACGTGCAGACGCAGGCGCTCTGCGCCTCGCCGCCCGCCGGCCCGTGCAAGACCGTGGCCGACGTGATCGCGGCCCTCGAGAAGGTGCGGGCGCGGCGGAAGCTCGGCCCGGGAAAGTTCGTGATGGGCTTCGGCTACGACCCCGAACTCCTCGCCGAGAAACGCGCCCCCACGAAGCAGGAGCTCGACGCCGCCTTCCCGGACAACCCCGTGATCCTCGTGCACGTTTCGGGCCACGGCGCGATGCTCAACTCGAAGGCCCTCGCCGCCTACGGCGTCACCGCCGCCACCCAGACGCCGGTGGGCGGCGTGATCGGCCGCGAGCCGGGCTCGCAGGAGCCCGACGGCCTCCTCTTCGAGACCGCCTTCCTGCCGATCTTTTCCAAGGTGCCAGGGCCCGATGGCGAGGAGGCGATCCAGCTGCTCGAGAGCGGTCAGGACTTCTACCTGCGGGAGGGGATCACGACGGCGCAGGAGGGCGCCACGATGAAGCACCAGGTGGATCTGCTCCGCACGCTCGCGGGCCGTGGTGCACTGAAGCTCGATCTCGTGCTCCTGCCCTTCATCACGGAAATCGACGCGGTCTTCGCCGGCAAGCCGCCCCGCAACGAGCCCGAGTACAAAAACCGCCTGCGGATCGGCGGGGTGAAGGCCCTGATGGACGGCTCGCCGCAGGGCCGCACCGCCGCCTTCACCACGCCCTACCTCACCGCCGGTCCGGCCGGACAGAAGGACTGGCGCGGGGAGCTCTCCTTTCCCCAGCCCATGCTCAATGACTTCGTGAAGAAGGTCTACGACGGCGGCGCCACGCTCTTCGTCCACTGCAACGGCGACGCCGCCATCGACGCCCTGCTCGAGGCCCATCGCTTCGCCTCCGGCGGCGAGCCTGCGAAGCCCCGCGGCACGGTCGGCGTGCACTCGCAGTTCATCCGCCGGGACCAACTCGAGAAATACAAGGCGTGGAGCATCACCCCCTCGTTCTTCACGATCCACTGCTTCTACTTCGGCGACACCCACGTGGCCAACCGCGGCGCGGCACAGGCGGATTTCATCAGTCCGATGAAGTCGGCCCGCACGCTCGGCCTGCGGCCCGCCAACCACACCGACTTCAACGTCGCGCCGCTCGACCAGATCTTCACGATCCACACGGCGGTCAACCGCGTCTCCCGGTCGGGCCGGACGATCGGCGCCGCCGAACGGATCACGCCGCTGGAGGCCCTCGAGGCGATCACGCTCGACGGCGCCAGGCTCTATGGCGAAGAGGCGAAGAAGGGCTCGATCGAGACAGGCAAGCTGGCCGACCTCGTGGTGCTATCGGCCAACCCGCTCACGGTGCCACCGGACACCATCCAGACGATCCGCGTCGAGGAGACGATCAAGGAAGGCAAGACGGTCTGGAAGCGGAGCGGCACGCCGGCGGCCGACTGAGCGGAACGGTGCCGCGGCCCACCCCCGTCCGGCGTTGGTCACGCGGCCTGCCGCTTCAGGTGGCGGGCGAACCAGTCTCGCGTCTTCTGCCACGTGGCGTCGGAGAGCACGTGGCCGACGCCGGGCACCACGGATGACCGGCCACGGTCGTTCGACGGCATGAGTGGCATCTCCTGTTTTGGTCGTGCAGGCCCACCGACGGCGGACTATAATTGTTCATCCGCCCGGGTGCGACGATGAACATGCAAGACTCTCTGGCACGCGTTTCGCTCTGGATCTGGATCCGTCGGTCCGGCCTGGCGGCCGCCCTGGTCGTGGCCGTGATGGCAACCCCGGTCGCCCGCCAGCCGCACGCTGCGGAGGAGGCTCGCGCGCCCACCGGCGGCCCCGACTTCCAGCGGGAGGTGCAGCCGATCCTGGCCGAGCACTGTGCCCACTGCCACGGGATCGACGCATCGACGCGGCAGGGCGGCCTGCGGCTCGACGTCCGGCAGCACGCCCTCGAGGGGGGCGATTCGGGCCAGCCGGCGATCGTGCCGGGGAAGCCCGAAGGGAGCGAACTGGTCAGCCGCATCCTTTCGACCGATCCCGACACGATCATGCCGCCCCCGCACGAGAAGAAGCCCCTGTCGGCGGCGCAGATCGCGACGCTCGAGGCCTGGATCGCGGCCGGGGCGAAGTACGACCCGCACTGGGCGTTCGTGCCGCCGCAGAAGGCGGTCGTGCCGGCCGTGCCGACCGTGCCGACCGTGCCTGGCGCGACAAACCCCATCGACGCCTTCGTCGCGGCGCGGCTCGCCGCCAAGCGGATCGAGCCCGCGCCGCCGGCCGATTCGGCCACGCTCTGCCGCCGGCTGCATCTCGACCTCGTCGGGCTGCCGCCGTCGCCCGAGGATCTGGCCGCCTTCGAGCGGGACGGCTACGAGAAGACGGTCGAGAAACTGCTCGCGAGCCCGCGCTACGGCGAGAAGTGGGCCCGCCATTGGCTCGACCTCGCCCGCTACGCCGATTCCAACGGCTACGAGAAGGACATGCCCCGCGAGATGTGGGCCTGGCGCGACTGGGTGATCGCCGCTTTCAATCGCGACCTACCGTTCGACCAGTTCGTGATCGAGCAGATCGCCGGCGACCTCCTGCCCAATGCCACGCAGGACCAGATCGTGGCCACCGGTTTCCTGCGCAACAGCATGCTCAACGAGGAAGGGGCGATCATCCCGGAGGAATTTCGGATGGTCGAGATGTTCGACCGGGTCGACTGCGTGGGGAAGTCGGTGCTCGGCCTCACGACGCAGTGCGCCCAGTGCCACACGCACAAGTTCGACCCGATCTCGCACGACGAGTATTACGGGATGTTCGCGTTTTTGAACGACACCTACGAGGCCCGGTCGTACGTCTACACGCCCGCACAACTCCAGGAACTCGCCACCATGCGATCGGACATCGCCACCGCCGAGGACGAGATCCGCCGATCACGGCCCCGATGGCAGGCCGAGATGGAGGCCTGGGTGGCTGGCATCGCCGCGAAACTGCCGGCCTGGACGCCGATCACGATGGACGAGATGCACTCGAGCGGCCTGCTCACGCATCCCACGCAGCGGCCGGACGGCTCGATCCTCATGATCGGCCACCGCGACAACGAACTCATCTTCGAAGCCGAGCCCGAACTGGCCGGAACCACGGGGCTCCAGCTCGAGGCCCTCACCGACGGCGATCTTTTCATGCAGGGGCCCGGCCGCGACGGGCCCTGGGCGATCGGCCGCATGCGGGTGCAGATCAAGAAACCCGATGCCAAGGACTGGGAGGACGTGAAGCTCGCGAATGCCTCGGCCGATTTCTCGGCGCCGGAACAGAAGCAGCCGCGGCCGGCCGGTGATCCGAAGAAGACGGATGACAAAGACCGGAAAGACGCCCTGCCCGCCGAGGTATCGACGGGCCCGGTGGCGAACCTGATCGACGACGACGATCTCTCTTCATGGAGCGGCGACCGCGGCCATCTCGTGCGGCATCAGCCATCGGCGGCCGTCGTGCAGTTCGAAAAGCCGCTCGACCTGCCGGCCGGCACGAAGTTCAAGATCTCCCTCAAGTGGTCGGGCGTGAAGCCCTACGCGGGCGATGGCACGATGCTCGGCTGCTGCCGGTTCAGCCTCACGAAGGATGCCGCGCCCGCCGCCCCGCCGATCGACCATGCCGCGATCCTCGCCGCGCGGAGGCCCGCCGCCGAGCGGACCCAAGCCGATCACGACGCCCTCTTCTCGGCCTGGCGCAAGACACTTCCCGATGCCGCCGCCGTCAACGAAAAGATCGTCGCCCTCTGGGCAAAGGCGCCGAAGGCCCCCACCACGATCATGCATGCCGCGTCGCGGCCGGCTGCGTGGCGTCGGCCGACGCACCTGCTCGACCGCGGCACGTGGAACCAGCCGAAGCACGAGGTCAGGCCGCACGTGCCGGCGGGCCTGCATCCGCTCGCCGAATCGAACGAGCCGCCGCGGCTCGCCTTCGCGAGGTGGCTCGTCGATCCCCGCTCGCCGCTCTCGGCCCGCGTGGCGGTGAACCGGATCTGGCAGACGCTCTTCGGCCAGGGGCTCGTCGAGACCCCCGACGACTTTGGCACACGGGCGCCGGTGCCCGAGTATCGCGACCTGCTCGATTGGCTGGCCGTCGATTTCCAGGAAAAGGGCTTCAGCCAGAAGGAGGCGATCCGGCAGATCGTGATGAGCGACACCTACAGGCGGTCGTCGGCGGCCGCCCCGGAACAGATCGCCCTCGACCCGAACAACCATCTCCTGGCCCGGGGCCCGCGGTTCCGCCCCGATGCGGAGGTCGTCCGCGATGTCGTGCTCGCGGTGTCGGGTCTGCTCACGGAGAAGGTGGGTGGCCCGAGCGTCTATCCTCCGGTGCCGAAGAACGTGCTCGAATTCAACTACACGCAGATCACCTGGCCCGAGGCCTCGGGCCC
>JBIIYN010000174.1:0-8287 GCA_044346795.1 Pirellulales bacterium
GGTATGTCTCGCAGCAGTTTTGACGGCCGGCGCACCGCCCGCCTGCCATGGTGCCACTTGACGTGGTACAGTTCCCTCACTCCCGTCGCGGCCGCCCCCCTCCCAACGCCATGAACATCCAAGTCGAGTCGAACCCGGCGCGGCCGCAGGAGGCGGCGCCGCCTCCCACGGACCGTCTGCTGGCCGTCGCCGCCGGCCGCGACGTGCCCTCCGAGGTGCACCCCGAGGTGCGGGACGAGACGCCCGTGCTGGAGATCGACCGCTTCAACCTCTGGTATGGCGGGAAGCAGGCGCTGCACGGCATCAGCATGCCGATCCCGAACAACAAGGTGACGGCGCTTGTCGGCCCCAGCGGCTGCGGCAAGTCGACCCTGCTGCGGAGCGTGAACCGGCTCAACGACCTCGTGCAGAGCGTGCGGATCACCGGCGACATGCGGCTCAACGGCGACTCGATCTACGACCCGCGCATGGACGTGATCGAGCTGCGGAAGCGGATGGGGATGGTGTTTCAGAAGCCGAATCCCTTCCCGATGAGCATCTACGAAAACGTCGTCTACGCCCTGCGGATCGACGGCGAGACCAACCGCGGCGTGCTCGACGAGGTGTGCGAGCTGAGCCTGCGGGGCGCGGCCCTCTGGGACGAGGTGAAGGATCGGCTGCACGACAGCGCGATCGGCCTGTCGGGTGGTCAGCAGCAGCGGCTCTGCATCGCGCGGGCCATCGCCGCCGAGCCCGAGGTGCTGCTGCTCGACGAGCCCTGCTCGGCCCTCGACCCGATCGCGACCGGCAAGGTCGAGGATCTGATCCAGGAGCTGCGCGGCAGGTATTCCGTGCTCATCGTCACGCACAACATGCAGCAGGCCAGTCGCACGAGCGACTACACGGCGTTCATGTATCTCGGCAGGCTGATCGAATACGGCCCGACGTCGGGCATCTTCACCAAGCCCATCCTCCGAGAGACCGAGGCCTACGTCACCGGCCGCTTCGGCTGAGCACGCCCATGACCCACCACATCGAACGCCAGATCGACCACCTCAAGGAACGCATCCTCCGCGTCGGCACGCTCGTGGAGGAGGCGATCTCCAAGTCGATCACGGCGCTGATCAATCGCGACAC
Source organism: Pirellulales bacterium (assembly GCA_044346795.1). GTDB lineage: Bacteria > Planctomycetota > Planctomycetia > Pirellulales > UBA1268 > CAMCQY01. The sequence goes on from JBIIYN010000174.1 coordinate 1,117, forward strand.
CCAGCTCGCGCAGCGGGTGATGGCCAACGACGAGGAGATCGACCGCATGGAGGTGGAGGTCGAGGAGGAGTGCCTCAAGATCCTCGCCCTCTACCAGCCCGTGGCCGCCGACCTCCGCTTCGTCGTGTCGGTGCTCAAGATCAACAACGACCTCGAACGCATGGGGGACCTCGCCCGCAACATCGCCAAGCGGGTCGCCCAGCTCACGGCGGGCGAGCCCTGCCCGCTTCCGCCCGAGATCCGCACCATGGCCATGCGGGCGCAGGACATGGTGAAGGAATGCCTCGATGCCGTGGTCAACGGGGATCCGCTCCTCGCCCGGCAGGTCCGCGAGGAGGACGACGCCGTGGACGAGGCGCGGCAGAAGATCCGGCGACGAGTGATCGAGGAGATCAAGGCGAACCCCGACAACGTCGAGAGCCTGCTGCGGATCAATTCCGTCTCCAAGCACATCGAGCGGATCGCCGACATGGCAACGAACATCGCCGAGGACGTGATCTACATGGTCCAGGGCGACATCGTGCGGCACCGGTCGACGGAGTGAGGACGGAGGGCTGTCTTCACGCCGGGCTCGGGCATCCTGCCCGCCCCGGCTTGGCCGACCTCCGTCGGCTGGTTCACACCCGGCCCTCCGGGCCTGGCGCCCGGGATGATGTATTGGCAAGCAGTGGTGAATTGTTTTGGACCCGTCCCCGGGTTGCCACCCGGGGCTTCGAGGTGAAAGGCAGCGCAGCCGGTGAAGGTTGCGTGACTCTCGAATAAAAGCCCGGAGCGGAAGCGACGGGACGGGGCCAAGAAAAACCCTCTGTTCCATTGGACACGGCTGTCCTGCGGGCCTGTCTGTGCTTTTCGTACGCCGAGGCGGCGTGGTAGCCTTTCGGCCGTCCCGCGTCCTTGCCGGAGCCCCTGGCCATGCCAGCATCCATCACTCTTCGTTCGCGCCCCCTTCGCGTCGTGCTGCCGTTGCTCCTCGTCCTCTTGTCGGTGGTCGGGGGGGCGGTTGCCCGTGCCGAAGACCCCGTCGCCGTGCTGATCACCGGGCCGCTTTCCGCCAAGGTTGGGGACCGGGTGGCGTTCGAGGTGGAACTGGTCAATCGCTCCGGCCGGCCGCTGGAGAAACTGCGGGTCGTCGACTACTTCGACAAGGGATTTCACCACGAGGCGTCCGCGAGCCCGATCGAGCAGAAGGGCACCATCGATCTCGCCGCCGGCACGTCGCGGCGGCTGACGCTCGACTTTCTGCTCGACGAACCGGGCCGCCAGTGCCATCGCGTCGAGATTCTCGACCAGTCGCACACGTTCGTCGGCGGGGCCACGTCGTGCGTGCAGGTGGCGGCCGCCCCGCTCGCCGCGTCGGCGCCCGTCGCCCTCGCGCCGCCCGCCACGGCCTATCCGGCCACCACCTACCCGACCGCGCCCGCCGTCGCCGCGCCGCCTCCCACAGCGGCCGCGGCACCGCTCGAGGCGGCGCCGCTCGCCGCCGCGCCCCTGGCTGCAGCCCCTCTTGCCGCCGCGCCGTTCGCAGCGGCGGTGCCGCCGCCGTCGGTCGCGACGCCCCTGCCTCCGGCAGCGCCGCCCGTGCCCGCGGCGACCAACAGCCTCCCGGCATCGACCGCCCTTCCGGTGACGCCGTCTCTGGAACTCGACATGGTCGGCCCCGCGGAGACGCTGGCCGGCGCCGTGTCGGAGTTCGTGGCCACCGTGAAAAACACCGGCAGCGTGCCCTCGGGCGCGACCACGCTCGAATTCGGCTGGGACGACGCCTTCACGCCGCTGGAGGCCTCCGAAGGCTACAAGCTGGCGTCGTCGCGGGTCTCGTGGAGCCTGCCCTCGATCGAACCGGGCGGCCAATTGCGGCGGCAGATCAACCTGCGGGCCCAGCCGGCGGGGACGTCGTCGGGCAGGTCGTGCGTGCGCGGCGTGCTGAGCGGCAGCGTGGGCGGGGTGATGGTGGCGGATGAGTCGTGCGTGCTCATCCGGTCGAACGCGCCGCGTCTCCGCACGGCCCGCGAGGCCGGCCTGCGGCTCACGTTGGCCGATTGCGACGACCCCGTGCTCGTGGGGCATCCCACCACGCTCATTTGCACGGTGGTCAACAACGGCACGGCATCGACGGGGCGTCTCGATCTCACCGTCGTGCTGCCGGAGCGGGCGACGCTCGTGGGCGATCCGAGTCCTTCCCGCGTGCGGATCGACGGCTCGAACGTGTCGTTCGACTCGATCGCCGGGATTCCGCCCGGCGGTCAGGCGACCGTCGAACTGGCCTATCGGATTCCGGGCAGCGGCACCGCGAAAGCCACCGCGATCCTGACGGGGGCCGAACTCGACGGATCGCTCGATTCGAGCTGCCAGACGACGTTTCTGGCGCCGTAGAGTCTCACTCCGTCATGCGCGGTCGGCCCTTCCGGAAGGCGGAAGCTCTGTTCGTCCTCGCCGCTGGTCGGCGGCACGTGCTCGCCGCCGGCGGACTTTGACGTTTCATCCCCTATGGAAGTGGCGGGTCAACTCGTTCAGTCAAAGTTCACCGGCGGCTGCGCGCGGCCCCCGACCAGCTCCGTTCATCGGCTTTCTGCTGCGGCCGGCAGGCCGAAGAGCCAGGCGGCTTTGATCCGGCCGCAGGGGCTTCGTAACCGGCAGGGTCGTGAGGGTGGGGGGCGGCGGGGGCACGCACGGGGGTGGCTGGTCACACCGCGGGTTTCGGCGTGCCGATGAGGAACACCGGGGCGGTGTTTTCCCGACGCGCATGCGGCGCGGTGGGACGAGTCGGCAGGAAGCCAGCCATGCTCGTGGTGACGTCCAATTGGTGGGTGTCGGATGGCACGCTCTCGGCGCCGCCACTGCGGCGACTCGTCGCGCGGTTTCGTGCCGAGGTCCGCCGATCGAGCCTCCGCTGCGGCGTCGGCCACGATGGCCGGTATCGGCCGGTCGAGGCGATCGACGTCGTGCTCGCGGGCGACACGTTCGACTGGCTCGTCAGTCGGGAGTGGACCGGCGACATCCGGCCCTGGCACGGCGGCGGCAGGGCCGCGGCGGCGCGGGAGCGGGTGGCGGCGGCAACGGTGCGGCGCGGCCGCCGTCTGTCGGCGACGTTAGCGGCGTGGATGCGGCATGGCGTTCCGGTGCCCGTGGCGGACCGGCGGGGGCGGCCGGCGGCGACGTCGCGGCCGGTGCCGGTGCGGGTGGCGGTGCTGTCGGGCGATCGGGATCGTTGGCTCGAGCAGGCGGCCTGCGGTCGGCGGGGGGCGGCCTCCATGGCCGCGGTCGGCACCCGTTGGTCCGACGGCGAGGTGACGGTGCAGCATGGTGCAGCGATCGATCCGCTCCATGCCGTGGACGAACAGCAGCCGACGCTCGGCGAGAGTCTCGCCGTCGATCTGATCGCCGCGTTCGGCGTGGCGCTTCACGACGATGCCCGGTTTCGACCGCTGGCGGCCGCCTTGGTGCGCTGTGTTGCGGGAGGCTGCTTCGTCGACGCCGCATCGCGGCTGGCGGCCTGGCTGGCGGCGAGAGACCGCGGTGCGACGCTTGCCGCCGACGCCCGGCAGGATCTCATCGATGCATGGCACCGGGCCGTCGACCGCTGGCATCGCAGCGCCCGCAGGCTGCCGTGCCGCAGGGGTGAAGGCATCGACCTGGTGGGCCACGTGGCCGACTGGCTGCAACTCCGCCACGCCCCCGCAGACGGCGCTGCCTGGCAGTCACCGGGTTGGTTTCCCGGCACGCCCGCGGAGATCGATTCCGGAGACGCCGCGACCGTCGTGCTCGGCCATCCCCCGGCAGGCGGCTGGCCGTCCGCGGCCAACCGGCGAAAGGTGGTCTGCCTGGGGCTCGGCCCGGGGCCGGCCCCCGAGGTTTTCGCGGACGTTTCCGCCGACGATCTCGCCGGACCCGCGGCGGTGGTCGTCCGCCCCGGGCGAACGGGCTGCCTCCTCGACTGGCTGCCGATCGGGGGCGCCGCCGGAGGGTGGGCGAACGGCGATGATGATCGGATCGGCCGCGGTGGGACCCGCGGCGTGTGGCTCTCGGATCCCGCTCGCCACGGACATGGTATCGTCGATGCCGCGTGAAGCCATAGCGCGGAGCCGACCATGCCCCCCACCATGAACCCGCACGAGAGCCAGTCGATCGTCGAGATCCGCACCACCTTCGGCACTCGGGCCGATGCCGAGGCGTGTGCGGCCCGTCTCGTGACGCTGCGACTCGCCGCGTGCGTGCAGGTCGATGGACCGGTGTCGAGCACCTACCGATGGCAGTCCGCCGTCGAGGTGGCGGAGGAGTTTCGCTGCACGTGCAAGACGACGGGGGAACGGGCCGACGCCTGCATCGAGGCGCTGACGGCCGGCCATCCGTATCAGACGCCGGAGGTCATCCGCGCCGAAGTGAGGGCGTCGACCGCCTATGCCGGGTGGGTGCGGGCGAGCGTCGCGGCCGACTGCGGCCACGACGGGGAACAAGGCCGATGAACGGCGGGCAATCGGACGAACTCTACGCCTTCGACATCACCCTGCACGGCGGCGGCCCGCAGGACGCAGAGGCACGCCCATCGTCGTTTCATGCCGACGCCTGGGGCACGTGGCCGACGCTGCCGGTGCCCCGCGAACGGCTCTCGCTGCCGCTGGCTATCGGATTCGACGAGGCGCTCGAGCGGTTGGCCCGCCTGGAGCGGATGTATGTCGAACCCGACGGATCGTTCGTCTGGGCGGGTCCGCGCGAGGGCCTCTGGTGGCAGGTGGACGGCAACGCGTACGAGAAGGACGGCCGCGTGCTCCTGGCCGACCTCAAGGGCAGCTGCCCGAGGGACGCGTTCGACCGGCTGATGGGGGCCTTCGGCTGGCCGGACCAGCCGCTGCTCGTGCAGTTGGTGCGGGCGGCCGTGTTTCTCGACGAGCCGACGTTTCGCCGCCACGCCCGGGCCCGTTGGGTCGCGGGGGATGGCGCGACCCTGCGGCCCGGGTGACGGTCCGTTGGTGCGGATTGTGCCGGGGGGGAAAGGGCTGACAGGATGGCATGCCGGTGGAAAGCCGATCACGTTGGTCGGCGGAGCGTGGAGGGTGGTGCGGAGCGGAGTTTCGGGGAGGAATGCCGATGGGCAGTGACGAGAGCAACGGGCGACACCGGGCCGCGATGTGCCGGCTGACGTTCACGCGACCGGGCCGCATGGCGGCCTCGTGGAACGTCGTGGTCGCGCTGATGGCGGTGGTGGCCGGCGGCGCCGCGCGGGCGGTCGAGTTCGCGGGAGGGGAACCGCTTCCGGTGCGCGACGCCATGGGTGCCGGCATCCATGCCTACCACGCCGGAGACTTCCACCGCGCCTACGACGATCTCACGAATGCGGTCGAGGCGGGTGCGGAGGATCCTCGCGTCTACTATTTTCGCGGGCTAGCGGCCCTCAGGATCGGTCGCACGGATGAGGCGGAGGCCGATTTCACCACCGGGGCCGATCGCGAGCTGACGACCGGTGGCACCCGGCGGGTGTCGCAGTCGCTGGAACGCGTGCAGGGAGCCGATCGGCTGAGGCTCGAACGCTTCCGTTCGCGGGCCCGCCTGGGCGCGCTGCAGCGGGAGCGGGAGGCGTTCGGACGTCGCTACTCCGGGATCGAGGACGCGGCAAGCGACGTGCGCCGGCGGCGTCGCCCCGAGGACATCCGGCCCGAACTCGTCGCTCCCGGTGGGCCGGTGCCGAGCCAGTCGCCGTCCGACGTCGAGGAATTGCCGCCGTCTGCCGCCAAGCCGGTCGCGCCTGACGAGCCGGCCGCGCCTGACGAGCCGGCCGCGCCTGACGAGCCGGCCGCGCCTGACGAGCCGGCCGCGCCTGACGAGCCGGCCGCACCTGCCAAGCCGGCCGCGCCTGCCAAGCCGGCCGCACCTGCCAAGCCGGTCCCAAAACCGGTGCCGAAACCGAGTGAGACCTTCGAGGACGAACCCGCGGCGGACCTTGACGATCCGTTTGCGGAAGAGCCGAGCGAGCCCGCCGAAGCATCGGACGACGAAAAGGCCGAGCGGGACGTGCAGGACGAGGAGATGGACGCGGAGGTCGAGGACACCGAGGCCGAGCGGGACGTCCAAGACGAACTGGATGCGGCGTCGGGGCAATAGTGGACGCGGGCTCAGCGGGGTGTCTTGAGCGTCAGGGCGGCGGCGGCCACGAGGGCCCAGCCGACGAGGAACAGCAGGCCGCCGATCGGCACGATGGCGCCGAGGATTCGCACGCCCGAGAGGGCCAGCGCCGCCAGGCAGCCGCTGAAGATCGCCGTACCCACGAGAAAGCACCAACCCGCGGCCCTCAGCAGGCCCTGCGTGGCGGGGCCCGCCTGCGGCAGCGCCGCCATGACCGCGATCACGAGCAGGGCCAGGGCGTGGAAGAGGCAGTAGCGCACCGCCGTCTCCCAGTTGTCGGCCCGGCCGGAGGCATCGAGCAGGTGCTTCAGGCCGTGGGCTCCGAACGAGCCCGCCGCCACGCCCAGCCCGCCCAAGAGTGCGCCGGCGAAGAGGAAGAATTTCAGCATGGCGAAGGGCTGCCGTGGGCGGCGCTGCGTAAACCGGGGCCGCGGCTCACGGTCGCTCTTTCCCGAGCAGCTTGTCCTCCTCTTCCTCCTGGATGATGATCCGTGGCGTCACCATCAGCATCAGGCTGTCGGTCGTGCGGCCCATGCCCACGTTCTTGAAGAGGCGGTTGATGTAGGGAATCTTCGAAAGGATCGGCACGCCGAATTCGTTGCGGCCCTCGCGGAGCCGCTTGATGCCGCCGAGCAGCACCGTGCCGCCGTCGGGAACGCTGACGGTCGTGGTGACGGTCGTGAAGATGAATTCCGGCAGCTGGATCGTGGTGCCCCGGGAGAAGATCTCCTCCTCGCGGTTCGCCTTGGCCTGCGTCTCCACGCCGGCCTGCAGGGGCGCCCCGGCGTTGGCGTCGCCGCTGAGCCCCGTCTTTTCGTCGCTGCTCTTCGACTTCGTCGACCGCGTGCCCTCGAACTGGAACTGCTCGACCTTGCCGATCTGCGAGAAGAACGGCACGAGCGTGAGCCGGACGAACCGGCGGTCGCTCGAGACGACCGCCTGCACGTTGATGGCGGTGCCCTCGGAGAGCACCGTGATCACCGGCTGCTGGGCCGCGGCGAAGTCGCCGACCACCGGCACGACGCTCGTCACGAACGGCCGCTGGGTGGAATCG
>JBIIYN010000189.1:0-7472 GCA_044346795.1 Pirellulales bacterium
GAAGGCCGGTCAGGGGTCGGCCGGCAGGACGATTTCCGGAAGGAGAGGGCCCGAATGCGGGCCGATTCGAACCCGTGGGGATGAGGGGCCGGGCTTCATCCATTTTCCACCGAGGCGATCGCGGCCGGGCGGATCCAGCGGTGACTTCCGCGGCTCCGGCCAGACGACCGTCACCACGTACTCGCCTTCCGCTGCGCCGTCACCGGTGCGATACGTCGTCAGTCGAAACGACCCATCCGCGCCGACCGTCGCCGTCGGCCGGGCAGGGTCGCGGTCGTCTTTCGTGACGGGCTGAAGGATCACCGTGGCACCGGCGGCCGGCCTGCGGGCGGCATCGAGAAGTATGCCGGACACCGGATACGTCGTCTTGCCGGCCTGGCGCGTGCCGCACCCCGTGGCGAGGGCTGCCATGACGACGGCCGCGTGGACCGGCAGGCCGAAACGAAGCGGGAGACGAGTCGAGAATGGCATGGCGTCGGGCGGTCATGGCGTCGAAAGATTCTCACCGCCCGCCCGGGTGACGAGCCCCACGAGCGTGACGATGTCGACCCTATCGGCGAGAAACCGCACGGAACCGTCGGCCAGCAGCGTGGTGGCGCCGCCCGGATGGAAGGCGTAGAGGCCGTAGTCGTTGGAACAGTTGATTCCGCAGGTGCCCGGCCCCGTCATGCCGTCGCCCGAACTGCCGTGGAAAACGGACCCGCCGCTGGTGGCATCGGCCCAGCCCCCCTGGCCGGCGGGCCAGCCGCTCAACTGGCCGTTCTTCCGGCCGGATTGCCAGAGATCGTTTTTCCCCGCGGCCTCCACGAGGAAGAGTGTCTTGGACGTGCCATCCTCGATCTTGGCCAAGGAGACGCGGGCATCCTGATCGAGCGCGGCGGCGCACTGAGACGGTGTCAACGCGAGGCCCAAGTAGGCAACGAGTGACGGGTTGTCCTCGGGCCTGCCACCGCTGACGCGGGCCAGCGGCGTCATGTCGGCCGCGTAGGACTGCCACGTGAATGCGGGGCTCGGGAACGTGTAGGTGTACGGTCCGGTCCGCGGGGGCGCCGATGGACAGAGGAAATCCGCGATGGCCGTCGCCGCCACCGACGCGTTGTCGATGCCGTAGGCCGGATTCGCGTAGAAAAACGGCGCATCGAAGTTGTATCGCCGGAAGAGTTCCTCCTGCTCGAGGAACGGCAGCAGGAAGATGCCCCACCCGGCCGACTTGGTCGGATCCTGGATCATTCGCGGTGCGAATCGGTTGCCCTTGGCGGCGGCTTCGTTGTGGTAGGCGATGCCCACCTGCCTGAAGCGGTTCTGGCAGGCGATGCGGCGGGCGGCCTCGCGGGCCATCTGCACCGCCGGAAGCAGCAGCCCCACGAGCGTGCCGATGATGGCGATGACGACGAGCAGTTCGACGAGACTGAAGCCGTGGTGTGTCCCATCTTCCCGCATCGGAAGACCGCTGTCATTCGCATGGTTGTTTGAGTGTTGCATCGACGGCACGGTATCATGTCGTCCGGACTGCGGCAATCGGCCGCAGCGGTCGGCCCGCCGGCGTGATTCCGCCACCGTCTCTTGGCAGCCGGGCGCCTCGCACGCCAGAATGCCGGAGGCAGGTATGGAGCGGACGTTCCGGCCGTACCCTGCGAGCTCGTGTCGAGAGTCATGTGGCAACGTCGTCGAGACCGTCCGTGCCGACCACCGATTCCCTGCAACCCGAACGCTGCGCCAAGCTGCTCGCCTCGCTGGCGTCGCCAGAGCGGCTGAAGATCGTCCGCTTTCTTGCCGAAGAATCGCACAACGTCGGCGAAGTGGCTGCCATGCTTGGCGTGCCGGTAGTCAACGCCTCGCATCACCTCCACGTGCTGGAGGTCTCGGGACTCGTCAAGGGACGGAAGGAGGGCCGGTTCGTCTGGTATGCGATGCAGCCGGGCGTGCTCGAGCGGCTCCCCAGGGAGGCCGGCCGGAAGGACGGCCGTGGCGACACGTTGAATCTCGGCTGCTGCCAGATCGTGCTGCCGCCGGATCGACTCACCGCGAAGGCCCGGCGAAAATCGGTTGCCAGGAGGGCATGAAAACCCGCGAAAAACCGCCTCGCCCCACGCCGGGCCGCGGAAGGGCCGGCTCCCGCGGACAGCTGAGACGGATTTGCGTGGCATGACGCGGGGCCTGTACGGTGCGATACTTGAATCGGAGTGGGCGTTGCTCGCCCCGTCATCGGAAGAGTGTCGCATGACCGATCGCACTGGCACGACCGCTTGCACCGTCGGATGGCTGCTGCTGGCCCTCGTGCCGCTTGCTGCCGCGACGGGCCGGGCCGGCGGGCCGCCGCCTCCGCCCGCGGAGGACGCGGCCGTCCGCGATGCGGTGCCGCCGGCCGACGGCTTTCCGTTGCCGGGGGCGGGCATCCACCTGGCCGGAGAGCTGGTGGAGATCGACCGGGTCAATCGCCGCGGCTGCCTGCGGCCCGACGGGCTGCACGACGTGTTCACCCCGCACTTCAGCCTGCACGCCTTCACGCTGCTCCCATACGCGGAGGTCTGGCTCCACGGCGCGCGGGCCGAACTCAGGGACGTGCCCCTGGGCACGCACCTCCACGGCCGGTTCGTCCTGCCGCCCCCAGGGGAGGAAGGCACCGTGCCGCCGCCGCGGGAGGGCTTCGTGCGGCCGGAGCACCGCTACGATCACGCGGTCGTGCTCGAGGACGACTTCAGCTTCTATGCCCGCCGCGGTCGGGCGTGGAAGGTGGCCTCGATCGCGCCGGATCAGGGGCACGTCTTTCTCGAGCCGGTGGGGCCCGCGGTGCCCGGCGGCATCAACGAACGCTACCGCTTCGACATCGATGCCGTGACGCGGGTCTGGCAGGACAGGCGGCTCGTGGAGGTCGCGGCGGTCGAGCCGGGCATGACGGTGCAGGTGAATCTCGGCTGGGCGCCCGCGTGGCAGCAGCGGGAATACGGCGTCACCGACATCTGGCTCGACGACGCCAGCAGAAATTTCGCGACCGAATTGCAGCTCCGCCGCCACCTCCGCCACCAGCGGCAGCGGTGGGTGCCGGCCCGCGTCGACTGGCTCGAACCGGCCGACCACGGCGGCGGCCGGCTGGGGCTGACCTTCTTCAGCAACACCGATCCCCGGCTGCTCGCGGAACTGGAGGCAGAGCGGGAGGCCGGGTTCGGCGTGGCGGTGTCGGAGAAGACGCTCCGCACCTGGTACCACCGCGGCGACAAGAAGATCGGCAAGGTGGTCGATTGGAAGACCGATGCCGATCCGCCCCCGGGGTCGAGCGGCGTGCATGCCACGCTCGCCTTCGAGGAACTGCTCGACGGCTACCGTCCGGGCAGGATCGTGCGGGTGAAGGCCGATGGTTGGAGATTCGTGACGATGCCCCCCGAGGAACGGCTGCTGTCCGACGAAGACCGCGAGAAGTCGCAGCGGATGGTGCGACCATGAAATGCCGGACGAGGAAATACCCGATGAAGAACCACCGGATGAAAGCCTTCACGAACGCGGCCGCGGTTGCCGCCGGCCTCCTGCTCGCTCTCGCCGGCCCCGCGTCCGCCGCGCCGCAGGCCGACGAGGCGGCGGAGACGTTTTTCTCCCGGCACTGTCTGCGGTGCCACGATGCGGGCACGCAGGAGGGGGGCTTCCGCCTCGACACCCTGGCCCGCGACTTCGGCGACATGACGGTGGCCGAACGGTGGGCCGAGGTGCGGACGCGGATCGCGGCCGGCGAGATGCCGCCCCAGGAGGAGCCGCGGCCGTCGGGGCCCGAGATCGGCGACACGATCGCCTGGATCAGTCGTCGGCTCGAGGCGGGACAGGCCGTCCGCATGGGCCGCCGGGGGCCGGTGAGCCTCTATCGCCTCAGCCGCGAGGAATACGGGCATGCGATCTACGACCTGCTCGGCGTGCACCTCGACGTCAGGGAGCCCGGCCTGCTCCACGAGGACCCGCGGTGGCATGGATTCGAACGGGTCGGGGCGGTGCTCACGCTCGCCCCCGACCACGTCGAACGGTATCTGCAGGCGGCCGAGACGGCCGCGACGCTGGCATTTCCCGATCGTCCCGTGCCAAGTCAGACCATTCGCCTCGCGCCGCCGGACGGGCAGCGGTGGCTGCTCGCACCCGGCACGCGGCGGCCGGTCGGCAGGCTCGCCACGCCGGGCCTCTATCGCCTGCGGATCCGGGCGAGCGGCCTCGCCTCGTTCAAGGGCCGCGTTCCGCGGCTCTCGCTCTGGCATGCCGGCATCAAGCGGGTGCTCGACGGCGCCGACCTCGTCGCCGCCGAGGCCGCGCCGGTCGAGATCAGCCTCGAGCGCTTGCTCCCCGCCGGGCCGATCGACCTGCTCAACGAGGCTCCGGGCACGTTCTCGCTCCAAAACCCCGGCGTGCACAACGGTGTGCCCCAGACCGTTGCCACGCTCGCGGCGTATCGGCCCGATCCCCGCAATGCGTTGCTCCTGGCCGCCGACGGCACGCCGCTGGTGCCGCTCGTGCTCATCGACTCCGTCGTGGTCGAGGGCCCCATCGAACTCGACGCCGACCGCAACAAGCGTCGCGGCCTGTTCCCGGAGGGCGACGACCCGGCGCAGGTTCGCGGCTGCCTCGTCCGGCTCGCGGAACGGGCCTGGCGGCGACCGGTGGAGGAGCGGGAGATCGCGCCGCTCGCCGACCTCGTGGCCCGGCAGTTGGCCGATGGAGCGGCCCTTCCGGCGGCCTACCGGGCGGCGGTGACGGCGGTGCTGACCTCGCACCAGTTCTGCTATCTCCGCGAGGGTGCACCGGTCGCGCGGCGGGATCGTGTCGACGACGTCGAACTCGCCTCGCGGCTCTCGTTCTTCCTCTGGAGTTCGATCCCCGACGAGAGGCTCCTCGCCGACGCCCGCGCTGGGAAACTGCACGAACCGGCCGTGCTCGCCGAACAGGTGGGGCGGATGCTCGACGATCCGCGGGTGGAGCGGTTCCTGGAGAGCTTTCCGCGGCAATGGCTGCAGCTTCATCGGCTCGGCATGTTTCCTCCCGACAAGGCGCTCTATCCCGACTACGACGGCTGGCTCGAGCGGAGCATGGCGGACGAATCCTCCCGGTATTTCGCGGCGATGTTCACCGAGAATCGGCCGATCGCCGAATTCCTCGATTCCGATTGGACGGTGCTCAATCCCCGGCTCGCCCGCCACTACGGTCTCGATCCACCGGCTGCCTCCGGCTGGCAGCGGGTGGCGGTCTCCGACGACGGCAGGCGGGGCGGGCTGCTGACGCAGGCGGCGGTGCTGTCGCTCACCTCCGACGGCACGCGGCACCGGCCGGTGCATCGTGGCGCCTGGGTGTTCGAAACCGTCACCGGGCGTTCGCCGCCGCCTCCACCGCCGAACGTCGAGCCGCTCGAGGCGACGTCGCGAGACCAGCCCAAGGCCACCGTCCGCATGCAGCTCGCGGCCCACTCGAGCCACGCGACCTGCGCCGCCTGCCACTCCGCGATCGACCCGCTCGGGTTCGCGTTCGACAACTACGACGCCCTCGGCCGCTGGCGGGATCGCGAGCGGGTCGAGGGAGGCACGGGGGAGGATCCGCTGGTGGACGCGTCGGGCACGCTATCCGACGGCCGTAGCTTCGCCGGACCGGCCGAGTTCAAGCGGCTCCTCGCGGCCGATGCCGAGCGGTTCGCCCGGGCGTTCATCGGACAGCTCGTCACCTATGGGCTCCGCCGGGTGCCGACGATCGACGACGCCGCGATGATCGAGGCGGTCCTCGAGTCGGCCCGGCCCGACGGCTACCGGCTGCGGTCGCTGGTGGAGGCCTTCGCCCGGTCGCCGCTGTTCCAGTCGCTCTGAACACCGGTCGCTCCGAACATGAGGCGGCGCAGGGCGGGCCTGAGACGTGCGGTCTGAGGCTTGCCGTGTGGGACTTGCGGTTGGATCGTGGGCCGTCATATCCTCACGAATCCCCGGGGCAGTCCCGGCTCCGCGAGGGTTTCGCCTTGAAGATCAGCTTCGCCTGCCCCCACTGTGCGCGGACGCTCGTGGCGGAGGCGGCGGCGGCGGGCCGGATCGGCCGCTGCCGCCACTGCGGGCAGCGGACGACCGTGCCGGCCGCGGCGGAGGCGACGGCGGCGGCCGGATCGACACCGTCGTCGGCCGGGGACTGGCGGGCGGCGGTCGCGCGGCAATTGCCGACTGCGGCCAAGGCTCCGGCGGCCCCCTCCGCCGATACGGACAGCGGCTACCAGCTCCGGCCCTTGACGCCGGTCGACGTGCCGGCCCTCGCGGAGTCTGACTGGGGCAACGCCGAACTCGGGCCGGCCATCGTCGGGCCGGTGGCCAAGGTGCTGACCGCGCCCACTCCCGCGGGGCCGCGGCGCGCGGCAGCCCCGGCGCAGCGACCGACGGCCGCGCCTCATCGCGGCGCGAGTCCGTCTGCACAGGGTGGCATGGCCGATCCTGCCGGGGCCGTCGTGACGGCGGTCGGCATCGTCTTCGCCGTGCTGCGGACGACGCTCACGTGGCTCGTCGGACTCGTGGGTGCGCTGTTCGGGCGGCCGATGCCGGGCGGGTCGTCGCCGATGGTCGTCGCCTACCGCTCGTTCTTCGGCCTGCTCGGCCGCTGGACCGCCTGGGTCAGCGAGACGAGCTACACGGTATCGTTCATCCTCGTCATCCTGGCGGTCGCCAGCGGCATGATCGGCAGGCACTCGCTCGCGGCCTGGCTGTGCTGGGCGATCGTCGCCCTGAACCTCGTCGGCATCGCGGGGGATCTCACGAGCCTCGTCACGCTCTCGTTCCGCAAGAACCCGATCCAGGGCACGCTCTTTCTCGTCCCGCCGCTCACGCTCTACTACCTCTGGTCCGATTGGCAGCGGTACCGCGACACGTTGATCCGCATGCGGACCCCGCTGCTGACGCTCGCTGCCGTCGCCGTCGCGTATCTCTTCGTGCCCTGGCTCCACGGCGGCAGCGATGAGGAAGGACGCATCGTCGCGGCCGTCAAGCGGGCGGTCGACACGGTCGAGGAGAGCGTCGCCGGCCGGAAGGATGCGATCGACGAAGGGCTGAAGAGGGCACGGTCGTGGCTGCGTGAGGTGCCCCTGCCCGATCCGTCGTCCCTCCCCGGCCTCCCCGACACACTCGAGCCGGAGCACGGCCACAAGCCCTGAGGGAGGCTTTCACGACTGCGGTGAGCCATTCCCGCCGCTCCCTCGAAGCCGTTTCCGCAAGAAGGACATCACCCATGCACGCAGCGAAGGACGAGCCCGGCCGCCCGCAGGAGGTCGATCCCGGCGACGAGATCGACCTCGAGTCGGGCGCCGTGGACGAAAAGGCCGATACCACGCCGGCGTCGCTGCTGCGGTCGCGGCTGGCGGTCGTCGCCGGATTCCTGTCGCTGTTTCACCTCGTGTTCGCCGTGGTAAAGATGACCGGGCCGACGGCGGGCACGGCCGCCTCGACCGACGCGCCGACCTGGTCGCTCCTCCTGCGGGCGGCGGT